>JAPLSP010000322.1 GCA_026398575.1 Candidatus Sumerlaeota bacterium | reverse complement strand
AGCAGCGAATAGAGGGTCTGGCTCAAGACAATATTCAAAATCGCTGATGATTTGCTGGCGGCAATGACAGCAACCATCAGCAAGCCTGCGATTGCCATGATTCCTCCAGCGAGATCGAATCCGCCAAACGAAGCGCTCTCTTGGCCGGCAAGAACATCCAGGATGTTGCCAAAAACGATGATAATACATATACCAGCCGCTAAAAGCAGCGCCCCGATAATGGATGTCGCAATGCGGATCATAAGCGAATCAGGCTATCAAGCTATCAGGCGTTTGATTTCCATCGAGCGTAGGCTCATAAACAACCACATTAAAGTAAAGGCTATAAAATAAACAATATCAGTCATCAATATCTCGCCTCTGGCGAAATTAGCATAGTGATTCGAGATGGAAATAGCCTCGCAAATCCTGGAGAAAAGTCCCGTCCCATCCCCGCCCAAAGTATGAAGAACCCAAAAAAAGAACAGGCCAACAAATGTGATGATGGCAGCGATGATCTGGTTCTCCGTAACGGAAGATGCAAAAAGCCCAAACGAAATATAAGCAAAAGTTATCAGAATCAACCCCAGAAGCGCGCTGCACAGGACTCCGGAATCAGGCTTTCCAAAATAGTAATAGACAATAACATAAGCCGCGACAATGGACTCGACGATAAACATCACCGCGCAAAGGGCAAAGAACTTGCCCAAAAGGACTTGCATATCCGTTACCGGCCATGTCGCAAGCAGTTCATGAAGGCCGGATTTTTTTTCTTCGGAAAAGGCGCGCATGGTGATGATCGGAACAATGAAAACAAATAATATGGAGACCGTGCCCAATGAAGATCCAACCATTGTCTGCGTATAATCCAGCGTCTCTTCTCCGCGCAAAATATCCCGGCTGGAACGTTTCTGGTAGTCTTCAATGCCGTAAATGACCAGGGACGAAAGAAGGAATATAAGCAATCCTGATACAACATAAATCCCGGGGTTCTGAAAAACACCGGCGATTTCGCGTTTGAAAATGATTCTAATTTTATTCATTTTGTCTCATCTTGCTTCGCGCAGATGGCTTGTTTGAAAACTTCTTCCAGTGAATCGCCCCCCTCGCGCAGGTCATGAATCTGCCATCCTTTTTCGACGATTCGCCGCGCGATTTCCGGCGCGCCGCCTTCTGCGGTTTTCATGGCGAAATGATAGCGCGATGGCTCGGTCTGCCTGCCTTCGAGGATGGCCTCAACGCAGGGCATCGAGCGCATCACCAATCGCGCTTCCTCCAGTCCCCCGCCACTAAAAACCACATCCACCCGCCCGGCTTGCTTGAATTGGGAATGCAAATGGGAGGGGGTTCCCCATGCCATCAATTTGCCCTGGTTAATGATCACCACCTTCTGGCAAACCGCAGTGACCTCCGGAAGAATATGCGTCGAAAGGATCACGGTTCGGCGCTCGGACATGGAGCGGATCAGTTCCCGAACCTCAATCACCTGGGATGGGTCCAACCCGGCCGTTGGCTCATCGAGGATGAGAACCTTCGGGTCGCCAATGAGCGCTTGAGCCAGCCCAACCCGCTGCCTGTAACCGCGCGATAGATTCCCAATGATGCGTTGCGCCACAGTGGTCAGATTGGTCTCCGCGATGATTTTCTCGACGGCTGCATCACGCTCGCGGCCAGAGAGGCCTTTGATTTCCGCTGCAAAGCGAAGGAAAGGCCGCACCTTCATCTCCCGATACAGCGGCGCCATTTCCGGCAGATACCCCACCCTGCCGCGCACTTTCATCGGCTCTTGCGTCACGTCATAGCCGGCGACTCGGGCGACTCCGGACGTGGGAGGGAAAAAACAGGTGAGGATCCTCATGATCGTTGTCTTGCCTGCGCCGTTCGGCCCTAACAATCCAAGGATTTCTCCCGGCTCGGTGGAAAAGGACACGTCATCCACCGCATACGTGGCGCCAAATCGCTTGGATAAATGCTCGACGAAGATCATCCGATTGGCGGCCCTAAACGCCGCTTGATAGGTAAAGCGCCCTTAATCTAAATCTCACTAAAAAAGCAATGCTGTCGGGAGCGGCGCCAGCTTTTGGAGTAAGGTGGCTTGCCGCCTTCTTTTTGGCGTTTCAACGGCCTT
>JAPLSP010000553.1 GCA_026398575.1 Candidatus Sumerlaeota bacterium | reverse complement strand
ACCTGAAGGTTGGACTTAAACACAACCTAAAGGTTGAACTCCGAACGTTACTCCGAACGCTCCTTTCGCGGAATTGGTTTGGCGGGGACGCCGCCGACGGTGATTCCATCCGGGACGTCCTTGTTGACGAAACTATTGGCGCCGACGGTGACGCGGGCGCCGATGGTCACGCCGGAACGCACCGTGGCGCCGGCGCCGATGACCGAACCTTTGCCGATGCGCACGCGCCCGATGCGGAAATATTCGGCGGTGTATTCGTGCGTCAGGATGCGGCAGCCAAGCCCGAGCAAGACATCATCCTCCAATTCGATGAGCCAGGGATAGAACGGGTCCACCACGACGCCGGGCGAAATGAAAACTCCTTTGCCGATTTTCATCCCGAGCGCACGGAAGCAAACCGCCTTGAGCGAGGGAAACGGCAGCGCCTGCGCGAATTGAACCGCCAGCGAACGAATCCCCGTGCGCGCGACTTCAAAAGCATTCGGCATGAGCACGTTGCACACGCAATATTTTTGGGGATGCGCAATCGTGAACGGCGCCTGGCAGCCGCTCTTGAAATACTCCCGGACGGCGGCGCGCTCGCGTTCGCGCTGAAGCTTTTCTTCAGGGCTCAACATAGAAGCGCTCATCCTTCATGCGATAGAAGAGGTTATACGTGCACGCCGGAATCAGCCGCCCCGGCTCGGCGGGCACCAGGTCCGGACAGAGCATCGCGCGCGAGCAATCGAAGGTGTCTTCGTCCATGTGCGAATGAATATAGACCGTACGCACCGACGCCTCGGCGCGCTTCTGCTGGTCAAAAACGGTCAGTTCGCCGCCGTTTGGAAACAGGTCATCAATAAGAGCGCGAAAAACACGGAGATGCTTCCTTTCGCCGCGCGCATAAAGATCGTCAATCGTCTCCCTGATAAATGACTCTTCATCTTCCAGACGAATCAGATAGGAGTTTTTGCAAAGAGACTGAAGTTTTTCGCGCGGCGCGAAGCGGCTGAACGGAAGCAACGTCGCGCCCGCCTTGAGCATCGTGCACGTCAGGTAGCAAAGCGGATGCGCCGAAGGGCGCGGCAGAAAATCGGAAAACTCGAGCGCGCCTTTGGAATGGCGGCAGACAATGCGCGCGGCCTCGTCCACCGGGATATGCGCGCGCGCCAGCCACTGGCCGCCGCCTTGTCCGGTATAGGTCATCGTCTGGACGGTGTAGCTCAGGATGTTGTCATTCGCCATCATCAGATCAAAAATACCCGACGCTGCGTCTTCGTTCGTATCGCGCATCATGACGTGCAGGAGCGTCATCTTGGCGCCGGCGCGAGTGAGATTCTCAATTGCCTTGAGCTTGGCGTCAACAACGTCGCGCCCGTGAAGCCGCCGCGATGTTTCGGGATCAAAGGCGCTGAACGATAAAATCACATAAACACCCAGCTCGGCCAGCCGGCGGCAAAGGTCTTCATCCTCCGCCAAGCGCAGTCCATTGGTGTTCATCGTGACGCGGCCGATTTCCGGGCGCCGGCAGCATTGCAGAATATCGAGCAGTTGCGGATGAAGCGTCGGCTCGCCGCCGGTGATGTTGATCAGATCAACCTTCCCAGACGAGGCGACGATCCAATCCACGGTCTTCTGCATCTCGTCGAGCGGCATATACCAGGCGCGGTCCGGGCGATTATAGGTGAAGCAAACCGGGCAGGACAGCTCGCAGGCGTTGGTGATGGAAACCACGGGAAGCTGGCAGGGGCTGGCGTGCCATGCGCACGGGCCGCAATCGAGCGGACATCCCTCGCGCGGCGGATGCGATCCCGGCAGCGGCGAGCGGTCGGGGAAGGTCTGCAACGTTTCGCGCAAGTACCATTCAGAGTCCTTCGCGATCATGGCTGGCTCATTTTCGCACGAAGGGCAGAGGCTCTGCTGCCAGACGCTGCCGCAGCGGATAAAAACGCGCGCGGGCGCAAGGGCGCGGCACGTGCGGCACATCCCGCGCACGGTGGTGAGATAAGTGTAGTCGCGTTCTTCAAGCCTCGGCATAAAGCTCCCGCCATAATATGCGCATGGTTTCCGGGTCTTGATATTGATCGAGCGGCGCCAGGCTGAATGCTAACATTCCCTGGCAGACAGGATGATTCGCCGTCGTGACTTTGGCGGAAAATCGGATCAGGCGCGCGTCGCGCTCCGCCACTGAGGCCGTCATGCTCAAGACATCCCCCATTCGCGCGTCATCCTCAAACTCAAATCCGGCGACTGAATCGAGAATGCCGGTTTCTTTGAAATCGGAGCTTTTCGCGGTCAGCCAACACGCCAGCTGAACGCAGCTTTCAATAACAAGACTTCGCGGAAAGAGGCCCTTCATTCCAAAAATTTTGAGCAAACTGTATTCTTCAAGCGAAATGCTTTTGCGGCCCTGGATGGATGTCCAGGGGTGAAAGAGTTCGATATGGTCGGTGAATCGCCAGCGCATGGGGTGTTGCTCCAAACACAAATGCGAGATGAAGGCTGTGCTCTAAACCATTGCGCTCCACGCCAACCTGAAGGTTGGACTTAGACACAACCTAAAGGTTGAACTCCAAACTATATCCCCCCATCCACATGAATGCTTTGCGCGTTGATGTAGGACGCTTTTTCGCTCGCGAGAAAAGCCACGACTTCGGCGATTTCCTTGGGGTCGCCCGCCCGGCCCGCTGCGCAATGCTTCACATAGTCGGCGGTCTCCTTCTCGGGCGCCATGAGGCCGACGCCATCGGAAAGCAGACCGGGCACGACTTCGTTGACGCGGATATTATAGCGCGACAGTTCCTTGGCCAGCGCCAGCGTGAACCCGGTCACACCCGCTTTGGCGGCGGCATAGTGCGCCGGGACGTCGAGCATCCTATGCCCAGCGAGCGAGCCGATATTGATGATGACGCCGGATTTTCGGGCGATCATGTCACGCGCGACCGCATGCGTCACGAGATACATGCTCTTGAGGTTGGAGGCGATCACCTCGTCCCAATCCTCTTCTTCGATCAACGCGAAGGGCATGACCTGCGTGCGTCCGGCATTATTTACGAGAATGTCAATTCTCCCAAATCGCTCAATGACGCCGTGCGCCATGGCCTCGACCTGATCGCGCTTGGTGAGATCGGTGTGGAACGCCGCTGCTTCCGTCTTGCACACAAGCGCGTCGGCCGCGGCGGTGTTATGCAGAAAAGTAAACGCCACGCGATAGCCGTCTTCCAGGAATCGCCGCACGAGCGCGCCGCCCACTGCGCCACTGCCGCCTGTGATTAATGCCGTCTTGTCCATACGTCTCCTGATCCTTCATCCCATCAAATCAGCGCCGGTGGTAGGCCAACCCGCTCCGTCGGGTGGCCCGCTGATCATGGCGCCAAGCAATATAGCGCGCCTTTGGCCACCCGACGGAGCGGGTTGGCCTACAACAACGCCGCTGTGTGATGATTGCCCAATCGGCCCTGACTCTTGGATGCTTCGTCGCTCCCCGTCAGTTTCCCGCGTTCCCGTCCAATAAACGCTCCACAAGATTGACGAATGTTTCCACGCGGAAAAGCCGTGGAAGCGCCGATGACTTCAATCCTTCTTTGAACTCCTCAGACGGAATCTCCGGCAGCGCGTTGCGCAGCTCCGCCAGCGCGGTGGCGGTATAGATACCGTCCACTTCCAGCGGCGCGCCGCCCAGTTGCTCGCGCGCGCGGCGTTCGATCCCGCGCGGAGAAATCTTGAGCGAGAACCGCTGCTCCAACTGAAACACCAGATCGAGCAGATCGAGCGAATCCGCGCCCAGATCGTCTATGATGCGGTCGCCCAGCCGGATTGAGGCGCATTCCTTGTCCACCACGCGCGCAACGCATGCCCTGACGCCTTCGCTGATTTCTTCCCGTGTCATTCCACGAACCTCGCAATTTCCGAAACTGATTTTCGCGCCGGCGCCGCGGCGGATGGCGCCTCCGGATATCCCAGGGCGATGAGGCAGACGATTCCGCGACGCGTGCCCAAACCCAATATTTTCTTCAGTTCTTCTTCCGCCGCCAAAGGTCCCGTCAGGCAGCAACTGCCCAATCCCAACGCGTGCGCTGCCAGCATCAAGTTCTGCGCCGCCATGGCCGCCGAAGTCCTGCCGCCCGAAATCTCGGAAGCCGCCTCGCCGCAGATATGTAGCAAAAACGATTCCGGATTTTTCGTCGAGACCACCACTACCACCGGCGCCTCGGAAAACCAATGGAAATTCCGCGCATAGCGGCGAATCTCTTCCGAAAACGACTCCATCGCCGGCTTCGCGCAGAGCTCATCCCATCGCGCGCGGACGGCGCGAGACATTCGAGCCTTGACTTCCGGCGAAGAGATGACGGTGAACTCCCATTCCTGCCGCCCGCCCGCAGCCGGCGCCCAGGAGGCCGCTTCCAGGAGTTTCAGCAGCGTCGCCTTGTCGGGAACCTCCGGACGGAACTTGCGAACGCTTCGCCGCCCGCGAATCACATCGAAAAGAACTTCGGATCGTTTCATAATCCCATCCCTCCATCCACGTGAATCACCTGGCCGGTGATATAGGAAGCGGCGTCCGAAGCGAGAAAGGCGACGGCCTCCGCGACTTCCTCGGGGCGGGCGAAGCGGCGCACGGCGATGGCGTCGAGCAACTTGTCTTTGTGTTCCTCGCGGATTCGCTCGGACATGGGCGTCTCGACGATTCCAGGCGCAACGCAATTGGCGAGAACGCCCTTGCGCCCAAGTTCCAGCGCCAGAACGCGCGTCATCGCCTCGAGGCCCGCCTTGGCGGCGGCATAATTGATCTGGCCGCGTCCGCCCATCGTGGCGGCGATGGACGAGAGGTGAATGATCCTCCCCCATCGCCCCAATAGCATGAACTTGGCTGCAGCGCGCGCGAGGTGAAACGCGCCCGAAAGATTGGCGCCGATCACGCGTTCCCAATCGGCGTCCTCCATCCCGAGCGCGGGCGATTCGAGATTGATAGCGGCGCAATTGACGAGAATATCCAGCCGGCCGCAAGCGTCATAAATGCGCTGGCATAATGCATCGCACTCGGATGAAGAATTGACATCGAGATGAACCGCCTCCGCGCGTCCGCCCACTGCTGCGGTGATTTCCTCCGCCAGCATTTGCGCCGCCGCTTGATTGCGATGATATCCGAGGAAGACGCGAATCTTTTCGCAGGCAAGCCGCCGCGCGACCGCCCCGCCAATCGCGCCGCTGGCGCCGGCGATAAGAGCCACTCGATTCATTGAGGAATTTAATGTCATAGTCAACTTTTCCGCTTAGCTTGGCTATTTCCATTCAGCCTTCATAAAGACCTGTAATGCCGATTGGAAGGGCGCCAGCTTTTGGAGTAAGGTGGCTCGCCAAAAACAAGGCGGCGAGCCACCTTACTCCAAAAGCTGGCGCCGCGCTTGATTGCATTAGATTCCATCCATGGTCTGGAAAAAATTGAAGAGCATATTTATTGGCCTGATGCTTTCAAAAAATATCCCAGCTCATTTGCCGGCGCCGGCATCTCTTGCGGCGCACGCAGGACCACTAATGGCCGAACGCCCTCCAACACGTATCCATATACCGGCAGCGCATCGGCGCCTTTGCCCGAGAGGCGCATCATATCCACATAGACGTCCGCCAGATCGGGGCGGACGAAAAGCCAATGTCCCGTCGCCGTGCGCAAGACCGCCGCGGACTCCGTATGCAGCGCGATGAGATTGTTGAGCTCGACATCCTTCTCGTTTGGCTCGGACACGTATTTCGACAGGACCAGCTTCTCATCGCTCTTGGATACCTTGTATAGACGATAGGTTGTCTTTGGTTGCGCGTCCATCTGGAAACTCGCGATGCCGGTCAGCTTGGCCAGTTCTGCATCGCCCAGCTGCGGCAGACGAAACCAGCAATCGTTCTTCACGTCGTCCCAGGCATACGGCTTGCCGGAGAACGCCGTCATCGTTGTGTGATTCGACCCCGAGAGTGTGAAGCGCCGCCACATGTTGCGGCGGATGATGTACTGATACACGCTACGATAGGTATTCATCAGAGCAGGATAGCCGAGATCATTGCTTTCATAGCCCATGTTCGCGAGTCCGTGGAACATGGTCAGGTGGATTCCCTCGATCCCCTGAAGGCCATCCAGATAGCGGTGGTTGAGTTCGTGGACGATCAGCCCCACGCCATTACCGCAGACCACGATGTTATAGGCGCCGTAAAGAGGCCATTGAGTGTAAGAGATTCCATACGGCGGACTGCCGATCTCCAGTTTTTTGCCGTTGCTGTCTTTCGCGGGATTAAGGGTTTTAGGCTTTCCCGTCTGCCAAACCCACATCGCGATTCCGGAGTCTTTGTGTTTGCCCAGCGCCTTTTCAACCTGGTCGCCGATGGCTTTTGGCTGGCAGCCCCATGCGGGCTTTTTTCCGTTTTCTTTCCACTGAAGCCCCTCGAGCGTTTCGAAGGTCCATTCCACCTCGACCTCGCCCTGTGAAAAGGCGAACATGAAATCGGCGAAATCGCGCGCGTCCTTTTGCCGCGCCTCCTGCATGCGCGCCTCGGGAGTGCTATAGACGCCAGTGAGCGGCTTGCCGTCGGCGCCCTGGACGTTTTCGCAAGTGATCTGCGCGTCTTTGAGGAAGACGCAGCCCATCTTGAGTTTGCGAGCGGGCGACGCGCGTTGACGGGCTTTATCGCGCGCTTCTTCGAGGTAGGCCTGGACTTCCTTATTCCAATCGCCCCAGACGCGATAGCGGCGGCGCAAGGTATTGAATTCCGTTACTTCAATAAAATCTTTGCCATAAGCGAGCGGCTGCTTGAGCTTGACGGGATATGGCCGCGCGCCGGCGCGAGGATTGGCGGGCGCATCGCCTTCGTTTTGCGCGCGGGCGCTGTTGGCTGCGCAAAAAATGAAAAGCATTAAGAATGCCGCAGCAAGAACAAGAGGTAGCAGGCTTGTTGCTGAAGCATGCCGAGAAGCCGCGCTGAAGCGCGCTTGTGCGAAATTTCCCCTGCTATCACCCCGCCTGAAGGCCAATGCTGTTGACTTAAGAAAATGATGAATTTTCCATGCAAATAGTCGAAAAAACAGTTGCATATCGAGCGCCCTTCATCTATCGTAAATGCAGTTGGTAGTTCCACACTATTTTCAAAGGAGATCGCAATGTGGC
>JAPLSP010000183.1 GCA_026398575.1 Candidatus Sumerlaeota bacterium | reverse complement strand
ACGGTCCATCCGCTCGGCCACATTCAGCAGCGCCCGCGCATATCCGTCCCGAACGTCTAATTCAATGGCCATGAGACTCCTCTTGGCTTGCGTTCCGCCTTTAGTTCTTCGACAGCTCTTCCACGAAGCGGCGCGTCATTTCCCTCTGGCGTTCGCCGTCCATGTTTTCGCGCAACAGCCGCTCCGTGGCCTTGAGCGTCATCGTCACGACGTTGTCCTTGACTTGCTGCATCGCTTTGGCGAATTCGATCTCAGCCACCTGCCTGGCGTGAGCGCGAATGCGTTGCGCCTCGGCGCGCGCGGCCTCGGCGATCTGTTCGGCGGCTTTGCGGCCTTCAGCCACCGCCTCCTGAATCCGCCGGCGCTCTTCCGCCTCGATGCGCGCCAGCCGCTCCTCGAGAACCTGATGGCGCTTTTCGGCCGCCAGGTTCTTCTGCTCGGCTTTCTCCAGTTCGTCCTTGATTTTCCGGCGCCGTTGCTCGAGGAAACGCAGCACCGGGCCCCACGCAAAGATGCGCAGGACGATGACGAATCCGATAAATGAAATCGCCTGAGCGGCGACTTGCCCCCAAAAAATACCCATCGCGATTCACCTCACGCTCAAGTTTCCGTTCCTTCCCGCGAATGCAGGAATCTCCCCCCAAATCCGCCATACGGGAAAAACGCTATTTCATGAACGTGTTCATGGCGATGAACGGAGAAATGAGGGCATAGATCGTCAACGCTTCGATGAACGCGCATCCGATGATCATCGAAACCATGATCGAGCCCGAGGCGCTCGGCTGACGGCCCGTGGCCTCCATGGCCGATCCTACGGCGCGTCCGAGGCCGAGTCCCGACCCGAGAGCCGCCAACCCAAGTCCGATCGGATAGGCCAAAGCGATCAATGTCTTTGCATCCATTGCTTTCCTCCCCCTTGAAATAAGGCTGTGTGATATTTCCGCCGCCGCATCAATGGGCTTATACCCAAGCCGCGGCATTGTTTCCTAATTCAGTCCCCAATCCGTAATCACCAATCCGTAATACGAAAACCGAAATCCGAAATCCGTAATCCGTAATCCGTAATCCGCAATCCGCAATTCCTAATGGTGTTCCCCGCCTTCAGCCCCGTGTTGCGCCGCATGTTCGTGCGGGATGAAAAGCGTGATATAGATCGTCGCCAACAGAGTAAAAACCAACGCCTGAATCACGCTGGTCAGAAGCGCCAGAAACAAAAAAGGAAATTGCAGCGGGCAGGCCCAGAAAAACAAGGAAACACCCAAAAAAGAAAAGACATAGAGCAGAATGTCTTCGCCCATGATGTTGCCGAAAAGGCGCAGCGACAGCGAAAAGGGCTTGATCACCTCGCCCAGCAATTCCAGCACGAGCAGAAACGGCGCAAACACCCACATGATCACGCCCTTGGGCGAACCCATCAGATGATAGATGTATCCCAACGGGCCGTTCATGCGGATAGCGTGATATTGCACATAGCAGAACGTGATAATCCCGAGGGCGAACGTGGTTTGATACGCCGACGTCGGCGCCTTCATAAACGGAATGATACCCATGATGTTGTTGAAAAAGATGAAGAAGAACATCGAGCCGATAAACGGCAAATGCCTGCGCGCATGTTCCTCGCTTCCCATCACGCCGGTGAGGAAGTTGTGAAATCCCTCCACCGCCATCTCAATGATATTCTGCACTTTGCCAGGAATCAGCATCATGCGCCGCGTGCCGAGACGAACAATAATTATGGCCGTGATGACCGCGATCAGAGTGAAGAAAGTCGGCTCGATGGTTCTGACGAATTCAAAGTTTTTATCGCCGACGCTGAAATAAGTATTGCGGAAAAGGATCAGCGCATTGGGCACTTCTTCGATATGCTCGATACGATGACCGCTGCTTTCGCCATGACCGGCGGCGGCATGTTCGCCCGTTGGACCGCCTTCTTTTGCGCCGCCCTGTTGAGCGGCTTCGGCGGCATTATGCCCGGCAGAATGCTCCGCTGGCGCGGCAGAATGCTCGGCGCCGGCAGCGGGCGCCGCGGCAGCTGTGAAAACTGTGCTGTGAGTATCGGCCATATTCTCGCGTTACTTTCTTGCGGACCTGTGTGTCAAATGCCAGCCTGCAACCTTGAGGACCACAATGGCATAAGGCAATGAAAAACCAGCAGCAAAAGCAAGGAGGTTAGGGTGATACCACGCAAAAAACAACGGCAAAATCACCAGCAGGCAAAGCAGTCCAAGCAATTGCAGCGCGAGAATGCTTTTCGGCCGGCGCTCGACCACACCCGTGATCACTTTCGCCAGGAGAAACCAATTGCCCACGCTCCAAAGCGAAAAGAAAGCAAAGTCGCGCGCTACCATCGGTCCCCAGCGCCCCCAGACGAACAGCGTCGCAATCGCCGCAATGATTACCGACGCGCTCAGCGCACGGAAAATAATCGCCGGCGTCAAGCCTTCCATCGGCGTCGGCGCCGTCGGCTGTTCGGCCTTCTCGGCCGTATTATTTGCAGAAGCATCGGACATTAATATTCCAGCTTATCGGCAGTTTCGGGAATAAGGTAAATGGTTAGTCAAATGCCGAGCCTGGGCTAGAACCGATTCGCCATCAAGAGAAGACACACGGCCTGACCGAATCTCATCCCTGCGCCGTTTAGCCGCTTCAATGTGGGATCGCTCCACATCCGGATCCACGTTTGTCTCTAGCTAAGCAACGAGGCGTTCAGCCAGATGCTCTTTTGAATCATCAGGCAATTGAAGCGCTTTCCTGTAAATGTCATCAACCGTTGCTTTCACGATTATCTCTCCGGAACCGGCTGTTCCGCAAGGACTCTAAGCCAAAAGGTAGATGATCGCGCAAGTGGATTAAGGCATAGTTTGTCTTTTCTCCGCTTATCTTTTCAGGTTCTTGATTTCCTCCATCACCCGCCGCGTCATCTGGTAGGACGCGCGCACGCCCGCAAGAAATCCCATGAGCAAGCCCACAAGCGCGCCGGTTTGAGGATAGCCGGCTTTGACTCCCAGCCAACTTCCCAGCAACCACCCTGCCACCGGTCCAACGCCCAGGAAAAATGGGATGATCGTGGCCATCGAAGCAGCGCGAATTAGCTTATAATCCATAATGACAGCGCCCTGAACATAAGCTCGAATGCATTATGGACCGTTTTTAGATTCCCGCAGAGGGGCGACTTTGGTGATATAAATAAGGCAAACTGACGAAAGGAAACGCTATATCTTGCCATGATGCTTCAATTCCCTGACCGCTTCTTCAAACGCGATCAATGGCTCATGAGCGCGCTCCTTGAACGCCGCAATATCCGTGGCGTCCTCCTCCAATGCGATGACGCCGACATCATTCACAACCTCCGCCATGGCAACCGGCGGTTTGGCGGATTCCGATCTCTTATGTTTGAGATGCGAATGGTTCATGAAGGTATGACAAGAATCCCAAAAAATGCGAATTGCTCAAGTCGTCGCACTCTACTTAGGAGGCTAATTGCTGAACCTTAGCTCCTCTAAAAATTCTCCAATGCTATTCCAACGGATTACGTCTTTTTCATTCAAAGTCATGTGCATAATAACGGCGATGTCGTCGGTATTTACGCCGCTGGAATTATCAAGCAAAATTCCCATATCGCCCTGTGATCCAATATTCCACTTCGCGACCGCGAATTTCCGCTTTAAAGCCATTCGCTATTCGTAAGACCTTCATCCAAGCATCGGGGATTTCGGGCAATGCGGCCCCACCAATGCTCTCTCGCAGATCATCGTAAAACATTTCCGTGAAAAGCTTGTCCTCAACACTCTTGGGATTCCTGTACGGCGCATTAAAGGCATCGCGATTTTGATGCACGATATCACGAATACGAGACAGCTGCTCTTTAAAGGCCTTTGCGGTTTTCTTCTTATTCCTCTCTGTTCTTAATATCCGCTTGTTTGAAGATTCCTCTTGCAGCGTAATCTTTTTGTCCATGGCAATTCCCCGGAAATGCAAAGATGAACGTGAACAACGAATAGCAATTATGACTCGGAATTCAAGTTCCTGTTTTGCGTTTCTTTATCCTATGCGCCCTGTCACGCCCCCCCTACTGCACAATCTTCCGCTCGGCGATTTCCTGCTTTAGCATCGCCACGGCTTCATCCAACGTCGGCGTTCCCGCCTGGCCGATTTTGTGGCGGCGCAGGCTGACGAAACGGGCCTGTTTTTCTTTCTCGCCGACGACGAGCATGACGGGGACCTTCTTCATCTCGGCGTCGCGCAGACGCGAACCCATTTTCTCGCTCCGGCTGTCCAGTTCAACGCGAATGCCGGCCTGCGCCAAGGCGGCGCGGACTCTTTCACCATAGTCATTGAATTCATCCGCCACGGGAATGACCACGACTTGCACCGGCGCCAGCCACAGCGGAAACGCCCCGGCGAAATGTTCGATCATGATGCCGAGAAAGCGCTCGACCGAGCCGAAGATCGCGCGATGAACCATGACGGGCCGCTTTCGCGTCTGATCGGCGGCCACGTAGGTCAGGTCGAAGCGCTCGGGCATCGAGAAGTCCACCTGGATCGTCGCGCACTGCCACGAGCGCTTAAGGCAGTCGCGCACGTGGAAGTCAATCTTCGGTCCGTAAAAGGCGCCGTCGCCCGGATTGGTCTTGAATTGAATGCCAGCCTTCTCCAGCGAATGCCGCAGCGCGTTGGTCGCCAGCTCCCATACCTCGTCCGAGCCGATGCTGTTTTCCGGGCGCGTGCTCAGTTCGAGATGCACGTCCTCGAATCCGCAGGTGCGATAAAGCGTGAACACGAAGTCAATGCATCCGGCGATCTCGTCTTCGAGCTGTTCCGGACTGCAAAAAATATGCGCATCGTCCTGCGTGAACGTGCGGACGCGGAATAAGCCATGCAGCACGCCGGATTTTTCATGGCGGTGCACCTGTCCGAATTCGGCGATGCGCATCGGCAGGTCGCGATAGGAATGCAGGTTGGTCTTGTAATAGAGCAGGCCGCCGGGGCAGTTCATCGGTTTGACGGCGAAATCGCGCTCGTCAATCTTGGTGAAGTACATGTTTTCGCGATAGTGGTCCCAATGCCCGCTGCGATGCCATATATCTTCGCTCAGGATCAGCGGCGTGCGGATTTCCTGGTAACCGCGCTTGCGCAGCTCCTCGCGGCAATATTCCATGAGGGCGTTATAAACGATCATGCCTTTGGGATGGAAGAAGGGGAATCCCGGGCCTTCCTCATGAAACGAGAACAAATCCAACTGCTTGCCGAGCAGGCGATGATCGCGCTGCTTGGCTTCTTCGATCATCTTGATGTGCTCGGCCAGCAGTTTCTTATCAGGGAAGGCCACGCCATAGATACGCTGCAGCATAGCGTTCTTTTCGTCTCCGCGCCAATAGGCGCCCGCCACCGACAGCAGCTTGAAAGCCTTGATCTGGCCGAAGTCGCGCAGGTGCGGTCCGCGGCACATGTCCGTAAATTCCTCGCCGTGATGATAGACGGAGATCGTCGCGACATCCGCCGGCAGGTCGTCAATCATCTCGACTTTATAGGGCTCGCTCATCTTTTCAAACAAGGCGCGCGCCTGCGCTCGCTGAAATACTTCACGCCGCGCCGGCGCTTTCGCCGAGACGATTTTCTTCATCTCTTCTTCGATCTTCAGCAGTTCCTCCTGCGAAAGCCGCTCGGGCAGATCAAGATCGTAGTAGAAGCCGTCAGCGATCGCCGGACCGATGGCCAGCTTCGCATGAGGCCACAACCGCTTGATCGCCATGGCCATCAGATGCGAAGCGCTGTGGCGATAAATCTCCTGCCCTTCCGCGTCGCGGAACGTCAGGATGGACAGCGCGCAGTCACCGCTCAGCGGACCGGTCAAGTCCACCAGCTCGCCATTGACCTTGGCCGCCAGAGCTGCCTGCGCCAGCCCTGCACCGATGCTTTCGGCCACTTGCAGCGCCGTCGTTCCGACAGGATATTCGCGCTTGGACCCATCCGGAAGCGTTATGACCAATTGCCTGTTCATATCTTGTTCCTCATCTGCCAATGAATATTTCGATTTCAAATCTCAAATTTCAAATCTCAAATTTCAAATCTCAGATCTCAAATCTCAGATCTCAAATCTCAAATCTCAGATCTCAGATCTCAGATTTCAGATTTCAGATCTCAAATTTCAGATTTCAGATTTCGCCCAGGCTCAAATGTGCAAAACCCCGCATGAAGATAGGGCGCGCCGGATGGGGAGTCAAAGGAGAAATCCGCTGCCAATCAGTGGTGGCACGGGCATCCCTGCCCATAGTCGCTGATCTCCTCGTCTCTCACGGGCAAGGTTGCCCGTGCCGCTCAAGTAGCATGGCGAGGCGCCTGCGTACCGGCTTGAAGCGCCGCCTCTCAGAAATCTTTGCTGGACGGCGGCTTTGGGATTATGAAAAACTCTCATCCAGTAGCGTGTGCAAATAAGCGGAAAGAATTAGGAGAATTTTTCGCATGGAAATGTCCGAATTGCTCCGGATGACATTCGACCACAATGCGTCGGATTTACATATTGCGGTTGGGCGTCCACCCGTCCTGCGCGTGGACGGTTCCCTGAAGGACGTTCCGGGACCCATGTTGACGGCTTCGGAAACGCGCCGGCTGATTTATGGCATGTTGACCGACATCCAAAAACAAAAACTCGAGCAAAATAAGGAACTGGATTTCTCGCTCTCGATTTCCCAACTCAGCCGCTTTCGCGTCAATGTCCATTTCCAGCGGGGAACCGTCGCGGCGGCTTTCCGGCTGATTCCCACTCAGATTCGCACCTTTTACGAGCTCGGCCTGCCCTCGACGGTATTCGAAATGCTGGGACGCCGGCCGACGGGATTCGTTCTGATCACCGGACCGACCGGCTCGGGCAAGTCCACCACGCTCGCGGCCATGATTGACATGATCAACGAAGAGCGCGAGTGCCATATCATCACCATCGAAGACCCGATCGAATACCTGCATCCGCATAAAAAGGCGCTCGTGGAACAGCGCGAGATCAATGAAGACTCGCTGTCGTTTCAAAGCGCGCTCAAATTCGTCCTGCGGCAGGATCCGGACGTGATCCTCGTGGGCGAGATGCGGGACCTGGAAACCACCACCGCCGCCATCACCGCCGCCGAGACGGGACATCTGGTTTTTTCGACGCTGCACACGGTGGACGTGGCGCAGACCATTGACCGCATCATTGATATTTTTCCCGCGCATCAGCGCGATCAGATCCGCATGCAACTGTCCGGCGTCCTCGAAGGCGTCGCCTGCCAGCGCCTGATTCCTTCGGCGCGCGGCAAGGGACGCGAACTGGCCGTCGAGATCATGACGGCCACGGACGCCGTGCGCAATCTGGTCCGCGAAGGCAAGACCCATCAGCTGCCCATGCAGATCGAGGCCGGACGCCAGATGGGCATGCAGACCATGGATCGCGCGCTCCTGGATCTATTTCGCGCCGGACGCATCTCCCGCGAAGAGGCCATGCTGAACGCCAAGAAAATAGAGGAAATGAAGCGCTGGGTGGAAAAATCGGAAATGGAAATCACCCCGAGCCGCTCATCCGCGCGCCGATCTGAAGCGCGAAAACAAGAAAGGTAAGAATTTAAGATGCGAGGATGAAGCGCGCTTGAGCGCGGCTTCTCGATATGCTGTAGCATTTTGCAAAGGAGATAACCGCGATGGAAGTCTTGATGGAGTTGAGAGAGATTCAGATGGTGGAAGATCCCATGAGTTCGCAAGTCGTCATCCTGGGCGAATCGGATGGCGAGCGCACGTTTCCGATTTTTATCGGACAATATGAAGCCGTCCAGCTCGATATGGCGCTACACCATCAGCAGTATCCCCGCCCCCTGACCCATGACCTTGTGCTCAACGCCATCGAGGCGATGGGCGGCAAACTCAACCGCGTCATCGTGGACGACCTCCGCGCCGACGGCATGGGCGGCGGAACCTTCTACGGCAAACTCGCCGTCACAATGACCTCCGGCGAAGAAGTCCTCATTGACACCCGCCCCAGCGACGCCATCGTCCTCGCCACCAAATCCGGCGTCCCCATCTACGTCGAAGACGAAGTGCTGATGAAAGTCTGCGGAGAAAGCGAATGAGAGAGTTGTGGACCATGACCCAAGGGGCTAATAGATTAAGGCTTCTGCTCCTCTCAAGGAAAAAAGTTGCGCCCCCCAGCCGCGTGTAGCATTATAAAGATGTTGAGGGGCTTGCTTGGCTCGCTTTTGGAAAGTCTGTAAATGCGCAGTCTTTGCGAAAGTGTTTGATGTTTTCAGAAAGCACATCGTCCGCCTGGACCGTATCAAAGGCTATAACCAGGTGAATCTGTCGCTGGGCTATGGTATCCTGACGATTGTCAGTCCAAAGGAGGTACAGTTCGATGGATGAGAATTTCTGGAAGCGATTCCCACCCATCCCTGGCTTCGATTGCATGAAAATGAAGCGCGAGATTCAGGCGAAAATCTACAAAGAGATCAAGGACATGTCACCGGAGGAGCAAATAGCCTATTTCAATAGCGCAGGGGCCAGGTTTCGCCGGCGCAGCCGTATCGCAGCCCGTGATGCAGAGCCATTGTGCGTGAAGGAAAAGTGAAAAGAGGCGCTTCATGAACTACTTTTTAACGGAGCACGCCCGAGACGCTCTGAAGAAACGGCGGATTCCCTATGAAGCTGAAAGTTGACCATCAGGCGGATGCGCTCTATCTGACCCTTGGCGAAAAGCCCGCGAGCGAGTCCGAGGAGGTTTCGCCCGGAATCATTATTGACTTCGACGAGTCCGGCCGTGCGGTGGGAATCGAGATGCTGCATCTCTCAAAAAGGGCAACAGAATCCGATGTTCACCGGCTGCTTTTTGAATCGGTTCCACAGGCGGGATAGAGAGGCCGGATCGCGGCCCGCGATACCGAGCCATTGCTCATGAAGGAAGGCCCCGCATTCTGCGGTGCGAAGCCGGCCCGGAAGGATTGACTTGGCGCTCGAGAAGTTTCAGAAGGTCAGCAAGGCGCTGAATCTTCTTGGGTAATGGATGTCGCCCACTCGCCCTTGCGTGTCTGCAAATTCGATGGACGGCGCGGTTCACGAAGCGCAATAGTTCAACAACGTGGCGCTCATGCTAATGGTCTGGTCGGCAGCGCCACCGGCGCCAACAGCGAGAAGGAGAGCCAATGCCTCGAACGCGGCAAGCAGCACTGGTTCCGCGTCCGCACCGTCCGCGCCGGTAAGGTGGGCCCTTGGTCCGAACAGGTGACGAGAGTGGCGAATATTTAAAGTTTTCGGCATCGCAGGCAAATGAAGTAAAGATTCTTTCGGACGAAAGGAAGCTGCCATGAAATCCTTGAGACTCATCGTAATCGCGGGCGTCATTATGCTCTTGGTCATGCTTGCGGCCATGAACGCCGAGGCGGCCAACACGATCACGTTCGACAATCAATCGGGCAAGCCGGCACTGGTGAAGCTGGTCGGCCCGACCGCCGCGACAGTCACGGTCCCCGAGGGAACGAAGCAGACCACCAACGCATCCGCCGGGCATTACACGATCAAGGTGCGCTACGGGACGGCGGGGGCGTACGCCTACAGCAAGGGCGACGAGTTCGACGTGAAGCAAACGGCCAACAGCGAGTCGGCGATCACGATTACGCTGCACGCGGTTGTGAATGGCAATTACGGCACGCGCCCTATCAGCGAAGCGGAGTTTGGGACGGACGATGCCGGTAAAATAGCCGAAAAGTTAACCGGATCACAAGGCGCGCCAGACAAAAGCAAGGAGAAAGAATCCCTTACCATAGCCAAAGCGGATAGTCTTAGCACTTTCGGTGCGGAGCCTGTACGCATTGAAGGCGATCAGGCCGAGCGAGACAAGAAGATCGCGGCAGCTCTCGGCCTGTTCGGGTTCGGGGATGTCGATTTAATAGGCGGGAAAGCCCCGAACATGGCCATCACGCTGGACTATATGAAAATCATGGATGCTGCACTCAGAGGAAGAACTCTTGCCCAAGGGTGGCCACTGGCAGCCAAGAACGTTGCCGCGAAGTACAAGGACGTTTCCATCACCTTGAAGCCGTCGAAACAGGCCACTCTGGAGGACGTCAAGTCGATTCTGGGCAAGGAAGACTCCGCTGAAGAAGACAAAGAAGCGTCAGTAACTTGGTACAAGTACGGCTGGTGTCACTTTGGCGTGGCCAATGCTAAAGTTACGATTCTTCGTGCCACAGGCGCAATACAACCGGCGACAGGTATAGAACCGAAACTGATCAGAGCCGAACCATCTACCACATGCCCGGCGGGAATCCCCGATGAATTGTTGTCATTCTGCATTTCGAAAGGCAAGCCAATAATGCTTATCTATGAACCTGGCTTTGCCTTAATGAAAGACGGCAAGATGCTGCAAAACGCTGATTCGCTAGCAGAGAGTTTGAGGAAGGCAGCGGAAAATGCGCCTGCCAGCGGAAAGGAGGCAAAAGCCTACATCGCCCGCCTGCGAGAAATCCATCCCACTATGAAATACCTGCTGATGAATATAAATGGGGTACCTTTCAAGCCAATCGCGGAGAAATATGGGCGGCCTCATCCTTCGGTCAATTTGGATTATGCTAATGAGAATGCTAAGAGCTTGGGGCAGGAGATCACTTGGTATCCGTGGGATTGGCTTATATTGGGTGTCGATAAGACCGAGACGGTTCTACTCGTCGTGATTGACTGCAAAGCGATCCTAGAAAACTGAATCTCTGATATGGGCGCTCCTGTGGCTGACCGATGAGTTTCCCAAAATTAGCACTGTGTGTTTGCACCACACCCAAACGCCGCTTGTTTGGGAGTTTCGAGGACCTGCCGCTTAATTCGGAAAATAAGCGAAAAAGGATTCGAATTGTTTTCATGGCGTCGGCGTATAGAATTCGTGGGGAGTGCGGCGGCTTGCAGCCGCTTGAGAACAAGAGAACGAACTGGCGTCTCTCCCAAGCGAGAGCATTCTTTTTGGCGAAACAATTTCAGAGACGTTCGACTAATTATCATGACGCTGGATATCGCTGGCCAAGCCCCCCGGACATGAACGCCCTCGATCAGATCATGGTTGATGAGCAGCGTTTCGGGGAACTGCCCGGAAAGCATCCAGTGGAAGACAAATCAATGATTGACGAATGCGCAACGGGCTAAGGGCGGGGGATGGAGGCGGTGTGGCGCGGGCAGACACGAGGGCTAGGTGGAAGCAGATAACATGAACGCGGATGAAACATCCAATCTGGCCGTTTTTGATGGCAAGCGTATCAGAAAGAACCTGCATGAGGCCGAATAGTGGTTTTCCATCATTGATGTCATTGAGGCCTTGGTGGGAGGCGACCGGCCGCGCAAATACTGGAACACCCCCAAGAAGAAGCTGCTTGAGTAAAGCTATGACCAGTTGTCCGAAAAAATCGGACAACTGAAAAACGCAGCATACGGAAAAATCGTACGGTTGGCCTTTCTGCATTTTGTAGAAAGGTGGCGCTTTACAGCGCAGCATCCGTGTAATCCTGTAATCCGTGGTTAAAATTCGACCACGGATTTCAGGATTACATGGATAATAAGAAACGACGACATGTTGCCGTTCGCGCCATGACAATGGCTTAAGGCCTTGATAAAAATGAAGTCTATCAATCGCAAAGAATTTCTACTCCTGACCGGCAGCGCGGGCGTGAGTCTGATGGCTTGCCAGATAATTACCCCGCCAATGGAAAAATCCAACGCAAAATCCACCGCGCGGACGCTCATCGCCGGCCCAGAAGGCGCAGCAGGCCATCGAGGATAGTGATGGGATGCGGCGGGCAGCCGGGGATGTAAAGGTCCGCCGGGACTTGGCCGTCGGCGCCGTTGTGCGATTCAGGATGCCCCCCATAAATACCGCCGGATATCGCGCAGGCGCCTACGGCGATCACAATGCGTGGCTCGGGAACGGCGTCAAAGGTCTTCTTCAGCGCGAGCTGCATGTTCTCTGTCACGGGTCCGGTGATGATCAGGCCGTCGGCATGTCGCGGGCTTGCGACGATCTGAATTCCGAATCTTCCCAAATCGAAGACCACGGTCGTGAGGACGTTGATATCGGCCTCGCAGGCGTTGCATCCGCCGGCGCTGACCTGGCGCAATTTCAGCGAACGCCCGAAGAGCCGGCGCGATTCGGCGTCGAGCGCTTCTGCCAGTTTTATTTCGTTGGAAGTGAGAATCAAATCTTTTCGCTTGCGAGCGGCCAGGCGATAATCCTGCGTAAAGCGGATCGCTCCGCGCGAACAAGCCTGCGCGCATTCGCCGCAGAAAATGCATTTGCCCAAGTCCAGCGATTGCGGATTGCGGATTGCGGATTGTGGATTGGGAACTGGGGATTGCGGATTGTGGATTGCGGATTGTGAACCAGGGATTGCGGATTGCGGATTGCGGATTGCGGATTGGGAACTTGGCACGGAGGCGTTTGAATCCGCAATCCGCAATCCGCAATCCGCAATCGCGCCCGTGGGACACGCTTCTCCGCAGGCGCGGGAATCGCATTCGGCGCAGCGCGAGAAATCAATTTCCGGGCGACCGCGAAAACGGTCCGGCAGCGTCGGTTCCTTGTCCGGAAACGCGATGGTCCGATTCTTTTGCTTCAAGCGCTCTGTGAGGATGCCGATCATAGATCATGCCCGCAATAAGACAGATTGAAACTCTTGTTGCAGAGTGGGAAGTCGGAGATTTGCTGATCGCGCATGGCCATCGCCAATCCCATCCAGTTGTGGAACGAAGGATCAACGACCTTATAGGCGGCGAAGCGTCCGTCCGCGTTTGTGATCGCGACGTGGCAGATTTCGCCGCGCCATCCCTCAACAAGCGAAACCACAAACCGCTCCGGCGGCAGCGACAGCGCGCCCCCCCGCCCCCCAGCTCCCGCGCCCGCGCCAGCCCCCAAGCCTTGCGTCGGTCTCTTGTCCACTCGGTCCACGCCGTCCACCTTGTCCACTCCGTCCACCCCAGCCCCCGCCCTCACGCCAATGCCGCCGCCCGGCAGCCTTTCCAGTTGATCCTGAATGAACTCGACCGACCGCTGAATCTCCAGCCATCGCACCTGCGCGCGCGCATAAACGTCGCCTGTATCCGCAATCGAAATGGGCACGTGCGCGAACCGATAAAGGCCGTACGGATATTCATAGCGCACATCGCGCTCGACGCCGCACGCGCGCGCCGCAGGCCCGACGAGGCCAAGCTCCCGCGCCGTCGCTTCCGGAACGGTTCCGGTTTCCTCGAAGCGCGCGGCGGCCGACGGCGAATCCCATAGCAGATTGACGGCGCCAGTCACGTCTTTAAGTCCCTGATCGAGCCGCCGCCGCAACTCGGCGATGCGCTCATCATCCATATCCCACAAAACGCCGCCCGGCTGCGTCAGCCCGCGCCCGAAGCGGTTGCCGCACACCAGCGCCGTCATGTTGAGGAAGTCGCCCCGAATCCGCCCGCAATAAGACATCGTAGGCAGAAATCCGACGTCGCCCGCCAGCGCGCCCAAATCGCCGGTATGATTGGCGAGGCGTTCGAGTTCGAGCGCGATGGCCCGCAGCGCCTGCGCCCGCGCGGGAACCGCGCATTGCGCCAGCGCTTCGACCGCCTGGCAATAAGCCGAGCCGTGGCCGATCGTCGTGTCGCCGGCCAGCGTTTCCATATAATGCATCGTGCGCTTGTCCGGTCCGCCCACCAGCGCGCGCTCGACGCCGCGATGCTGGAACCCAAGCGAAATTTCGAGGTGATAGACGTGTTCACCGTGGCATTGGAAACGGAAATGGCCGGGTTCGATGACGCCCGCATGAACCGGCCCGACGGCGACCTCATGAATCTCCTCGCCCTCCATGTGGAAGAAATCCGTCACGCCCGGTTCGATGGCGGCGCCGGCGGAGCTGCCGACGGAGGCTCCGGCGGCGGGACTGCCGATCGCGCGTCCCCAGGCGTCCTTGCCCTTGCGATACGAAGGATGGAACCGGATCGGCTTCATCCACGGATGCCCTTCGGGCCGCACACCCCATTGCTCGGCGATCTCGCGCTCAAACCAATGCGCCTGCGGGCAATCGAGCGTCAGCGCGGGATAGGCGTCGCCCGCGATATTCGCCGAAAGCGCCTCCAACGCGCCCCCTCCGCTCTGCGCCAGAACGGCAAAAAGCCGGATAGGCGAATCGGGAAGCGCGGCATCGTCTTCCGTTTCGAGCCGCGAGACCGGCGCGCCAAACAGCGCCGCCATGCGCGCGCCCGCACGCACGGAATCAACCACGCGCTTGCGAAATTCCGGCGCGGACAAAAACGGGATGCTTTGAAGGCTTATGGGTTGGCAATTATGCAGCATGAAGCAGATAAGAGTTATTTGGGGACCGCTAGCATATTCAGTTTTTTCGCCGTCTCGATCGAATCGCGCAGCCGTTTTTCAATTGCTGCGCCGATCTCAAGATGAGCTACTTTCTTGTAAGCATTTTCCTTCAATTTCCATACATCCAACAAAGCCTGCGACTCTTTAATTTTCTTAATCTTCGTCTTCATAAATCATCTCCAGTGGCGTACGCATTCGTAAAGGCTTTAAGTATCCAGCCTGCATATTGGCGGCATTGATCCGTATTTCTTTATTGACGTTTGCCAAATGCCGAAAATTCCAGCTCAGCAAAATATCAATTTCTTTCACTGTCGCAATAGCTAGATGCATTGCATCTTCTACTTTTCTTTTGGGGATGATCCCCATGCTTGAGTAGCTCTTGGCCAATGCGCTTATTTCGGCAATATCATTGATAATCTCCAGAGAAATGATCTTATATCGCGCTACCACACCAAGCAGCCGCAACCTATGTGCTTCCTCTTTCGTATCTTGAATCTCATCTAGGACCACCGGTGAGACAAAAGCTTCATAGATACCTGTTTGAATATATTTCGCAAAAAATTCCCTGGTTCTTTCTCTTTCTGTAGGAGCGTCATCTGCGTAATAATGCGAAATGATAGAGGTATCAAGATAGACCTTCGTCTTTTTCATATTCGCTTCCCTTGCTATCAATGAAGATGGGGAAGGCTAATACAGCTTTGCCACGCGATCAAGGCCGATTCGATGTCTTATTGATTCATCTCCGCGCGACGGCGCCAAAGCGACGCGATGGGCCGCAGTATCGAGGAGAACGTCTCTTTGAGCGCGCTTGTGGCGCTGCTTGTTTGCCTTGCTTTCATCTTGTTCGCTCGGGCGAGGATGATTGCTTTTTCCGATTGTCCGCCTTCCTGTCGCCGAGGGGCGCCGTCGCCATCCAGCATCTCCGACATTGTCTTCCTGAGCATCTGCGCGCCGAGCGGCGTGCTCATTAATAACCGCATTTGGTCCCACATTTCGCTGTTCATTTTTTGGGTCTTCCTTTCAAAGAAAGCCTTGTTGGTAGATACCGTTTTGTACTGTCATTGAGACTGAAATAGCAAATTTTTCAAACGGAGTTGAAAAATATTAAGAATTCATTTCTTTACTTCGCTCCTAAAACTTCCACCGCCGCCTGAATCAAACGCTGCAAAGGCTGTGGGATATAGAGCCCCAGCATCAAAATCAACGCGCACAAAACGAGAGGAGAAAACACGGATAGAAAAGACTCTCGAATTGCGGATTGCGGATTCCCGATTGCGGATTGCGGATTATGGATTGCGGATTGCGGATTGCGGATTGCGGATTGGCCAGCCGAGCCTTGGACACTGCCATCTGGCGCCTGCGAGTTACCGTTCCCCAATCCGCAATCCGCAATCCCCAATCCGCAATCACGCCTGCCCTGGACCATCGGCAGCACCATCGTCGCCATTCCGATGAAGATCAGCGACAGGAAGACGAGATAGAAAATCGCCGCCGTGTTGTGGCCCTGGTCCAGCGCCGCTTTGAAAATGGTGAACTCGCTCAGAAACGGCCCGAACGGCGGCGTTCCGCATATCGCCAGAAATCCCGCCATCCACAGCGCGCCGGAGATGGGGAGCGTCCGCTTCAATCCGCGAACGCCGCGCGCCTCTTTGGTCTTGTAGGCCGCGAGCAGATTCCCCGCGACCAGAAACAGCATCCCCTTGGTCAGCGAGTGATTGACCGCGTGCAGCATCGAGCCAAAAATCCCCGCGCCGCCGATCCCAACGCCCAACGCCAGGATCCCCACGTGCTCGACGCTTGAATAAGCCAACATGCGCTTGTAGTCGGTCTGTCCGATAATAAAGATCGCCGCGAATCCCATCGAGATCAGGCCGAACAGCACGAGCAATTCCTGCCCGAACGCCGCCATTCCAGCGGCGGACAGGACCTGCTGGATACGCAGAATCCCAAGAAACGCGCAATTGAGCAACGCGCCCGAGAGCAGCGCCGAAACGACCGACGGCGATTCGCTGTGCGCGTCGGGCAGCCAGGTATGCAGCGGCGCGAGGCCCATCTTGGCGCCGTATCCCACGAGCAGCAGAATGAACGCCGCTTTGAGCCACAGCGGATCGAGCGACCGCGCGCCGGCCACCAGATCGGCAAGCGCCAGAGAAAGATTATGCGCCCCGGCGCCGCCAGCCGCTCCCAATGCGCCCGGCTTGGACGCCGCCGCCGCAAGGAAGAACGTTCCCAGCAGCGCCAGCGCGATGCCGACGGAACAGATCATCAGGTACTTCCACGTCGCTTCGAGCGAGCGGTGATGGCGATGGAAATAAATCAGCGGCGCGCTGGCGAGCGTCGTCGCCTCGATCCCCACCCACAGCAATCCGAAATGCCGACTGAGCGTAACCAGCGTCATCGTCGAGAGGAACAGCAGCAGGCATCCTGTAAAAACTGTTTCGGGCGCATTATTGAACCATTCGCCTTCCTCCGGATCTTTGTGCGGCTCCTTCCTCTCCGCGCGCAGATAACCAACGGCATAAATCGCCGCCGCGAGAAACAGGGCGCTGGCGATGGAGAGAAACAAAAGTCCCGGCGCATCCAGCCCCAGCCAGCCGACGTCCGGCGAGGCGAGCGCAGCCAGGAAAGCAGGCGTAGCGGCATTTCGCAAAACGCCGGGCCATTGCGCAGCAACCACCGCCAAATGCGCCGCCGCCGCCAAGACCAGCAACGCGCGCCGCCATCCATCATTACGGATGAGAAACGCCAGCGCCCCCGCGACCGCGGGTATGAGAATCAATGCCAATATCATTCGTGAATCGCTCATCACCGATTACCATTCAAATTTCTTTTGCAGCCTGGCTGAAATTAATGCGGATAGGAGGGGCGCCAGCTTTTGGAGTAAGGTGGCTTGCCGCCTTCTTTTTGGCGTCTCAATGGCCCTGGCGCAAAAAAGAAGGCGGCAAGCCACCTTACTCTAAAAGCTGGCGTCGCTTCTGACCGCATTGCTTTCAAATCCTTGGCGCCCAAATCGAATGAGACACTCATTTTCAATTTCTCATTGCTCATTTTTCATTTTACATTTGGCGGTGTCTTGCCGCGCTAAGCCCCTTCCTCCACCCTCCTCCTCCGATCATGCAAACTCGCCATCCGATCCGTATCAATATGATCAAACTCACGGCTGATATGGAAGATGGCAATCCCCATCACAAAAACCGCGACAAACACATCGAGCAGAATCCCCAGCTCCATAAGCCACGGCCATTCCGTCGCAATGGAAACGCCAAAGATATAAATGCCGTTTTCCATCGTCAGATAGCCCAGCGCCTGAATCAGCGCCTTCTTGCGCGTGATGATAATAAACAGGCCCGTCAGCATCGTCATGAATGAAACCGGCACGATCAGCGGCTGCGGCGAAGGAACCGGCAGCGTCAGCCGCGAGCCGATCCATGCCGAAAACGCCAGCGCCGCCACGCCGAAGATCAGCGAGGAGTTGTAGCCAATATAGGGCTGCGCCTCTCGCCGGACGCCCGCCTCCCGCCGCGCGCGCCGCATGATCCAAGGGAAGACGATGCCTTTGAGAGCCGCCGCGATTCCCGCCACCAAGATCAGCCGCGGGCCAACCTGCCCGGGGCTGATCAAACATGGCAGCGCGCCGAGCAACAGACCCTGGCCCGCGACCAGAACGATGCTCGCGCGCAGCCGGCTCGAACCCAGCAGCGCCAGGTTCGTCAACACGATCAACAGCATCACGCCATTTTCCCAGCCGCTCATCGCATCGCCTCCAGGATCAGCGCCAGCGCCGATAAAGCCCCGGCGGCCACCAGCAGTTGTGGAACCCGCACAAGCCGCAGCCGCGCCATGCCCGATTCAAACAGCCCCACGACGACCGCCAGCCCGACCATCTCCGCCAGCGCAATCGCCAGATTCAGCGCGAATGCGGCGGCGGCGGGCAGCGCAAGCGCCTGCGCGGCATGACACGGCGGCAGCGCGCTGATCACCAGCGCCCCCAGCGCCCACAGCTTGAGCGAGGCGCCATATTGAATGAACGCGAAATCCGGTCCGCTGTGATCCAAAACCATCACCTCGTGGATCATCGTGAGTTCCAGGTGCGTATTGGGATCGTCCACCGGAATGCGCGCATTCTCGGCGAGGAACACAATAAAAAATGCGGCGACAACCAGTAGCAACGTCAGCGTTGCCCCGCCGCCCGGCTGAGCCGCAAGCGCCGCCATCATCCCCGACAGCGAAATGCTCTTGGTCTGAAGAGCCATTGCAGCCAATCCCAACAGCAGCGCCGGTTCGGCCAGGGCTGAAAACCAGACTTCGCGGCTCGCGCCCATGCCTTCGAAACTCGAACCTGTATCCAGCGCCGCCACGACGGTCACAAAGCGCATCAACCCAAGCAGATACGCAAAGAGGATCAGGTCCCCTTGGAAAGCCAACGGCGCGCTCGCCGCGCCAAAAGGAACTATCATCGCCGCCATTGCCGCCGCCGCCAATCCCACGACCGGTCCGAAGCGGAAAAACCACGTCGTCGTTTCGCTATAGACCGCGCCCTTGCGCAGGAGCCGCAGCATGTCATAGTAGGCTTGCAGTAGCGGCGCGCCTTTTCGCCCGGCGACAACGGCCTTCGTCCGGTTGATGACGCCGAGCAGAAACGGCGCCATCGCCAAAGCAAGCGCTATGCAAAACCAGGAAGCCAAATTCATCATCTCAGTTTCCACAACAGCAACGCCAGCAATGTAATGGCGATGTAAAGAACATATAATTGCAGCCGGCCATGTTGCAGCCATCTCAGATGGGACAGCGCATACGTGACGCCGCGAAACATCGGATCAAAAAAGCGCCGGCGGAAAATATCCGGCGATTCGCTCGCAAACGACGCGGCGGCGGGAAACAAGCCCTGCGGCTTGCGTTCACGGCGGACGATCCCCAGCAGCTTGGCGAAGAATTGGGTTATCGGCTGCGCAAACGAAGAGGCGGTGTATTGCATCCGCGCGCCAGGCGCCGCATAGCCGCAATCCCATGTCACGCCCCTCGTGACCGCGCGCCCCTTGAGCAGGCGCCGCCGCAAAGCCGCCAAAAAGCCCGCCAGTGCGATCAGACACAGCGCCGCAACGACAATTAGCGTCATCGTCCGCTGGTAGCCGCCCCAAACGCCCGCAAGATCGAGCGAGGAATCCGGCGCCAGGCACGCCACAATCGGATTCAATGACCCGATCCATAAGGGTCCCGACAGACCCACCGCCAAACATCCCAGCGCCAGAATCGCCATCGGAATCCGCATCGCCGCGCTTGCTTCATGCGCATGTTCGGCATGCGAAGAACGAGGCGCCCCCAGGAAGACAATCCCAAACGCCTTGGCGAAGCAGGCGGCGGCCAATCCGCCGATCAAAGCCAGCGAAGCGATGATCCCCAACAACAACCCGACAGCCGACGCGTCGCGAAGCGCGCCATGCGCCACGCCATCCAACGCGCCAAGATAAATCAAGAATTCACTGACAAAGCCGTTGAGCGGCGGCAGTCCGCATATCGCCGCGGCGCCCACGAAGAAACATAATCCCGTCCAGGGCATCCGCTTCAACAAGCCGCCCAGGTGATCGCTGTCCCGAGTGCCCGTGGCATGAAGCACGCTGCCCGCCCCCAGGAAGAGTAATCCCTTGAAGAGCGCATGGTTGACAACGTGCAGCAGCGCGCCCGCAAAACCCAAAGCCGCCAGCGCCGGCAACCGGTAGTGAATCCCCAAAACGCCGGCGCCCATCCCCAACGCGATAATGCCGATGTTTTCAACGCTATGATAGGCCAGCAAACGTTTGAGATCATGTTGCGCCAAGGCGAAGAGCACACCGAGGATTCCGGACGTGATACCGATGCCGACCAAAACCATTCCCCACCAAGCCGGCGGATATCCCAAAAACGTCAGCACGCGAAGAATACCATAGATGCCCATTTTGATCATGACGCCCGACATCAGCGCCGAGACGTGACTGGGCGCAGCCGGATGCGCCTCGGGAAGCCAGACGTGGAATGGGACAAAACCGGCTTTCGAGCCGAAGCCCACAATCGCCAGCACGAAGATCAATCCCGCGCCCGCCGCCGGTAGCGTCCCACCGGCGCCGACCGCCGCCATGCGCTCAAAATCCAGCGATCCGGCCGTCCGCCCCAGCAGGACAAACATCGCCATCAAAAACACAACGCCCAGATGCGCGGCGATCAGGTATATCCAGCCCGCCTGGCGCGTATCGGCGTCTTCATCATCGTAGGTGACCAGAAAGAAAGAGGCGACGGACATGATCTCCCACGCGATCAGGAAGAGCACCGCATTGCGCGCCACGGCGACCATCGCCATTCCGGCGATGAGCAGATTGAAAAAGAACCAATGCGCTCCCATGCGCCTGTCGGGGAACTCGGAAATTCCAGGTGTCGCCGTCATGAAAAGCGCCGGCGTTTGGGCGTTTTCATGGCGGCGACACGCGATTCCCCGACTGGCGCTTAAAGGCTTGTCCGCGCGGAAGGGCTTCAGGTATCCGGCGCCGTATATCGCCGCCAGCGCCGACAGCCCAAAAATAGGAAGAAGGAAAAACGAGGAAAGCGGATCGAGCGCAATCGCGAACGAACCGTAAGGAATATTCCAGTCCAGATGAAAACTTTGGACAGTCGCCTGCGAACCGCCCGCCAGCGCGCCTACAGCGGCGACAAGGCCAATAGCGCAGCTAAGAACCGCGCCACCCGCCCCCAACCGCGTCGCCGCTTCAGGATTGCGTCCCGCTGCCAGAGCCGCCAAACCACTCGCCAGCAGCAACCCAACAGATGCCAACAGTATCGTCACAATCAACAATGCCAGAGATAGATTAAGCCAAGAGATTACAAGATTCACCACCAAGACATAAAAACGCAGAGATAGGTAAACTTAATTGGGCTTTTTGCTTTCTCTGTGTCTCTGTGCCTCTGTGGTAAAGATTCATCTATTATCAACACTTATCATCAGTATTCGTCATCAATTACGCGGTTTGAACCGCCTGCGTGTTGCCCGGCGTCCCAATTCCGGATTCCACCCGCCGAATCTCATTGAAAATCTCTTCGCGCGAGCCTTGACTCTTGATAATCGAAGAAAAGCCCGGATCATGCAGCGCGAACGACAGCCGCGAAAGCAGATGCAAGTGCCCGCGCACCGTCGGGCTGACCAGCGTGAACAAAGCGCGAACCGGCTGACCATCCAACGCGCCGAACTCAAGCGGTTTCTCCAAAAAACACAACGTTATGAATGGTTTCGCCACAAAAAGCACCAGCGGATTGCGAACATGCGGGATGGCGATTCCGTTGCCGATGGCCGTCGAGCCTAGTTCCTCACGCGTCAGCAAAACCGCCAGCAGGAATTCTTTGTTGACGCCTTCGGGCAGCTGCATCAGTTCAACGACGGAGCGCAGCACGTCTTCCTTCGCCGCCCCCTCCACCCGATAATGAATCCCGCCCGTTTGGATCGCCTCCAAAATACTGGGCATCGGCTGCGACGCGCTGTCGGGCTCGGAGAAGATTTCCGGAGAAACGCCAATCTTGCGCGAAGTCGCCCATTCCAGGAGCTCCGCCCGGTTGAACCGGTATTGGTCCTGAACCTTGCAGACCGGAATCTCGCCCTGATTGATCCAGCGATAAATGGTCTTTTCAGAGACTTGCAGCAGTTTTGCGGTATCTCGGACAGTAAGATTCATGCGTTCCCAATGTCCTCCCAGGCTAGACAAACTTCATACTAGGGGGTCGCGATGTCAAAAGCGGGCAGAGCATGTCCAAAGATGTCCGGCCATGTCAATGGAAATTTTTTGCCATTTTTTAGACCGAAACTGGGCGCATTCCAGCCGGGCCACTTTGGCGTGCCGCAGAAGGTCTGACAAAATAATGGGCGACAAAATAATAACACAAACCCAGTCCTGCCTGATTCAACAACAATGTGTTTTCATTGTTTTGTCGGACGTTATTTTGTCAGAGTAGGCGCCGTGTCCTATCGGTAGCTACCTGGAGATGCGCCTTACGCCCGCCGAAACTCTGTACCGAAATTCCATCTTGACTCTTGCCATTCCGGCACTTCATAAAACTCTCGTATTTGTTTTATTCAGGAGTCCGTTCGTCCGGAGGAGTTTTTCCATGAAAAAGCATCCTGAGAAGCATCTGCTTATCGCACTCGCATTCCTTGCCGGCGCCGCGCTTGCGGAAAGCAGCGAAAAGACTGATTCAATAAAACCAACTTATAAACCGGCAATCCCGGATAGCGATGCTGCATATAGAAATCTAAGAGCGCTTTCCGGAAAGGAATTGACGGCAGAAAATCTTCAAGAAATCGGCACAAGACTGAACAGCCGATACTGGTGGATGCGGGAACCTGCCTTGGAAGTAATCGCCTCCTGCCCATCTGACAAAGATATAGGCGCCAAGACGGCGATGATTATGAAATCAATGCAGACAATAAAGGATATGCCAAATGTTGATTACAAAAGGCAGCCGACTGTTTCTGGAATCCATCTAGGATCAGAGGCAGACAATCTGTATTGCAGAAGCATCGTTGCTCTTTCAAAGCTACCCAACGCGGACGATGAGATTAAGCGCTATATAGCAAGCACTACGGATACAATTATTCAGCAATGCCTGTATATCACGTTAGGGCTTCGGGGAGATATGAATTCAGCACGCAAAGCAATGAAAGAGTTCCTGCTGGATGAGCGCATGGGCAAATGGACAAATGCAAGATTGAAGGCGCTGTCAGCTTTTGAGAACAATGGCAATATGAGCGACATTGAATTCCTTTCCCATATTGCCGCCAACGATCCCTACCAACAAGTTAACCCGTATTCCGAAGGCTACGAGATGTGGCGCGGTGAGTTTGTCAATCTCACAAAAATAGCAAAAGATTATGGCCTTGCGGAAGCCTTTACGAACGCCAATCCTCCTATTCCATGGGATATGACGCGCCACTGGACTCGCCATGCTGCAGAGATGGCTATCAAAGCCATAAAGGCTCGGCAACAGAATGGCAAATGAAATCCTTGCCATATTTTAGAGGCCGAAATTCCATCTTGACTCCCGCCATTACGCCACTTCATAAAGCTTCCGTATTTGTTTTATCTGGGATTCCGTTCATGTCGAGGAGCGTTCAATGATAAAGCATGCCAGGATTCATCTGCTTTTAGCGCTCGCATTCATTTCCAGCCTAATGCTTGCGAGGAGCGGCGAAGCAAAATCACCTGCGACCTTGATTTCCACTTCCATCGCCGGCATGACCACCCCCGGTTCCCCGGATTACCCTGTGGGTGATATTCATTATTGTGGCAGCGCTCTGGCGCAATTCGAGCGCGATATCTCATGCGCCGTGATTGATGCCGACAACGGATACGCCTACTTCGGGACTGCGAACATGCCCGGGCTCGTGATCAAGGTGGTGCTCGGCGCCGGCGCCACAACGCCCACGCGCATCGCAACCCTGGCATTGAATGAAGACGAAGGCCCGCTGCTATGCGCGGTGATTGATCCCGCCGCCGGATACGCTTATTTCGCAACCGGCGGCGGACTTATTATTAAGGTGGCGCTTGGGAGCGGCGATAATTCGCCCCAGCGAGTGACCGCAATCCAGTTGAATCCCAGTGAGATCAATCTTGGCTGCGCGGTGATTGACCCCGCAGCCGGATTCGCCTATTTCGGCGGGTATTCGTATTCCAATGGCGGCGATTGGGTTGCCAAGGTCGCGCTGGGGAGCGGCGATAATCCGCCGGCGCGCGTGGGCGCGATCGCCTTGAGCAACGCAAACGGCTCGCTGGTCAGCGCTTTAATGGACGCGACCGCCGGATACGCTTACTTCGGAACGAATGGGACACCAGGGCAAGTTATTAAAGTGGCTTTGGGCGCCGGAAGCGAGCTGCCGCATCTTGTTGGCGCCGTGACGCTCGCGCCGGGCGAGAATGATCTGCAATGTGGCGCGATAGACGCTGGCGCCGACTATGCCTATTTCGGAACCTATGCCTTCTCCTGCGTGGTCAAGGTCGCCCTTGGAACGGGCGAAACTTCGCCCACACGGGTCAGCAGCGCGACGCTTGATTCCTGGGGAAGCTCGCCCATAACAGCGGCGATTGATCCCGCGGCGGGCTATGCCTACTTCGCGAATACCCGCACCGTAGCCAAAGTGTCGCTGGGCGCAGGCGACGCGGCGCCCGCGCAGGTCAGCATGGTAATCTTGTCGAGTCTTGGCATTACCTGCTCCGTCATTGATCCGGCCGCTGGATATGCCTACTATGGAAATGCCTGGACATACGCTCCTGGCTCCGTCCTGAAAATCGCCTTAGGCGCCGGCAATGCGGCGCCCAGCCTTGCAAAAACTCTAGCGCTGCCCTCATTGGAGAGTGATTTGGGCAGTGTCGCTTTGGACACGGCGGCGGGATACGCGTATTTTGGGCAATCTTTCGGAGGCGCCGCGCCGGTATGCACAATCGTCAAAGTGGCCATGAGCAAGGGCGATGCGCCCCCCCGGCGCGTAGGCTCAACGCCGCTGCTTTCCGACGAGCGCGGCGTCTCTTGCGGGGCTATTGATTCCGCAGCGGGATACGGCTACTTCGGCAGCGACGCAAAGATCATCAAAGTGGCGCTCGGAAGCGGCGATAGTCCGCCCATGCGTATTGGAAGGCTGGAGCATGGTTTCTTCGGCAGTGTGACGTTCGGCGTGCTGGATCCTTCGTTGGGCTATGGCTACTTTGTGATGTATTCCAGTCCCTCCGTCATTTTGAAAGTAGCTTTGGGCAGCGGCGCCAGCCTGCCGACGCTCGTTGGTTCGACGGCGCTGAATTACGGCGAGAGGAAGGTCAAATGCGGTCTGATAGATCCCGCCGCTGGATATGCATATTTCGGCGAGGGAGACTCTTATTTTTCCCCCGGACAAGTTATCAAAGTGGCTCTCGGCAGCGGCGCGAATCCGCCCCGCCGCATAGGCGCATTGACGCTGAATAGCGGCGCTGAGTCGTGCCTATCGTTTGCCGCGTTCGCGCCGGAGAGCGGTTTTGCCTATTGGGGCGGGCAAAGCGCGGTCGTCAAAACGGCATTGGGAATAGGAGACGCGCCTCCGTCGCGCGTCAAGAGCGTGATCTACGGCAAGGGGAGCGTGGCGCAAAGGTGCGTTGGCATTGATCCCGCCGCCGGTTGGGCTTTTTTCGGGCCGGATGACAACCCATTCTGGAATCAGCTCCTCGACGCGGTCATTGTGAGAATGCCCTTGGATGATAGAAACACCACCTTCTCCAGCATTCCCATCCCCATCCCGGCAACCTATTATGAAGATTTCGGCTGCGCCGCTTATGACGCCGCGACCGGCCATGCCTACTATGCGTCCAATTTCAATGGTACCTATATCTCCAAGTTCATGAAATTCGATCTGTTGTCGGATGGCATTTTGCGGCGCGTCGGCGAAGTGGGGATGGGCGTCAGGGCATATAATAATATCACGCTGGATCCCGCTGCCGGATACGGCTACTTCGCCGGTTATGGGGATGGCGGTCAGAATCAGTTGGCTATATTCTCGTTGGGACGAGGCCCAGAACTGCCAGGCAATATTACGAGCGCGACGCTGGACACTTTTGCCTACTTGAATTCCTCTCTGCTGATTGATCCGTCCGCCGGCTATCTATATCAAAACGCCTTTAACCATGTGGATAAAATCGCCGCGAGCGCCGGCGGCAATCCCCCCGTGCGCATCGGCACGATTGATCTGGATTCCAACGACGGGGGCATTAATTGCGGCGGAATAGACCCGGCCGCCGGATACGCTTATTATTGCACGAATGGATTCAGCGATTTTATCAAAGTTGCTCTCGGCAATGGCGCCAGTCTTCCCCGCCGCGTCTGCGGGCTTTCGGCATTTCATGAAACGCCGGCGAGCGTGTTGATTGATGCCGCAAAAGGATATGGCTATGTCGGCGGCGGCAATACAGTGGGAAATGAGATTGCTTCCATCTATAAGATCGCATTGGGCGCGGGCGATACAACACCCACTCTGGTCAGCGAATTGCCGCTCCCCTTCGGGGAAGGGAATCTGGCAAGCGCCGCTCTGGACGCCGGCGCCGGATATGCTTATTTCAACGTGCGATCCGGCACGTCCAAGATCGTGAAAGTGGCGCTCGGCGACGGCGACAGCACGCCTACGCGCCTCGGCGCCGTCGTCATGGCCTCTGACGAGGAGATGATGGATCAAGTCGCGATTGATCCCGTTGCGGGATACGGCTTGTTCGGCGACTTCATGCAGAGTAAAATCATCAAAGTGAGTTTGGGAAAAGGAGATGCCCTACCGGTGCGGCTTGGCGGCATTTTCCTGAGCGAGACCGGCGGCGCCCTGCGAAGCGCGGCCATTGACCCGGGCGCAGGATACGCCTATTTCGGAATGCATTACCTCCCGGATCACGCAGGAACCCTAAGCAAGGTTGCCTATTCGCATAAGAACTACATCAAGGCCAGCAGGATAACCGTAACGCAGCAAGCCACGGTGATCGAGGCGCGGTTCTATTCGCATACGGCGGCGGGAAATTTGCGGCTGGCGATATACGACGACTCCCCGGCGCGCAATCTGCTCTGGCAATCGCCCTCGTTCGCCAACAGTGCCGAGAACGCCTGGATCAGCGCGCCGATCGCGGATGGAACGCCCTCAGACCTTACGCTTCAGCCGGGAGCCTATTGGCTCGCTTGGCAGACCGACAGCACAGCGGACGTGCCCAGCTACACGCGCGCGCCGGGGTTGAGGACCGGATTCAGGGTGGATTATCTCTATGGCGGGTTTCCCGCGCAAATTCCGGCCACATCGGCGACGATGACCAATGAACTCTGGAGCGAGTATATCTTCTATAGCAGCCCTGCCGGACTGGGAACGGTGACAGTTGATGTCACGCCTTCGAGCGCTTCATGGCGGCTGACGGATGGCAACAGCGCCATCACGATGGGAACCGGCGGCGCCGATTTGCACAATGTCCCCGCAGGATTGATCCGGCTCGATTGGCTGCCGCTCGATGGCTTCGATCCGCCGCTGCCCAATCCGGCGCTCCAACCGCTTCCGGCCAACGGCGCGATAACCTTCACGGGCCATTATACGCTGCCATTCGATTCCTTGAGGAGATATCTTATTGGCGATCTTCAGATCCTGACGCCCGCACAATTGCAGGCGGCAGACGTCAACCGCGATGGCATGATAGACATCGCCGACCTGATCGCGCTCCTGACTGGAAGAGGCTTCTGACAGAATAATGAATGACAAAACAATTCTCCTGTTTTTCATCATTCTGTTTTCCATCATTCTGCTTCGCATTATGCCCTTATCATCCTGCGAACTACAACATGTCGTCGTTCATGGTAATCCGTTTAATCCTTTAATCCGTGGTGGCGCTTTTTACCACGGATTAAAGGATTAAACGGATTTTGCGCCGCGAAGCGGCTTATTTTTGCAGACGGAGTTTGTAGAAATCCTAGTCTGTTTAAGTACACAGGCGAACTGGAAAGCCCCGACTGATCGCTTGACGGCATTCAGGCTTGGTAGTAAGTTGCTTTCATTCTTAGGCCGTGCTCGATCATGCCCGAATCAAAAATTGGGGTTCTACCCCGGAGAAGAGAAATGGATAAAAATTATGTCATCGCTAGAATTGATGATTGGGAACGCCGGCTGAGCGCGCTGCATGCGCAGATTGAGGAATGGTATCAGTTATTGCCGCCTGACCCCGTTCAAGAAATTTATTCTGGCTCGAAATTGCAGCTAGACGAGCCACTGATGCGGCAATATGAAGTGCCACCTCGTATGCTCCCAACCCGAGCGATTATATACGGCAGAAGCAGAGTCTCATTCGCTCCCGGCCCTTTATGGATTAGGGAAGCGAATGGCCAGGTCTTTGTGACTACAAGCACGCATCAATTCATCGTGGTTGACAGGGGAGGCGATGCCGATCAGCCAAGCGATTGGCAGATTGTGACTTCACAGTTGCGGAATTCGTATCGCCCTTTTGACCAGCAGGTCTTTGACAATCTGGTTCAATGGCAGGCAATTGAGGCGGCATGATACTGCTTGACGAAATATATAATGCCTATAAGGTGATTGATGATTGGCTCTGGGCTCAGAAAGCCCCAGCCGTTGTATTCCTCAGCGCATCGCGGAAACGAATGGCTGAGATTAATGATTATGCTTTTTTCGTTTTGCTTTTTGGCCAACTTGAGGACCATATCAATCGCGAATATGAGCAATGGGTTGGGTCGTGGGAAGAAACCGCTTTTACTCATCGTGTCAATTGCGTGTTTGAGGGAGACACTTTGAGGGTGGCGATCATCAAGAACTACTATGAGATTCGATGCGATATCGCTCATGGACATGCAGAGGAAGGCTTGGTGAATGGACGCATCCCATTGCTGGATGTCTATGACTTTATCCGGGCAATCATCACATAGTTGATCCTTCCCAAATCCCAGCCAAATCCATCGGCAACGGAAGCTCCGTAACGTCTTCGGCGGTTTCTTCCAGAGCCATGGCGAACAAAAGCAACTCGGCGCGCATGCGCGTCAGCGGCTTGTCGGCGCGCGCGCGCAGCGAATTGCCCAGCGCATAGAATAGGATGTTTTCGATCGCTCCTTCGGGCGTGACGCCCGCCGGCCAGGGCATGATCAAATCCATCTGCCAATACAGCTTCGGCGCAGGTGCGGGCAAGGGTGGAGTCGCGCGCAGGCCGTCGCCTGTGTCGTCGCTGCCGGGCGCGCCGCTCGATCGTTGCCGCGCCCGCGATGCGGTGAACGCATCGAGCCGCCCTTCGCGTTCGGCTTCGATGCGCTGCTTCCAATAACGGGCCGTCCAGCGCGCGCAATAAAGCAGCCATCCCAATCCCTCTTCATCCACATTCACGCGCATGGGATTCAGCACATTGCGCCCCTCGACGCGCAGGCATTGCTCGAACTCCTCGGTCCGCGCCGTGACCGACTGCCGCCAGGCCACACGCTCGGTTTCGGGATCGCCCAGCGCTTCCACAAGCGCATCCGTCGTGAGCTTCAAACTGCTCAGGCAGAGCATTTCCTCCGCCAGCTTACCGAGCAGCTCCGGCCGCGCGCCTGCCAGCGATTCCACCCACGAAAACGCCCGAGCCGCCCGATGCGTGAGCGCGCCGGGGAAAAGCCGCTCGAGCGTCTCAAACGCGGGAAGCAGCGATTGAGCAAACCGCGCGCCCAAATCCCCCGCTTCGGTCTCCAGCAGGAGAAGCCTGAATTCACGAAAGCAGGTTTGCGCGCTCCGCAGCAACGTCCCTCCGGAAGCGCTCCGATCCGCCGTTGCGAATTCCTGCGCCGTTGATTTCCGCGCAGCTGGTTCGTGCGCCGTGGGTTCCTGCGTCGCAGCTTCCTGCGCAGTAAATTCCTGCGCCAGCGCATTGGACGCGGATTTAAGCATCAGCGTCAGCAGCAAAAAAAACCGCCGCAATTCATCCGGGCTGGGGGCATTCGGCGTCTGAAGCCGTTCCATGGCGCTGCCCAATTCATTGATCCAGAGCGAAGTCCAGGAAGCCAACTCGGCGCCCAGGGTTTGCACGGGACGTTCGAGGGCGCCTTCCAGCCGTCCTTCGCGCGCCTGATCCATCGTCAGACGCGGCCAAATCCTGTCGCGCAATCGCGATTCCTCTTCCGCGAGCGACAGGATCGCGGCTTCATGCGGTTCGGACGTAGCGCCGCTTTTGCGCAACGGTCGTCCCGAGCCAGGCTTGTCAGCGCAGGGCTTGTCGGCGGCAGGCTTATCGGCGGCAGGCTTATCGGCGCCAATCTTCTCGGAGGCAGATTTGTCGGCGGCAGATTTGCCGGCAGCAGACTGACTGGGACCAGAAGCAGAAGCAGCTCCTTGCGCGCGGCTTCCCAGACTCCCATCCCGCCCATTATTCCTATCCCTCCCATTATTCCCATAACTCCCAGCAGCTCCCTGCGCGCAGCTTCCCAGACACGCGTCGCTGGCAGCCTCATACCAGTATTCATGGACGTCGTCGCAGATCAGACAGAAATCGGCGCCCTCCATGTCGTGCTGGTTTTCGTGCAAAATGCGCCGGACTTCGTGCGGACAATCCAGATAGCGCGCAAACATCTGCTTGGGCGATGGCAACGCGGCGCCCGCCAGGGCGATCAGGGCAATGCGCGGAGCATGTGCATCCGGCGCGCTCCATATTTCGGTGATAATATCTTTCCCGGAAATTTCAGTATCCGCGCAATCCGCCTCATTCGCACGCCCCAAGGAAGCCTCGATTACTGGCGCAGCCTTTTCATCCGCGAATGGCGCCAATTCCGCAAACAAATCCGCTTCCGAATCAATCCCCGCCTCCCGAGACTCCGCATCCAAACTCGCCCCCCCAAACTCCGAACCCGGAACCCCGAACTCGAAACTCGGAACTCGAAACTCGGAACTTATAGCCCCGCTTCCCGGCGCGATCCGTTCCCATCCGCATTCGCGCAGATGGCACGCCCATTCTTCCATGATCGTTGTGGATGGCGAAGCATTCATGAATCGCAAAATACAGGCGCCAGGATTAGTTCCTTATATTACGTTTTCCCGCAGCATTTCTTGTACTTCTTCCCGCTGCCACAGGGACAAGGATCATTGCGGCCGACTTTGGGCTCAGGGCGGCGGTAAGGCTCATCACCGTAATAATTCTTCTGCTCCTCTTCATCCCGTCCCAACCACACATTTCCACTTTCCTCTTCCGCATAAGCATAGGCTCGATCCCAAGCCTCCCCCTCTTCGTCATCTGCTTGATCCCCAGCCTCCTCCTCTTCATCATCTGCTTGATCCCACGCCTCTTCCTCTTTCTGTTCCTCTTCATCGTCTATTGAATCATTTTCAGCCGGCGATTTCCACCACGCGCGGCGCTTTTCTTCCGCGAGCGTCTCCTTCCGAAATTCGCTGGCGTAAGGCAACTGAATTCCATTCACAACCGCCGCAACCAGCACTTCCCGATGCAAATCGCCATGAATCTCTTCGGCTACGCCTTTCCATTGATTTTCGTAACGCTCAATCGCATGAGGCGACAGCTGCGCGCAAAGCGCGTAGATCAGCCAGTCGCACGATTCCCTATCCAGTCTTGCATCATCCAGCAATTCAAGGATGATTGGCTCCGTTTCCGGATGCCTGAAACGCTCGAAGACTTCCAGAGCAAAGGGCCAGTAAGTATTGTCCCGCTGAATGAAGGTCTTCTGAAGCGTCCGGATTGCCTCCGGATCGGCGATGCGAACCAGCGCCTTGGCGCAATTCATGGGCATTAGATCATCATCATCCACGCTCAAACGTCTCAACAGCGAAGGAATGGCCGCGCGCAGCTTGCGCGCGCCCGCCAGGTCAATCAGATATAATTCCAGCCATTTGTTCTCAATTGCCTTGTCTTCCAGCAGGCGGCAGAATTCCGCGTTGTCCGGCGTCGGACGCAACGCCAGCGTTTCCACTGCGCAGGATAAAAAAACATGATTGCGCTCTGGCTTGTCAGGATGCTCGTCCATCTCGCGGCAGATATCCTGAAGCGCTTGCCAAAGCCTTTCGTCGGACCATTGCGCGATTTCCAGACGGTGAACGAAGTAGTCTATGGCAGAATGAAAGTCTATTGCGCTGGCGTCCGCGCTTTTCATGAATTTATCAACGTATTCCAAGGGCGCCCAGCGGATCAGATGTCCAAGACCGAATTTCTCCTGAGCTAACGGCGTGCGCTTTATTTCTTCTACCACGGTTTCGAATGTCGCCTCATCTATGGGCTGATATTCGCCGTGGACTAAAGGAGAGCAGTATGCGGACCAACCATGCTTTTGCCGCGCTTGCAGCAGCAACGGGATAATGTCTTTGTCCAGCATCCAGCCTTCATAAAAATAGCGCGCAATTCTGCTGCCGACGAACTGATCTTCATGAAGAATAAAAGGCTTGAGCGTTTCCGGGCTGAGCATGACAAAAGTCCTCCGGCAGATTTTCTTGCTGTAAAATTATCCTGTTCCCGCCCCTCAAGCGAGCGGAAAAATCCCCAATTCATAATCCGCAATCCCCAATCCGTAATCCGCAATCAACAACCCCAGAAGCATCGCAGGTGAAACCTTCGCCGCCGACAACCGCCGCGTCACCGTCGCATAAAACCCCGCCAACCGGAATTGCGCCGACACAATCATCAACCCAAACAACAACCCCAGCGTCGGCACATCAATCGCCTCCCAAGCCTCATGCGGCTGCACGCGTTTGAACGCCAGCAACCCAATCGCCCCCAGCAGCGCCACCCCCGTCCGATCCAGCGCCAACCCAGGAATCTCCCCCAAAATCATCCCCAGATAAACAAAGCAAAAAATAATAATAACAACAGTATCCACTTCCTCGCCTCCCCAAGCGCCCGTCTTCCACGTCTCCGTCAAAACCTGCGCGATTCTCCAATCCCCCCGTCCCGCGCGTCAATAGCTGCCACCGCCCAGCCGCCGAAGCAGGGAAGTATTATTCTTGCGTCCGCGCGAGGCATTGGATTAAATCCATGCGGATGGTTGCATCGGCGTGTGAACGAAATCAGACGCCTACTACCGACAAATGCAAGGAGACGATCTATGATGCGCATCGCAGTGAGAGTATCATGGATCGCAGGAGCGGCGCTTGCGCTTGCCTTTATGATTGCGGATTGCAGTCAAAGTCAAGGGGGCGCCAAGCAAGGCGCTGTGTCGGCGTTGGCAAAAGGAGGTGTCACGACCTCCATAGAGCAGAATGTTGCCGCTATGAACACCTTCGTCGAAACCGCCGGCGGCTTCGATATGAAGATGATCTGGATCTCCGGCGGCACATTCGAAATGGGCAGCCGTGAAAGCGCCTCGGAGCTGGGGAAAATATTTGGTAGCAAATATGAAAGTGTATTCGAAGGGGAAAAACCCTCTCATCCCGTTACCCTCGATGGCTTTTGGATGAGTGAGGCGAAGGTGACGGTGGGACAGTTCCGGTGTTTCATCAATGATACCGGCTACAAGACAGAAGCAGAAAAAGAAGGGAAAGCATTTGGGATCAAGGATGGCAAATTTGTAGAGCAGGAAGGATTCAGCTGGCGCAATCTGGGATTCATCCAGACGGATACTCATCCGGTGGTAAATGTCAGTTGGAACGATGCAAAGGCCTTTTGTGATTGGATGTCCGGAAAAACAGGCAAGGCCTATCAGCTCCCAACCGAAGCGCAATGGGAATACGCATGCCGCGCCGGAACGAAAACGCTCTATCCTTGGGGCGGCGATGAGGACGGAGGCAAAGGCCGGTGCAATGCCGCCGATCAAAGCGTTAGTAGACAATTCCCGGATCGGAACGGCTTCAGTTGGGATGATAGCTATGTGTTCACGTCTCCGGTGAAAAACTTCAAGCCCAACGCCTGGGGACTCTATGACATGCCGGGGAATGCCAGCGAATGGTGCGCTGATTGGTACGGCTATTATGACAGCGGACGGCAGCGGAATCCGACGGGGCCAGTCAGTGGCGAATACCGTGTCGTGCGTGGCGGTTCCTGGTTCACCCTGGCGGTCGGCTGCCGGTCGGCTGCTCGCAGCTGGACTCGGCCATTCGCCCGGCAAGATCGCATCGGCTTCCGAGTTTGCTTGGTTGCCCGGTCCAAATGAATGTACTGCAATCCTTCATCCTCTTTCTCATTTATCGCGAACGACGCAAAATCAGAAAATCAAGTTTCATCAAATATTTAGCTTTCACCAATGGGTGAAATAGGCTATATTGCTGAAATTCGCGGTTGATATTTTCGCCGAAAGCGGTGTTTTCGTCCGATGTTGAAACGCCTTGAAAATCTGAAAGAACGCGAGCTGAAGCCGCAGTTTGAGGCGGCGTTGCGCAATCTTTTAAAGCGGGCGCCGCTTTTGAAGATTGAATCGTTGCGGGCGGATGCGCGGCTTGCGCGCGGGATGAATGAACGTCCGGATTGGCAGGCGAAGCTGCGGGCCGGGGCTCGGCGTTGGACGCTGGTGTTGGAGGGGGTGCGCATCAGCCAGCCGCGCGAGGTGCGGACGAAACTGCTACAGATCCAGCGATACCTGAGCCTGCTCCCGCCGGGCGCCGCCGTTTATGGGATACTGCTCGCCCCTTACCTCTCGAAAGAATCGGCCCGGCTCTGTACAGAGGCAGGCATCGGCTATGTGGACATGGCCGGGAATGCGCGGTTGTCGTTCGATCAGATTTTCATCGAAACACGGTCGGCGGAGAATCCCTTTCGCGAGCAGCGGGCTGTGAGATCCATTTTCTCCCCGAAGGCAACGCGGGTGTTGCGTGTACTGCTGCAAGGGCCGTTGCGCCCCTGGAAGGTGACGGACCTGGCCTTGACTGCGCAAGTGAGTCTGGGCCATGTGAGCGCAGTGAGGCAGCGGCTGCTGGCGCAGGAATGGGCCGAAGAGCAAGCCGGCGGCCTGCGCATCACGAAACCCGACGCTGTGTTGGACGCCTGGGCGGCGGCAGATCGCTTCGAGGACCGGACGACGGCGCGCGAATATTCGCTGCTGATCACGGACCCGGCGAAGATCGCGGCACGGACGCATGCGCTTCTGGGAGAGATACGGCACGCTTTCACACAATGGTTCGCCGCCAGCTTACGGCATCCATACACAGAGGCGCCGGTGACGACGGTGTATGTAGAGGAATTTCCCAATGAGGCGCGCTTAGAGAAATCTCTCTTGGCGCGGCGAGTAGTGAGCGGCGGGCGCTTGCGGCTGGTGGCGCCGAAGGATGAAGGTGTGTTTCACCTGCCGCAAAAAGCACACGGCCTGCCGCTGGTTTGCGATGTTCAAATTTATCTGGACCTGCTGCGCGCCGGACTGCGCGGCGACGAGGCCGCTGCGGAACTGCGCAAATGGCCTGATTTTTCAGGAGGCTGGGCGTAAGCAAGCATGCGACATTTGCCCGATGTGCCTCAGCCATGCAAACCTTGGAAATGATTTCCAATCCATCACTGCCGACGCTCCAATCCGAGCTGCAGAGTTTCTGCGCGGAACAGTGGGAGATCAGCAGCGTGTGCGCGACGAACTGGTAACAGTCGCGAAATTGCTGCTGAGAGAAGCGGCTAAATATATCATGCCTAATTGAGCGCGGCAACAATGCTTTTGCAGATTCGCTCTTCGCCCGTAAGGTCCCCCAGAGGAATTACCCTTTCCATTCCCCTGTGCTAAAATCCCTCCCATCGCAACTCCCAAAGCATCTATTAGTGTCTATTAGCGTTTATTAGCGGTTTCTCAGCGGTTCTTCATTTTATAATCAACCGCTGATAAACGCTAATGAACGCTAAAAAACATGCTTCCAAATCTTTCAAATTGAAAACTTAAAACCAAGTTCTCAATAAATTCGAAAAACTTAAAAATGCAGGAACGAACCCAGTTTTAGATGCTTAAGTTGTCATTCAGAGTTTCTCTGATTTCACCGTCTTCGTTTCGCCGTTGACGCGGACTTTGGCTTCGCGCGGTTCGGGGGAGGTGATGCGCCAGGTGGTGACTTTGCCGTCTTTCCAGGCGATATCAACGGTGAATCCGCCGCGGGCGCGCAGGCCTTTCACCGAGCCTTCCGGCCAGGCCTTGGGAAGCGCGGGGAGCAATTCGATCTCAGATTTGAAATTTGAGATTTGAGATTCCCCTGCGTGGGATTGCAGGAGCATTTCGGCGATGCCGGCGCAGCCGCCGAAATTGCCGTCAATCTGGAACGGCGGACAGGCGTCGAAGAGGTTGGCGTAGCTGCCGGCGCCTTGGCCGGTGTAGTTCAGGCCTTTTTCTCCGGTCAGATGCAGGAGGGCTTGGAGAAGTTTGTAGGCGCGGTCGCCGTCGCCGAGGCGCGCCCAGAAATTGGCGCGCCAGGCCAGCGCCCAGCCGTTGCTTTCGTGGTACGGATGAAGCCCGTAGTGCGGCGAGGTGTGGCGGTGCGTCGGCTCCGATTCGGTATTGGGTACGAGCCATTCCTGAAGGCGCCCGTCGGGGCCGATCTGGTTCGGCGCAAGGCGGGCGCGCTTCTCCGTCAACTCGCGGCGCAGGTCGGCGTCAACGTCCAGGATTTCGGCGGCGCGAGCGGTATTGCCGAAGAGTTCGCGCAGCAGTTGCATGTCAATCGTCGGCGCAAGGCAAACGTGCGCCGCCTTGCCGTCGGGCAGTTTGAAGCGGTTCTCGGGCGAGTTGGACGGACCGGTGACGAGCCATTTGTGTTTTGGTTCTTCGATAAGGTTGTCGAGGTAGAAGAGCGAGGATTCCTTCAGGATCGGATACGCCCAGCGCAGGAAGTCGCGGTCGAGCGTGAAAGCGTAGTGCTCCCAAAGGTGCTCGCACAGCCACGCCGAACCGCTGACCGTCGCGCCCCACGAGGCCGCCTCGCCTGGCGAAGTGAAGCCCCACGCGTTGGTGATGACATGCGCGACCCAGCCGCGCGAGTTGTAGTAGGCTTTTGCCGTCTTGCGGCCCGGCTCGACGAGCGAAGCGATGAGCTTGTGCAGCGGCTCGTGGAGTTCGGAAAGGTTGCAGACTTCGGCGGGCCAGTAGTTCATCTGCACGTTGATGTCGAGGTGCCAGTCGCCGTTCCACGGCGTCTGGATTTCCTCGGCCCAGATGCCTTGCAGATTGGCGGGTAGGCCGCCGGGGCGCGAGGAACTGATCAGCAAATAGCGGCCAAAGTTGAAGTAGAGCGCGGCCAGCGCGGGGTCCGGCGCTCCCTGGGCGAAACCGATCAGTCGCTCGATGGTCGGCAGCGCGCTGTTGGCGGTCGCGGGCAGGTTCAACTCGACGCGGTTGAACCAGCGTTGATGATCCTTTTGCTGCGCGGCGCGCAGATCGGCGAAAGATTTCGCCGCTGCTTTATCGAGGTCGCTCTTAGTAGCGGCAATCGGATCGTCCAGCTGACGTCCCGCGAAACCCTTGAAATCCGTGGCCGCCGTCAGCAGCAAAACGGCCTCGTCCGCGCCGGCCACGCGCAGCTTGTTTCCGTCGGCTTCCACCGCGCCGCCTCGCGCGATGACGCGCAGGCGCGCGGCATAAGTCACGCCCTTGCCGCCACGTCCGTCGTTGAGCGTGCCGGTCATCAGCAGCTCGTTGGCGCCCGCCGCCTTGGTCTCGAAGCGCTCGGGCCGGTCCAGCGCAATCAAAAACGAAAGCGACGCTGGTTTATCGGCGGCGAGACGCGAGACAAACACTTCATCGGGCGCGCTGACGAAATGCGTCCGCTCGAATCGAACGCCGTCTTTTTTATAAACGACTTCCGCGGCGGCTGAGCGCAGGTCCAGCGTGCGCGAGTAGTCCTCAAACTTGGCGCCTGCAGCCGCATTCGGCGTCACGCCATCGAGCGCGATCTCGGCAACCTGAAAATGCGTGACGCCGGGATTCGGCATGAACGTGAAACGGAAGAACCGGCACGCCGCAGGCTGGCTGATGTTAAAGGTCTTGGTGTCATTCCGCTTTGCGAATACAGGCTCGTTCTTGTGTTCATCGAGCAGCGTCCAGGCCTTGCCGTCAACCGAGCCTTCGAGTTTCCATGTGCGCGGATCGCGCCCGGGAACATCCTCCGCTGATGTAATGCGATATGAGATCGGACGCGCCATGCTTGTGCCCACATCCATCTGCCACGCGACCGGCTTGCCTTCGTGGATGACGCACCATTTGGTATTCACATTGCCATCCGTCGAGACTTCGATTTCCTGATTCTGAGACAACGCGCGATGCCCGCTGGCGCATTGCAGCGTGGGACCGCCCGCCGCATTCCCAAACTTCAATCGCAAAGCGCCGAGGGTCTGATAGCAGCCGAATGGAACGTTGGCGCCGCTGCCATGGCCGGAACCTTTGCCCTGGCAGGTGAAATTCTTATTCACCAACGCCTCGGCTTCGGAGTTCTTGCCTTCAAGCAGCAGCCGGCGGATTTCCGGCAGGGCCTTGTGCGCGTCGGGCCGGTCCGAGTCCTCACGCGAACCGGACCAGACAGAACTCTCATTGAGCACGATCCGCTCCTCATCCACGCCGCCGAATACCATCGCCCCGATGCGCCCATTGCCGAGCGGGAGCGATTGATGAAAGCTGACGGCCGGCTTGTCAAACCAGAGCGTCAAGTCCGGCGAAGCTGCAAAGCCAGAGACTCCGAAAAGCGCCAAAGCGGCAATAGGAGCGTAACGAATTGTTATCATGGTGTTTTCCTTTCAATCTGAGATAGTGCGCCATCCAGGCGCTTGCTTTCTCCCTTGGGGATGGTAAGCGCGCGCGATTCGGCGCCGTATCGAACCCGGCAGGGATTGCCATTGAGCGAGCGGATGGTTGTGCTGGTTAGCTTGCCCTGGCGCCATTCCATATCCACCTCGAATCCGCCGCGGGCGTGCAAACCGGATACCTTGCCGGAAGGCCACGCGTCGGGCAAGGCGGGCAGCAGATGGAGGATAAAGGCATCGCCTTCCTTAATGTGGCTCTGAAGCAGCATCTCCGCAACGCCGGCGGTGTAGCCGAAGTTGCCGTCTATCTGAAAGGGCGGATGCGTGTCGAAGAGGTTATCGAGGATGCACTTGCTGAAAAGGTCTGCGATCAATTTGTGGGTGCGATTGCCGTCATGCAGGCGCGCCCAGAAGTTGATCTTCCACGCGGTGCTCCAGCCTGTGCTAACATCGCCACGCGCGTTGAGCGAGACCTTGGCGGCTTCGGCCAGTTGCGGCGTCGTCAGCGGGCTGATCTGTCGTCCGGGATGCAGCGAGAACAGGTGCGACGTGTGGCGGTGATGATCCTTTAGGTTGTCCACGTCCTCCATCCACTCCTGAATCTGTCCCCACTTGCCGATTTGAGGGCCAAGGATTTTTTCGCGCATTGCGGCGATTTTTGCGCGGTAGTCGGCGTCAACCCCGAGCGCTGCGGACGCCTCGATGTAGTTGCTGAACAGGTCCCACACGATCTGCTGATCGTAGGAGACGCCGGGATAGGGCGTGCGGTCGCCCTCTTTGCCGGTGGGGCCGTGCTCGGGCGACCAGCCATCGGGCGTGATCAGTTTGCCATCGGGCCGCGCGACCAGATGTTCCTCCCAGTACTCGACGATCTCCTTGATGGCCGGATAGGCGACGTCGCGGAGAAATTCCTTGTCGCCGGTGAAGGCGTAATGCTCCCAGAGATGCTGAACGAGCCACGCGCTGCCGGGCCTGTGAACGCCCCATGTCGAGCCGCCGCCCATCGGGTTGTTCGTGCTGTAGATGATCCATCCGCGTTTGGCCTCGAGGCGCGGGTCCTTGTTTCTTTTCCGCACGTCGCCGAGATGGCGAATCCAGTCGAACAACGGCCGGGCGCATTCGGACAAGCCCGTCGTTTGCGCGAGCCAGTAGTTCATCTCGATGTTGATGTCGGTCGTGTAGCCGCAATACCAGGCCGGTTTCAAGTCGGCGTTCCATAAGCCCTGCAAATTGGCAGGTATGCCGCCGGGACGCGAACTGCTGATGAGCAGATAGCGCCCATACTGGAAGAGTAGCGCTTCGAGCTCCGGTTCGCACGCCCCCTGCTTGCAAGCGGCCAGCCGTTCGTTCGTTGGCGCTGCGGATTTTGCCGCGCCGAGATCGAGCCTCACGCGGTTGAAGAGGTTCTGATAGTCGCTGACGTGAGCGTCTCGCAGTTGCGCGAAAAGCTTCTTGGATGCTGCTTCGAGCCGCTGTGTGACGCGCTGATGCGGCGCCTCTCCGCGCCACTTCTTCTTGGGATCGTTGGCAAAGGAAGTTCCCGCCGCCAGGAGGATGGTCACGCTGTCGGCTTTGGAAACCGTGACGGCATTGCCGAAGAAAGCAGGAACGGAAGTGGTGACGCCGGCAACGGAGCCGACAGTGACAACAGCGCCGGAAGCATTAGTAAGCTGGCCTCCTTCGGCCATCACCCACACTTGCGATTCATATTCGAGAGTGTTCGACAAGACGCCCGACGCGATCAATTTATTGCCCTCCACGCGGACGACTGCTTTATGCATATCCGTGAGGCGGATCGCGCCGGAATAGCCGCCGGCCTTGTCCGCCGTGAAACGCAAGACCATGACCTGATCGGGACGGCTGCAAAAATATTCACGGCGATACGTAATGCCGCCGTCCTTATAACTGATTCGATGAATCGCATCCTGAAGGCTGAGCTCGCGGCGGTATTCAGACGGCGCGGTATATGTCCACTCGACGAAGAGATCGCCAAACGGCTGGTAGCTTCCCATCTCCACCTCGTTGCCAAGCCAGAGCGTCTGCTCATTGAACTGGACATGCTCATTGGCGGCGCCGCCAAAGATCATCCCGCCCAAACTGCCGTTGCCGATGGGCAGCGCCTCTGTCCATTTCGCCGCAGGCTTGTCATACCAAAGCACTGAGTCCTGCGCGGGCGCGGCCAGAGAGAAAAGCAGCGAGGCTGCGGCTATGATGCATGACGCTGATGAGCAATGCGCTTGGGTTTTCATAATAAGCTGATCCGATTTTAGCGCTAATATTCACAAAATGCAATGACATAAATTCACTGAAAATATGACTCAGAGCACTTAGTAACGGTGTTTACCGGCGCGCAGGGAAGAGATCGAACTGCCGCACCGCAGAGGCGGTGATATTGAGTTTCACATACTGCGCGGTGACTGGCTCGATCTTCTTGCTGAAGATACTTCCATAGACCGCGCCTTGGCAAACGGTTTGCCATGAGCCGTCGGCCTGTTTGACTTGAAGCGCGAACTTGCGCCCCTGCCCGCGACGATAGCCGGTATTTTCAATGGTGAATTCAACCCGGTCGAACGTTACTGGCTGACCGAGATCAATTTCGCCGTTCGTCAACTTCTTTCCGGCGGTTAGCGAGCCTTGCGAGGGCGCGGCCAGTGCGAATTCTTCGATTGGGCGGTCGTATTCCAGTTTGAGGATGGCGTCCGGCTTTTCATTTTTTTCCGTAAGATACTTTGACGAAAGCAGCTTGGCCGGAATCGAGGGAGGCTCAATCGGGCCGTCCAGTATGTGCACATACATGATATTGTCGCGGAAGACGCAGCCCGGCCACGGCGCGGCGCGCACTCCCGCAAGGCTCTCGCCGTATTTCGCAAGCCAGGGCGCGGTCGTCTTGCCGGTTGTCGTTGGCAAACCATCGAGCATTGGCGGGAGGCCGAACAGATAATTGCGGTCGCAGCAGGCGACGCCGACCAGCGTGCGGATGCGATTCTCCAGCGTTGACATATCCACGATGTCGCCTTGGCGTGACGCCGGCGCCACCTTCAGCGATTGCGTCTTGCCGTCGCGATAGACGCATTCGACGGTGGTCTGATAATTCGCGTGAAGTTTGAACGACACATCCCAATCCTCCGGCCAGGCCGGCAGCAGGAAGATTTTTTTGCCGTCGGATTGGAGCAACATGCTTTGAAGGGCGTTGACCGAGTTGGCGCCGTGATCGTTGTCGGGCGTTCCGTCCATCTTCGTCTCCCAGAACGCCGCGAAGCGCGCGCGCGGACGCGACGGCCAGGGCGCATTGGGATCAACATTGCCGGTCCAGTGGATGAACTGGTCGTTGAAGTTGATGCTCGTCAAGCGCGCCGCCTCGCGCGCCAGCCCGAGATACGCCGCCTGCAAGGGCGTCGCCTGCCAGCCGCCGGTCTCGACGGGCTGGCTGTCCACAGTGCCATCAAGGCTGATCGTCCGTAAATGGAACGACTGGCGCGCGCACGACAACAGCGCATCGCCGCCGCCCGTCCGCCCCAGCCACGCCTGCCGGAAGGGATAGACCGAATACATCTCAGGGCTTTCGCAGATCTGTCGCCCTGCCGCGTACTTGTCGCCGACAGCAAGAAGATCGAGCCCTTTGATGCTGCGCAGCGGAACATCCGGCAGTTCGTTGAGCAGTTTCGTCCACTGCGCCTTGCGCGCGTCGCCGATATCGAATCCGAGCAGTTTCGACAGCAGATAGCGCAACCCTGTGATCTCCGTGTTGGGATTGGTTACCGGCTGGTAGGTCTCGACCGTCGCTGCAGGTTCCATCAGCATCTTGCCGCGGGCGTCGCGTTTCGGGAATTGCAGCTCGTAAAACTTGATGAACTCGTCCGCGCAGGGCAGAAGGATTTCATCGAGGAATTTGCGATCCTGCGTGTGCTCATAATACTCGCACATGATCGCCGGCATCTCGATGGATGCGAGGAAATGATAACGCAAGTGCCCCGGCACGCGGTCCCAGTTGAAGACGCCGACGTTGTGCCACCAGCTGGCCTCCATGATAAATGCGCCGTCGTGCTTGAAAATTTTCCGGCAACGGTCGCGGCATATATCGAGGCCGTCGCGCACGAAGCGCAGTCCCGGCAACAAGGTATCGTAATCGCCGCGCGCGGCCATTGCCCAATAGGGATGCCGCGTGTTCTGCCACATGAACGACAGATTCGCCCAGTCGCGGCCATCAGGGCTTACGGGATTGAGCTTGGGTCTGTCGAACCCCATCGCCCCGGCCGGCATGTCCATCGTGAAGATCGAGCCGTTGTACTGCGGCGGCACGGCGCCGCGCCCGGCGCAGGCTTCAGCGAAGCGCTCCAACGCATAGCGCTGGGTGAGTTGGAAGGCGTTTTCGGCTGCGCCGATTTCCTTGTGCCCGCGATACGCCAGCGAGGCTTGCGGGAACTGCTCGAACCGATATTGATCCAACTGCACTGGCCCGGCGCCGCACCTGCTCACGAGAATATAGCTACGATCCCAGAACGCCTGCCACCATTGCCGATGCGCCTCCCAGTCGCTGCGGGCGGGCTTTTCGATTTGCGCAAACCAATCGGGCAGGGACTCAGCGCGGCAGGAGAGGACCTGGATCGAGCAATCAAACCGCTTGGACGGCGTTTTGAGGGTGAGCGTGTTGGCGTCCTGACGCGCAAAGCCGGCGCCCTGCAACAAACAGCCGGAGGCGCGATGCAGAATCGGATCAACCGCCTTCGCCACCATTTCGGGCGAGTTCTGGCTGCGCAGGTGATCGCTCCATGCCGAGGACATATTCCGATAGCACCAAGCCAGGCGGTCGGCCTTGTCATCCAACAAAATGCCCGCCGTGCCGTTGCCGGGCAGTTTGGCCTGGGCTGCATCCGCGGCGTTCGTCAGCGCGCGCAACGGCTCCAAACTGATCTCGGCTTGGCGAGGCGTCGCGCTCTCTCCTTCAACGCGAATTACCGGACTGTTCGCGTCCACCCACACTTTGAGATTCACGTCGCCGCCCTGGATGGCAATCGCGCCATCCCGCAAAACCAACGTCTGCTTGAATGGCTCGACGGACATCGCCGGGTTCATCTGCAACCGCACGCGTCCGAGCTTCGGCAGCAGGTGGCCGGCGTCGTAGGCGTCCACTTTGCTGATATAAAACAGCAGATCGCCGTTCTCCTCGACCCACACGTTCAGCCCAATGTCGCCATTGCCGAGCGGCATCGAGCCGAACGAATCAACGCTGGGCGAATCCCAAACCACGTTGCAGTCGTCCAGCGACTTCACAACTGTCGTTGGAGCTGCGGTCAGAGCTGCAGCGGCGGATGAAGCCAGCGCCGCACGCTTCGCCATCGCGGGCGGGGGCGCGCCCGGCGAGAGGTCTTGCAGTAACAGAGCGTTAATCTGGGCGCTGTACCATTTCTTCCCATTGAAGAAGCCGGCGGTCGGCGTGAAGGTCAGCGTCTGGCGGGACTTGTCGGCGGTGAAAACTCCGATCGCGAATTGCGCAGTCGGACTCGTATCCCCGCCTTCCCATTGAAGCGTGGGCATATTGATATCCGCGCTGGCGCCCTGAATCGTCTGCGCGGAAGAAGAGTACGCAGGCTTGAGCCCACGCCATGAGCGATTGTCTGCTACCCAGATTTGAATTTGGTATTTTCGTCCCGGAGTCAGACCGTTGAGAGTCAGGCGTTGCGCAGCGGGCGCATCCAGATGAGTGGCATCCTGAATCCCTCCGGCCAACAATTGATTATAGGCCGCTGAGAGCGAAGGATTATTGTAATACGCCTTGAATCCAACGCCGAACGTCTGCAGATCCGCCGCCTGCGCGTTGAACGGCTGGAATGCGACGCCGTTCACGGTCGGGGCATTGCCGGATGCAAACGTAAACGCTTTGACAACTGTTCCATTCACGACAACGTCCGCATCGCCCGCGACGTTCCGCACAGCCTGCCACGCAATCGGCGCGGCGAATCCAATCCCCGCCGCGCCGATCAGCGCCAACGCCGCAACGGCCCAGATCCGATTTCTCATCACACCCATCATGCGGCTCCTTCATCATTTCAAATCTTTCGGCTTTGGACTGCGCATCTATCTGAGTTAAGGTGACTGTCGCCAATTTGCCAATTGCCAATTAAATTTACTCTCAGCGGAACGAATAGCCTGGCCCAAACAGATAAATATCGCCATTGCTGATTGTGCCATTGGTTGGATCATAGAGTCTAGTGGCCAAATTGGCAACCGAACCATCGAGGCTCTCATCATGATCCCCATCCGGTCCGTGGCTGAACATGAACCATCTTACAGCGGTTGATAGCGAGCCGGTCAGCACCAAAGTCAGCTCAGACACAAAACCATCCGCGCCCAAGCGCTTGGCGGTTTCCGCCTCATTATAATGAAATGGCGTGTTTTTGCCATGTCCGACACCTTGGTTGAAAAACATATCGGGAAGCAGCCTGGTTGTATAGGCGATGGGGGTTGTGATAACAATGGGCAGGAAGCACTCAAAGGCCTGCGTCGGCGGCATGGCGGGCGCCCTGAAATCTTCCGCATCCGCGCCGTAGGGATACTGATTCCAATCAACAAAATAGGCCTCAAGTGCTGTCGCCATCGTGCGCATGTCCGCGCGCACTCGCGAGACTTTTGAGCGTGTCTGCGCCTCGAGGAAATTCGGAATCGCAATCAGCGCTAGAATCGCGATGATTGCGATGACGATTAGCAATTCGATCAGGGTAAAACCCCGGTTGTTTTTTTGCATGCTGTTCATGAAATGATCTCCTTCACAATGTATTGGGGAATAGAAGCAAGGGATATCGAAAGCGGACAGATGCAGGGAATATCAATGGCGCAAGCGAAGCGTCCAGCTTGACCGCGCGCGAATACCGCGCGCCTGCATGCTCGCGTCTCTTTCGGTATCAAGAGCGACACAGGCACACCAGATTTGCCCCGCCTCAGAAGAGTGGTCAGTGACTTGTGGCTAAAAATGGTTTTGTCCAACGCACGGGCAAATCGGCCTTGGCGTGGATACGACTATTGGATGGCGACTGCGGAAGGGGGACCGCGATATGTCAGGCAGGACAGGAAAGGGGCGGTCGGCACACGTTTGGCGCAATCCCCCAAGAGGCAGCCGCATATTTGGGGGTGAAGCGTTTCCTCCAGTCCGGGATTGGAAGGGCTCGCTACCTTGGCGGCCTGTATGCAAAGAGAGCAGGAGCGCTCATGCGATTGATGAGACGCATGGACAATTGGATGTCCAATCAGCAGCGCGCCAACGGGGAGGGAAAGCACGAACGCAACCACCTGTGCCTGGGTCAAGCGGACCAGGCGCAAGCGTAAACGCGACGGATCGCGGCCGGAAATTCGCATGCGCGGCATCGGCTGGGAAAAGCACATGGCGGTTTGCTCAATACTGGCTTTGAGATAAGTTGTTCATAAAGCAGCATCAACATTGAAGCTTATCCCGCTGGCAAGGAGCCGATCAAGCCCAATTCGAATATCATCTTGTAGTCACAGCATGCAAAATAACGCTTGACCGCTTCGGGGTAATGAGCATATGCTCATAACAAATATCGCGCTTGGAGGCGCTTTACCGTTGGTAAGACCCTGTTGTTTACGTCACATTGAGGAACGGGGCCGGGTGGATTACTTCAAGCCCGCCGGCGTTCCTCTCCGTTCCCTGGAGGAACAGACCCTTTTTCAAGACGAGATGGAAGCCCTGCGCTTGGCCGACTTGGGGGGATTGTATCATGAAGAGGGGGCGGCGCGCATGGGGATCTCGCGGGCGACTTTCGGACGCATACTCGATAATGCGCGCCGGAAGGCGGCCGATGCCATCATCAACGGCAAGGCGCTACGCGTTATGAGCGAAAATCATGAGGTGAGAGGAGAGACTTTCATGCCAGGAAGAGATGGAACAGGTCCGAGGGGAAAAGGTCGCGGACATGGACACGGACATGGCCCCTGCGGTTGCGGAAAGCGAAGAGGGCATGGCGGCTGGAATTTGGGAAACGCCCTTGCCGCCGGCGACGAGCATGTAAAGGCGGCGGCGGCCGCTGCAACGGCGCCTGGCGCCGTCGCTACAACAGGCGGCGAAGAGGTGAAATCATGAGAATCATCGCGCCTGTGGAGGAGTATTGCGGCGACGAAAGCCGCTTGTACGGGCATTTCGGCTCGGCGCCGTGTTTTGCCCTTCTGGATACGGAGGGCGGGACCGTCGAGCCGTTGGATAATCAAGACCGTGTTCACGAACATGGCGCCTGCAATCCCCTGAGCGCCTTGGCCGGGCGGAATGTGGATGCCGTGATCGTCGGCGGAATCGGCGCGGGCGCCCTCAACGGACTATTGCGCGCAGGCATTCGCGTCCTCAGGGGAAATGGTGGAACCGTGCGGCAGGCCATCAAGGATTTCCAGCAGGATCTTCTTCCTGAAATTGTCCCGGGTGAAACCTGCGGAGGCCATGGAGCCGGGCATGGTTGCGGATGTTCGCATCCGCATTAGGCCATTATCATACGCCGAACGACAACATGTTGTCGTTCGTTGCTATCTGTGTTATCCGAGAAATCCGTGGTTGAAAATTAACCACGGATTTCGCGAATAACGCGGATGTCGCGCCGCGAAGCGGCATATTTTTTCAAACGATGTTTGCAAAAAATCCTAGGCCATTATCGCGCGCTGAACGACAACATGTTGTCGTTCCCTGTCATCCGTGTTTTCCGAGCAATCCGTGGTTGAAATTTAACCACGAATTGCTCGGAAAACACGGATGTCGCGCCGCGAAGCGGCATATTTTTGAAGACGAAGTGTGCGAAATCCTAGGTTTTAAGGACGGCCACCATAACTGCCTACCTAAATTTAGGTTATTCGGTTTTGAACTGTGCTTTCAAGCCAATTAAGGCGACTGTCCCGAATGTCAAATATCAGGAGGGCTGCCACACGCTATAGGCTCACGATGATCCACACCCTGAAGCGACCTTCGCGGGCAACCTTCGCGCGCCCCCCGCTGTCCGCAATCATCGCGCTCATGCACGCGGGACTGACGAAATGGCTCCGCATCAAAAGGAGCTTCTCCAATAGGGCGACGAGTTTGACCGGCAGGCGGCGAATATCGGGCTCCTCGATTACCAGCCGTCCGCCAGGCTTCAGCACGCGCAGCAACTCGCGGAGCGCGGTCCGCTGATCCCGCACGTGATGAAACGCGTCCACCAGCAGGATGCGGTCAAAAGTCGCGTCGCCGAACGGGAGCGCCTCCACCTCGGCCTGCGCCGTCTCCAGCCCTTTGCGCCGGGCCTGCTCCAGCATGCGCGGCGACGCGTCACACACCACGGCACGCGCTACGCGAGCCGCGAACAGGCCCGCAACGCGGCCCGTGCCGCCCGCCGCGTCGAGCAGTGCGCAACCCGGCGTCAACTCCAGCAGCGAAGCCAGGACCGAGGGATCGGACGGCGGGACCAGCCGTTCGTAGATCGGCGCCAATGTGTCGAAGTGATCGAGCATCAAAAGGTGATGAGCAGCCGGTTCTTGTCGGCCGGGTCGAGTCTGGCCTCGTACCGGGTCAGACCTTTCTTCGCCAGCCCTTTCTGCAACGCGCCGTTCGTGCCGAACGTGGAGTGGCCGAGACTCGCGCAGCGGAAGCGCCGCTCGTCGTGCCGGTACTCCACCTCCACGCCCCGGTGCGGACAGAGCAGCGAAACGACCGCATAGTCGGACTCGCCCGTCCGCGCGATGATGATCGGCGTTGGCAGACCGGCGTTGATGATCTTCACCGAACCGCCCACCACACACAATTCCGGCGTTTGGTTCAACGCCATCCTGACGGCGCCGCCTTCGATCACATACGCCCCCGCCGCGAGGGCGGGCGTCTTGCCCTTCTTCGTGAAGGTCGCGCAGCCTCCGCCCAGCCCGCACACGCAGGCCCCCGCGCCCGCCGCACCTATGGCAACAAGCATGCTTCTCCGCGTCACTTTCTTCATGGTGTCCTCCGCCCTTTATCTCGAACCTGTAGGGCTGGACGTATCGGACAGCCCATCGTGCGTCCTCTGCGTCCGCACATTCTTCTTAAACATCCGCTCTCTTCTCATCTGGCTTCACACCGTACTTCTTCCGGCGGTCGCGGCCGGCGGGACATCCGCCACCCATGATCGCCAGCTCGATTTTCTGAAGGAACTTCGCAAAGGCGTTGCCCTTGCGGGCGTTGGTGCAAAGCGGGCAACGTGACTCACAGAACTCGGCGTCTAGTTTCATGTCGTCTCCTCCCTGCTTCGGAATGCTCCTAACTTTAGCCCGGTGCCGCCTCCGTCAGGTCCACCCGCGCCACGATCAGTCCGTCCTTCGGCGCCTGCTCCACGTTGAGGACGATCCAATCGTTCTCGATGGATGCGACCGGCAGATTTACGATGACAGCCAATAGGGCGATGAAGCTCAGTAGCAGCCCTTCCAGACGGGTGCACTTCAGAATTCCATTGCCCTTCGCCACCACCGGG
>JAPLSP010000654.1 GCA_026398575.1 Candidatus Sumerlaeota bacterium | reverse complement strand
GCTGCCCAGGCGCTGGATGGCCGCCTGGATTTCCTGGCTGGCGCCCTCGCCGACGCTCAGCATCGCCACGACGGAACAGACTCCGAAGACGATGCCGAGGATGGTCAGGCCCGCCCGCAGCTTGTATCGCATCAGGTTTTTGATGCCGAGGCGCAGGATGCGGCTCAGCTGAAGGAGGTTCATGGCTGCTCCACCCCTGCAGGAGCTGGCGGAGACGCTTCGCCGGCGGTCGCGGCGCTTGCGGAGGTTGCGGAGGATTTTATCGCCGGGCTATCCGCCGCATCCTTCGCCGCTTTGCCGTCGCCTTGTCCGGCCTTGGTAGTCATATCATCACTTTCTTTTTTCTCGCCGCTCTCCTTCTTGTCCCTGGCCGCCTTTTCGCCCTGTTTGCGGGCTTTGTCCGTGGGGCGTTCCTTCATCCCCGTGGCGATCTCCGCCTCGACGGGCGCATAGAGGAGCAGATGATCGCCTTCATTCAGGCCTTCGATAATCTGGACGTTATGCTCGTCGCTGGCGCCGGTCCGCACTTCGATTTGCTTCACGGCGCCGCCTTGAATCCGATAGGCGTATTGCATGTCCCCGCGATCGGTCACAGCCTGCAGCGGGACATAGATAGCGTCGGGAATCTGCTCCAAAACGATTTCCATCATCGCCGACATGCCGGGCTTGAGGTCCACCGACGGCGTGGTCAGCAGGTCCATCATGACCGAGTATTTGCGAACGCCGCGATCGTCTCCCCAATTATCCTGCTGCGGCGCGAAGCTGATGCGCGCCACGCGGGCCTTGTGAACCTCGTTGGGAACGGCGTCAATGGCCACGACGGCTTCCTGCCCCGGCTTGATGCGCTTGATGGTGGCCTCGGGCACCGCGGTCTTGATCTGCCAGGCCGACGTGTCGGGGAAGACCAGGATTTGCTGCTGAAAATAGACCTTGGCGTGTTTTTCGATCTTCTGATCGGAGCGCCAATACGGGGTATCAGGATAGAAAACCCGGCCGTTGAAATCGGCTCTGATAGTGGCTTTGTCCACGCGTTCCTGGACCTTTTTGACCTCGGTCTGCGCGATCTCCATCTGCACTTTTTTGGATTGAATGTTGACTTCGGCCCGCTTGCGTTCGGTCTCGCCGGTCTTTTTCAGGCGCGCAATCTCAGCCGTGGCATCGTTCACCGCTTTTTGTTTTTCCTTCAAATCCTTAATGCTCGTATAGTCCGTGAGCATGCTCAGGTTCGCGCGATTGTTCTCGAGCTCAATCTCACTTTTCTGCTTGGCGAGTTGCGCCACCTCGAGATCCTGGCGGTTTGCATATCCCCTGTCCACCATCTTCTGCGTCTTCTCCAGCGTGGTCTCGGCCCGCTTGAGGTCCGCTTCAGACAGGGTAATATCCATTTTGGCTTTGCGAACTTGCTGTGGAAATTCCGCCTCCTGGTATTTTTTCAGGTCCAGCTCTCCGAGGCTTTTCTTGAGGACGGCGGCCTCCACGTCAGCCGCATTTTTCACCTGATCCAATTCCGCCTGCGTCTTGGCCTGGTTATAATCGGCCTCCGCTTGGGCGGCGAAGGACTGCGACTTGCGCAGACTGTCTTTGACCTCGGTGGCGTCGAGTTCGACCAGCACGTCACCCGACGTGACGGTGGCGCCATCATCAACGATATTGATGATCTTGGCTTCGCGTTCCGTCTCGTTCTTGATGGACCGTTCTTTTTTGGCCGCCAACTCCCCCGATTGCAGCGACGTGATCGTCATGCGTCCGCGCATGACGCGGCAACGCGCGGCGGTTTTGAGGTTTATGCCGAAGGAAGCGCTCTTGCGGAAATATGCCCAATACCCGGCGAACGCCGCCGCCGCGAGCACGAGTATGCCAATGGCCGCGATCACCCATCGCCGCCGCCGCGCCGGCTTTCGAGGCGCCGGTCTCAGCGTCGTCATCTCCCGCGCATTTTCCTCACTGGGCGTTTTTCCGGACATTCCATGAACCTTTCTCGTCTATTTCCAGCCGTTCGAGCGCGTTCCAGAAATTCAGATTCTTGATCAGGTAATCCACTTGCGCCGCGGTCACGGCGTTGCGCGAACTCAGCAGGGCGTTCTGAGCGTCCAGCAGATCGCGCGCTTTGACCTTGCCCATGTCCAGCGAGAGCCCCGTGCTCTCCACGCGCCGCTCGGAAAGGCGCAGGCTTTCTTTATTAATCTGATCCTGCCGCCGGAGCCGTTCGAGCTGGCGCCAGGCGGCGCGGACCTCCAAGACGATCTGCTCGCGCAACTGTTCCACGGCCCGCCGTGTCTGTTCCAGCGCGATAACACTGTTTTGATAAGCATTGCGCTTGTGCGTCCAGTCGGTCCAGATGCCGAAGTCCAGGCCCCATCTCTGGCTGTCTTCCTTCGAGCTGATGCGCCCGGTGTCGCCGACGCCTTTGCCCGTTTCCGTCCATTTATAGCGCGCCGTCAGATTCGGCAAGAAAGCCCGCATCGCAATCGCCACGGCGCGCTCGCCGTCCTGGACAGCGCCCTGCGCCACCCGCATGTCATAGCGATTGGCCAGGGCGATCTCGATGGCTTCTTTCACGCCGATCTCCGGGGGGACCATTGCGGACAAGGAAACAGAGGTCAGCTCGGCCGGATCGGGTCCGAAATGCAGATCAAGGTCCTTGACGCCGAGTCCGAGCGCAATCTTGAACTGGTCCAGTTGGTCCAGGTATGCGGCCTGCCCGTCGCTGTAGCCCTCGGCGGCGACCAGCTCGCTCTGATGCGCCTGATCCACTTCGAATTCCGCCATGTTGCCCACGGAGGCCAGCATCTCGGCGCGCTCGCGATTGTACACCGTGCTGCGATAATTCGACTCCTGGTTGTGGAGGTTGTCGAGCGCGCCCAGCAGGCCGTAGTACTGCGAGGCGATGCCGATGACGAATGACCGCTGGTAGCGTTTGAAGCCGAGAGTGTCGTAAATCATGCTGCGTTCCGCCTGCCGCAGTGGCTCGTAAGTCACAAGCGGATTGATCAGCTCGAAGAGCGGCTGCGAGGCCTCGACCGACAGCTGATTGTTGCTGTTCGGCAGGCTGGGGCTCTCGATGAACCGCGACAGCGCGTGCGTGTAGTTGACGCTCAGCACCAGCCCCGTCTCGAAAACTTTGCGGATGCTGGGCGAAAAAATGTATCCCTCCGTGCCGATGCTTTTGTTTCCCAAGCCGGGCGCAGCGAGAAGCGGATCGTTGCGTTCGTAATTGATCGAGGCCTGCAAATCCGGCGAGAAGACGTAACCGAAATCGCGGCGCGTCTCGGAAAGCGCCAGCGCCTTTTGATACAATCCTTCTTTACGCGACTGATAATCGCGGCTGTGGGCAATCGAAATAGCCAGCGCATCGGCCAAAGACAGCAGGCAGGAGGGCGTGGTATAGGAGTTGATCAGGGCAACGTCCATCCGCGTGGCCTGGGCGCGCAGGCGTTGCGCCGCCGGCTCGGTCTTCTGCGCAATGCTGAAGGTCGTGATCTTGTCAAACGCCTCCAGATGCTTTTGGCGGACGATCTCGTAGGCCGCATTATCCGCGCGCTCCGACACCCATGAGCCAAACTGCGCGCACCCGGGCAGGAGCGCGCCCAGGCATCCAAGGGCAATCATCGGGATAAGCGCGCGGTTTCGCGCTATTTGAAAAACGAGTTTCGCCAAACCATTCCCTCCGCAGGGCGCAAGGTTTATTGCAGCGCTGCCAATGGGTAACGCGAATCGGCGCGGGCGGCTTGTTCCGCGTCTATTCCACGCCCAATGGCTCCACCTGCAAAGCGCTGATATTCTATTATTTATAGACGCGTGTCACGGGAAAAGGTTGAGAACGGGCCAGGATGTATTCAAACTCTGTCTGCAAAAATACGCTGCTTCGCGGCGCGACATCCGCGTTATCCGTGAAATCCGTGGTCAATTTTCAACCACGGATTTCCCGGATAACACGGATGGCAAGGAACGACGACATGTTGTCGTTCGGCGCAGGACAATAGCTTAAAAGCCGGCAGGAGGCGCCCCGGTGGCCGCTTTACCGGGTGCCGGCGCCGGACCTATGTTCTTATCTCTTTTGCTCTCGCGCGATAGCTCTGTAATTCCTCGATAAGGTGATTCCACGAGAATGATTGAATCAAAGAATCCATCGAGCAAAATATGATGAAGCCGTCCTTTTTCATATTTTCCCCAATTGCACATTACTTTTCGTGTTATCCAGCAGATGCGATAATCGGGATATTTCGCCGCCACGGCGGCGCACACGCCCTCTGGCAGTTCATTCGGCCCAATGACTTCTGAGCATCTTATGAAAACCCTGCCCATACCAAGGCTGTAACCCAATGGCTGACTGCTGTGCCAATAAGCTGCCCAATGAACTGTTGCGCTTTCAATGACAACCGTCTTGAACCAATAAAGAGAAGCGGCGTATTCCGGCACATCCTGCCAGCGCAAGCGATGCTCTCCAGGGATACCAGAGCTTATCCTTTGATCATACAAAATCATAACACGAGTTGTCGGCACATCCTGAATGCGTAAAGGCATTGTTATCTCGCCGCTGATTTGGCCATCCCGGCATTGCAGGTAAGCCTCTCCAATTTGTCCGCCGCAGGCGAGCTTGAGAAGGCAGAGTTGATACGATTGAATTTTCAGTCCGGCGGATTCAGCGATGACATAATCCGGAGCAAAACACCGAAGCGTTTCCGTGAAAGTCGCCGGAATATCCTTCACAGAAATTGGCAACAGGCTGCGATTGGGATTGTGGCTATGGGTGATAGGATAGGTTGAGGCTGCCTCCAGACCCAACGGGACGCTCGTCCATTGCGCTGAGGCCGCGGGGATTAACATCACGATGGCAAAAGCCAGAAAAAGCGAGAGCGGCAAGGAGGGAATTTTTGGGATGTCTGGCATGAGTCGAATCCCTGCCTTTGTTCCGAGCCACAGCTGCATGCTCTGTTCAATAGTGGTTTTTCAAAAGGCCACACGCCGTGGATATTCTATTACCTATAGACGCCTGTCACGGGAAAAGGTTGAGAACCTGCCGCTGAAATACAGGAAAACGCATTGACAATGCCGTGAAATCGGCATATTTCCCGCCATGAGGTTTGCTTTTAATCCCGGAAAAGGCGCCTCATTGATTAACAGATTTAGCAAGTTCCAGACCATACAAGATAGAAAGGATGACTTTGCTTATGTGCGATATTTTGAAGGTTGTCATGGCTATCAGCGCTATTTGTCTGATGGCGCGCGAAAACGCATCGAGCGCGGAGAAAACGACCCAAGCTGCGGGTGAAAAGAAATCAGGTTCTACTGTGTTTGATTATCACGCCGGTAAATCATCCTCCGATATGTCCGACAAGCCGGCGTATGCGGTGGATTGGGCTGCGGAGGGAACGCCGGCTTATGATGTCTCGCGGTTGCTCGAAGCGCCGGCGGGCAAAGCGGGCCGCATCCAGATCAAGGATGGGCGCCTGGCTTATCCCGACGGGCGGCGATTCCGAATCTGGGGCATCAACGCGACAGGGGCAGGCGCGCTTCCCTCAAAAGAGAATGCGCCCAGACTGGCTGCGCGTCTTGCGGCGCTGGGTATCAATTGCGTGCGATTTCATTTCCTGGATCGCCCGGCGCCCGCCGGTATTCTCGCCGCCAACAGCGATAACACGCGCGAATTCGATCCCGCGCAAATGGAGTCGCTGGATTTCTTCGTTGTGCAACTCAAGCAGCGCGGCATCTACAGCGACCTCAATCTCAACGTCGCCCATCCCTATAAGCCCGGCGACGGCGTCAAGGACTGCGAGCTGCTCGGATTCGCCAAGTCCCTGACGTTCTTCGACAGCCGCCTTCTGGAATTGCAGCGCGAATACGCCCGGCAATTGCTGACGCACAAGAATCCGCACACCGGAGCGATCTACGCGAAGGAACCGGCGGTGGCGCTGGTCGAGTTCGTGAATGAAAACTCGCTCGTCGAAGCGTGGATGACCGGACGCCTGCTCGGCAAAAACACCCGCAAAAATCCCGGAACATGGACCGACATCCCCGCCAGCTATGCCGCCGACCTGACGGATAAATTCAACGTCCGGCTGAAGAAGAAATATTCGGCGGATGTTTTGAAGCAATGGCGCGAGCAGCAAAAACTGACAAGCGACGAGCCAATCGCGCGCTTGGCGCCGGACCAATTCGGTAAGGCCTCGAAAGAGCGCTTTCAGGCGGAAGCGGAATTCTATCTGGAAATCGAACGCGACTTTTATCTTTCAATGGCGAAATTCCTGCGCGAGGAGCTGGGCGTTCAGGCGCTGCTCCTGGGCAACAGCGATCACGGGCACTCCAAGACCGGCTATCCGCAGGTGGCGGGCACGTCGCTGCTGGACGTCGTGGACGGGCATGTTTATTGGCAGCATCCCAATTATCAAACGGATTCCCAAACCGGCAAGCGGACCGGCTATACTATCGAGAATACGCCGATGGTGGACAACCCGCTTCAATCCAGCGTGGTCCAGCTGTCGCGCTCGGCCTTTGCGGGCAAGCCCTACACCGTTTCCGAAGTGAACCACCCTTTCCCAAGCGAATACGCCTGCGAGGGCATTCCCATTCTGGCCGCCTACGCCGCGCTTCAGGATTGGGACGGCATTTTCTGGTATTCGCTGTCTCACAAGGACGCCATAACCCTGGAAACCAAAGTGGCCGGCCATTTCGATCTGGCGATGGACCCGGTGAAAATCGCGCAGCTGCCGGCGGGCGCAATGATGTTCCTGCGAGGCGACGTACGTCCCGCCGCAAAAACCATCACACGCTCCTACACTCGCGAGCAGGTTCGCGAGAGCATCCGGATGACATCGAAGGAACGCCCCTATTTCACGCCCGGCTTCCCACTGGTTCTTCCATTGCGGGACGCCTCGCGCATCGCATCCTTCGACGGCCCGCCAACCGCCACCTTCCCCGCCGAAGACTCTTCTAATCCTATCCGTTCCGATACGAACGAACTGGCGTGGTATTATGGCGATAAAGGTACGGGACTGGTCGCAGTTGACACGGAGCGCAGCCAGGCCTTGATCGGCTTTGTTGGCGCCACCAATCGCGCCCGTCTGAAAAATCTCTCAGCCGACGCACAAACGCCTTTTTGCGCCATTACATTGTCGGCTTTGGACGATCAGCCCATCGCGCGCTCGCGCAAACTGCTCCTAACCGCAACCGCCCGCGTGGCCAACTCCGGCATGGAATGGAACGACAAGCGCAACACACTCGCCCAATGGGGAAACGCGCCCACCCGCATCGAGCCGGTCGTCGCCACGCTCCGCCTGACCGGCCTGGCCGACGCGCGCACGCTCAGCGCCTCGCCCTTGAACGGCGCAGGCCAACCCACTGGCGCCGCCATCAGCGCAAACCGAAGCGGAAGTGAATGGACCTTAAATATCAGCGCTCCCACAACGAGCTACATCGTCACGGTAAGCCCCTGATATTCTGAGCGTAGGCGCCGGACGCTGGACCGCGCGATTGAGCTTCAAGGATTTTATGCCATCATATTTGAGAATATGAGTACCTAGTCGGCCACGGCCTCCAGGCCGCACAGCAAGGGCGTGCCTGATGAGGCGGCGAAGTCCAGTTGCAGGGGGCCTTTGATGCGGACGCCGCGGAACTCTTTTACGATGGCACGGCGCGGGCCGCCAGCTTCGCGGATGATGTCGAAATTTTTGAGCGCTTCTTTGTCCTGGATGCGCACGGTGAAGACGCGCTGGCCGGCGGCGAGGTCGGTTGGCTCGGCGAAACAGAGGCGGACGGTGAAGGAGCGTTCGGCGCCGCCAGCCTTCGCCAGGTCGAGAGTGAGGCGCTTGAGGCCGGTCACGCCCGACGCGGCGACCCAGCGCAGGCTATCCGCTTGTATCTGGGAGCTATGAATACAAAATGTATCCGGCTTTTCAGGCTCGGTCTTGAGCGTGAATTTCGGCGATGGGCCGCCCACTGTCGGCCATTCGAGCCAGAGTGTGCCATCATCCGCCAGGCGGTCGCCGGGCGCGCCGAGGTTGATGCCGATGCGGCGAAGCGGCGCTTTGGGTTCGGGGAGCGCGTTGAAGGTCCAGAGTTCGGCCTCGGGGTCGTTGATAAAGGCCAACGAGGATTGGTTTTGGTATGAGCAGATGCAAGTGCGAGTGTAGTCGGGGGCGTTCAAGACGCCGGCGGCAGCGATCAGGTTCGAGGTGCAGCCGGATTTGAAGCCGCCGAGGTTGCCCGTGCCGCTGTCGGTCTTGAGGTCATAGAATCCCGCGGCGGCCGAGCGGAAAGTCAACAGGTTCTGGCTGCCGATGATGGTATTGCATCCATAGTTACGCTTGAAGTTCCACTCGATCTGCTCGCCTGTGAGAGGATGCGCGCGCTTCTTTGGGGCGCCCGTCATCAAGTCGTAAGCAGCCGTCTGTGCGATAATCGTGTCGCCATGCAGCAGACAGGGGCCCGCGTATCGCGCGTCGTTTTGCCAGACAGGCTTTCCATCGCTCCCCCGATACGCCGCCATACCGGCGCCGATTTCGTCGGCGGCGCGGTCGCGTTCCTTGCTGCCGGCCAGCAGCAGGATGTCGCGGGCTGCGCTGTATCCCAGCCACGTTCCGGCCGCGTCCTTGCGGGATTCCCAAACGACCTTCCCTGTGCGCGCATCGAGCGCATACAAAGTGGAAGACGTCGCAGGTTGCAGGCCGCGCGCCACGAAGGCCTTTTGCCGCAGGGGCGTGAGGGCGTCGAAACAGAAGACCTTGCCGCCGCCCGCGGCAATCGCATTGTGGCGGAACTCGCCGGCGGCCTCGCGCTCCCAGAGGACCTTGCCGGTTTGGCGGTCGAGAACCAGCAGCCATCGGCTGCCGGCGCCATAACGGGCCGTCAGAATGCCCAGCGCCTCGATAAGGTTGGGTTCCTTATCCTTGGATTTTTTGTCAAACTTGAATTTGGCGTCTCGCGGGGAGGCCGTCGCGACCAAGAAGCCCTCATAAACGCCCATATATCCCCACACGCCGTCATTGGCGGCCTGGCGCAGCGGCAGAGGCCAGCGCGAGAGGACGCGCCCGCTGGCGGGGTCCAGGCGCACACACTCGGCCCCGAAAGCCGCATAGATGCCATCGGGCGCCGAGGCATAGTTGCCGCCGATTTCGTTCGCTCCGGGCTGATGGCTGGTGTTGTCGTAAAATTTGCCCAGGTCCTTCAGTTCCTGCTGCCAAAGGAGGCGCCCTGTATAGACATCCACGGCCCGCAGCATGTTGCGGCCTTCGATGAACAGCCTGCCTTCGACAACCTGCGGCGCCGGGCCATGGCCGTGGCGCGGGAGGACCGGGTCGTTCGCCGGCCCGCCAAACCACAGGAGTCCCAGCGGCGCGCGGACGCGGGCGTCCTGGCTGACCACAGTATTCGCAACGTCGGCGTACTGATGAGTCCAGTCCGCGGAATCGGGCAGCGCGCCGTCGCGCGCGAGAATCGTCCATTCGCCTTCGCGGCGAAGAGACGGTTTTTCGAGTTTTGCCTCGTCCATGCGTTTGGCGAATTCATCATGCGTCGAGGCGGACAGGTTCAAACATGCGCGTCCGCCATACGGACGCAGCGCCGAAAACAAATTCCGGATAAACGGAGCGCCCCGCTCCAGCCCTGCCGCCGCCGGATCTTCGCTGGCGATAAGGCCGGCCATATATGGCGGCAGCGGAAACGTCGCGGGATCGCCCACGTGCGCCGAGACCCGGCGGCCATAAAGCCCGTTGCGGTCTAGGCGCTCCCGCAAAGCGGCAATCTTTTTTTCATCAGGATCAATCGCGACAAGCCGCAGCGCCGACTGCCGGAGGAGTTCTTCAATGAGGCGACCGGTTCCAACGCCAAGGACGGCGCCGTAACCCTCCCCCGCTCCGGACTGCCGCAAAAGGTCTTTGGCCGTAGCCGCCCAATTATCCGCCGGCGCCTGCAAATCGGCGGTGGGTTCTGAATGCGTTTTGACTGGCTGTCCGCCGGTGCCGAATGCGAACAAGCCGCCCTGGCGCGTCACGGCAAAGAGCCTGCCGTCGGCGGCCAGGAGCGCCCAGATATCGCCCTCGACGCGCTCTTCCCACACGATGCGCGCCGCGCCGCCGCCCGCCAGGACTTCCAGCGCGGCAATGCGTCCCTTGGGACCCGATGCATAGAACCGCGCGCCGGCCTTGAGATGCAAGCGCGTCAAGCCCGCATCCACCGTCGCCTGCCAGCGCACGGGCAAAGATAGTTCGATCTTCTTTTTGCCTTTCGAATCCTTGCCCTCGCGCGACTCGGCGCGGTCGGCGTAGGCGATCAGGGCGCCTTCGACCAGCACGACGGCGCCGTCATCCGTCAGAACCGGCGGCGCAGGGGAAGCAGGTATAACGACGGCGGACGAGGGAACCGCTTGGTCCTCGTCATCTTCGTCTTTGGCTTTGGCTGCATTTTTTGCGGCCAGAGCCGCCTTCTTGGCCGCAGCCGGATCGAGCAGGCAGACGCCGGCGCCGTCTTTCAGCATATAGGTCGCGCCGCCATTGAAAAAAGTTCCCTCTGAGGCGACGACCTCGTAACCGCCGGCGCTCTTGTCGAATTGCCGGCTTGAAACATTGAAGTAGCGGAATGCGCCGTCCGCCCGCGCATAGACCGCCGGAACCGTCCGCCCGCCGGAGATCAGGAGGCTGTCGCCCGCCGCCGCGAGATATCCCTGCGGCGCCGCGCCCGCGAACGCCGGACTTCCGTGCTGCTGTACCGTGTAAGCCGAACCGCTGCCGCTGTTGCACCAGACAGCGCGCCCCGTCTCGGCGTCTATGGCGTAAATAAACGTCCCCATGAACGGCCAGATTCCGGCGGCAAAGTAGATCTTGCCGTCCGCGAGCGCCGGACCACCGCGCACGGGCCATGTCGAGATCAGGCGGTCGTTCCCCAGAATGCGCCGGTCCGCCGGTCCGCCGCGGAATTTCCAAACAAGGCGCCCCGTGGCTACGTCCAGACAATACAGAAAACCATCATCGGACACGGCATAGACCTTGTCCTTGGCGGCGATGGGAGCGAACCGGATCGGCCCATCGGCAAAGAATCGCCACAATTCATCGCCCGTAGCCGTGTCGTAAGCCGTCAGCCGGTCGTTGACCATCGAGCCGACAAAAAGCCGTTTACCTGCGACAATCGGCTCATAGGAAGCATCGAACTGAAGTTTCGTCTGACTCGCAGGCCAAGCCGGAGTTGGCGCCGGCAGGCGGCGGCTCCATTCCAGTTTCAAAGCATCCGGCAGTTTCTCAGGCGAAGCCGCGCTGCGCCGCGCGTCAAACCGCCATTGCGGCCAGTCGGCACCCAAAGCTATCCCAAAATCCAGAAGACAAATCAGACAAATAACCGTGATTTTCACATGCCTTCTATGCATTATATTTTCTCATCCTTGCGTAAAAGAATCCGAGTCTTTGCGGAAGGGGATAAAGATGACAGTTGAAAGGCAAAACTCAAGCTAGATTTCCGCAAATTTTCGCCATCCGTGTTATCCGGGAAATCCGTGGTTGAAATTTAACCACGGATTTCGCGGATAACGCGGATGTCACATCGCGACGCGGCACATTCGTACAGACGGAGTCTCTAGAAATCCTGGACAAGTCCGGATGTTTGTAAGACGGACGATCAACGCATGTCTCATTCCACCGTCACACTCTTTGCCAGATTGCGCGGCTTGTCTATGTCGCAGCCTTTGGCGGCGGCGATGTGATAGGCGAGCAGTTGAAGCGGGATCACGGTCAGGAACGGCGTCAGGATCGGCTTGATGGGCGGGACGTAGATGACGTGATTGGCCACGTTGAGGATGCGAATGTCGCCTTCGGTGGCTATGGCGATGACGCATCCCTGGCGAGCGCGGATTTCCTCGATATTCGAGATCACTTTTTCGTACGTCGGGTCCTGAACGGCGATGACGACGACGGGCATGTCTTTTTCGATCAGCGCAATGGGACCGTGTTTCATCTCGGCGGCGGGATAGCCTTCGGCATGGATGTAGGAGATTTCCTTGAGTTTGAGCGCGCCTTCGAGGGCGATGGGGAAATTGATGCCACGTCCGAGGTAGAGGCAGTTGTTGTTTTTCATGAAGAGCGGGACCAGTTCCTTGACGGCGGCGTCGGTTTTCAGAACGGTCTCCATCAGCTGCGGAACGTGCGACAGGTCTTCCAGGAGGGCGGCGAATTCCTCGGGCGACAGGTCGCGCAACCGTCCGAGCTGGAGCGCAAAAATCGCCAGTGCGGCCATCTGCGTCGTGAAGGCTTTGGTCGAGGCGACGCCGATTTCCGGCCCGGCGTGCGTATAGGCGCCCATGCCCGATTCGCGCGCGATCGTGCTGCCGACGACGTTGCAGATGCCCATGACGCGCGAGCCTTTGGCCTTGGCCTCGCGCATCGCGGCCAGCGTGTCGGCGGTCTCGCCCGACTGGCTGATGAAGATCGCCAGATCGCGCGCGCCCAGGATCGGATTGCGATAGCGGAACTCCGAGGCGTATTCGACCTCGGTCGGGATGCGCGCGAGCTCTTCGATCATGTATTCGCCCACGAGGCCGGCGTGCCAGGCCGTGCCGCAGCCGGAAATCACGATCCGCTGCAAGGAGCGCAATTCCTCGTCGGGGATGGTGATGCCGCCCAATCGCGCTCGGCCTTCCTCGGCGCGCACGCGGCCGGCCAGCGTGTTGCGCAGCGCGGCGGGCTGCTCGAAGATTTCCTTGAGCATGAAATGCTCATAGCCGCCTTTTTCGATCGCGTCAATTTCCCATGTGACCTTGTCGGTCTCGCGCACCAGCGTCACGTCGTCGAAGGTCATGGTCCGGTAGCCGGTGGGCGTGAGTTCGGCCATCTCGCCGTCGCTCAAATACACCACCTGGCGCGTATATTGCGCGAAGGCCGAGACGTCGGAGGCCACGTAGTATTCGCCTTCTCCAATGCCGATGACAACCGGGCTGCCGCGGCGCGCCGCGATCATCCGGTGCGGGTCGTCGCGCGACAGGATCAGCAGCCCGAAGGTTCCTTCCAGATGCGCGAGCGCCTTTTGAATGGCCGCCATCAGGTTGCCGTTCATATATTCGGCGATCAGGTGGGCGATGAGTTCGGAATCGGTTTCGCTGACGATCTTGCGCCCTTTTTTGACGAGCAATTCTTTCAGGGCGGCATAGTTTTCGATGATACCGTTATGGACGAGGGCGATGCGATGATTTTCATCGAAATGGGGATGCGCGTTGCGGACCGAGGGCGCGCCGTGGGTGGCCCAGCGCGTGTGAGCGATGCCGATGGCGCATTCGTTTTTCGGGTCGCTGACGAAGGCTTCGAGCTGGTTGACGCGCCCGACGACTTTTTCGCACTGGAAGGCGCCATCGCGCAGGACGGCAATGCCCGCCGAATCGTAGCCGCGGTATTCCAGACGCTTGAGCCCTTCGAGCAGCATCGGCGTGATATTGCGCCGGGAAACAACCCCCATGATTCCGCACATAAGATCACATCCCTTAGAGTAAAGGTTTAAGAAAAAGATAAAGCTATTGCTCTCCAACAGAACATCCAATTCAGCAAGATAGTGGCCGTATTAGCCGGCTTTAGCCGGCTCTTCTTTGCACCCTGCTTTAGCAGGGGTGTTTGCAGGCCAGCATGCAAGGCAGAGCGCGCTTTAGCGCGGCTTCTCGACCGGCTTTAGCAAGAACAATAGCCAGCAATTTTGCTGCTGAAGCATGTCGAGAAGCCGCGCTAAAGCGCGCTAATGAAGTTGTGCGCCTGCCCTCGCGCCTAAAGGCGGGTGCAAAGAAGAGCCTGCTAAAGCAGGCTAAAAATTCAGGCAAATATGTCATGAGTGAATCTATTATGGACATGCGCGAAATCAGATTATAGCTTCAAGCCGGAAGCAGCCACATCCCGATCACTAACATCAAGACGATAGTGATCGAGCCGATGGAAACCGAAATGATAATGGTCAGGACGATGATCTATCGTCCTGACCCCCATCGTCCTGACCATCATCATTCTGTCCGCCATCGTTTTGACCATTATCATCCTGACCACAATAACGCGTCTGTTTTCGCGGTGGGGAGTTATGTTACTATTGCCCCTTGTCCACAGGCAAGCCGGAATCCCGCCATTCTTTGATGCCGCCTTGATAGACGCGCACGTCCTTGAATCCCAAAGCCGCCAGATCGCGGGCCGCCTCTTCGGAAGCCTTGCATTGGAAGCTGGCGCAGTAAACGACGATCCGGCTTTCGGGCTTCAATTCCTTGGCGCGCTTCTTGATCGCGTCATACGGAATATTGATCGCCCCTTTGATGTGCGCTTCTTTGTAAGCGTCAGGCATCAGAACATCCACAACCGTCAGGTCTTTGCCATCGTTCATCCAGGTCTTTAACGTGTCTTTTGAAATCGCTTCGACTTTGGCTTTTACGGCGCCCGGCGCCTCATACTCCCAAGGCTTGCTCAGATCGGCGCTTTTGGTCAGCGTCTCGACAAAGGCCTTGGTATCGTCGGGCAAAGCATGATCCCGTTGACGGATCACGCCGGCGCCGTCAATGCCTATGATTGTGGGAATCGCCTCGACTTTGTAGATATCCCCCACCTTGCCGTCACCGTCGAGGAGGATGGGATAGTTGACCTGCTTGTCTTTGATGAACTTCTCGACTTTGGCTTTGTCTTCGGCGCAGTTGACGCCATAGACCACGACGCCCTTGTCCTTGGTTTCTTCCACGAACTTCTTGACCGCCGGCACTTCCCTCATGCACGGCGGACACCATGTGGCGAAGAAAACCAGGACGACGCCGCGCTTGCCTTTGGCGTCGCTGAGATTCAGCGATTTGCCGTCGGGAGTGGAAAGCTTGAAGTCGGTCGCTTCCTGTCCGACTTCAATTCCGGCGAATAGGGGCTGCGCAGCCCAGAGAAGCGCCGCGCCCGCCAGCAAGACGGATACCGCAAACCATTGTACTCGGCTCTTTGTAAACATGACTGTTCTCCTTTCATCATTTCTCTTTTACATGCTTTTCTTTGCATTCAATCCCTTCGTCAGGGATGCGAAAAACTCCGCAAGATTATTGGGCAAAGTGGATTCCCGATAGCGCACGACGCCCTGCGAGTCAATTCCGATGACCATCGGCACGCCTACAACCTGATACGCTGCCGATACTTTGCCGTCTTTATCGAGCAAGACGGGATAGGTCACATGCTTGTCTTTCACGAATTTTTCCACCAGACGCAGCTCTTGCTTGAAATCAACGCCATAAACCTCGACGCCATTGTCTCTGGCTTGCGCCGCGATCTTGATCACTTCCGGAACTTCAGCCATACAGGGCGCGCACCACGTGGCGAAAAAAACCAGCATCACGCCTTTCTTGCCTTTCAATTCGCTGAGCGTCACGGTGGCGCCTTCATGCGACGGCAACGCGAATTCCGGCGCGATTTCGCCGACGTTCGCTGAGCCGCCCGATCCGGCGGACTTTACGGCTGGCGTGGACGCCGGCGTTGATATCTGCATCGGCGCTGTTTGCGAAGTTTTTTCAGCGCCGGTCTTCTGGCTCTCGAGTCCGCTCAACAGACCGATCAGGCTAGGAAAATCGGTCGCCTGGCCGACGTGAACGAATACCAGACAAGCGGCCAGCAAAACCATGAATCCGAACGCCTTCTTGACCGCCACCATCCATTGCCCGGCTTTGGGCAGCATGGTGATGAAGCCGGAAAAAAATCCGCAAAGCAGAATGAGCGCCCCCTGCCCGAAGCCAAAGAGAAAGAGCAGGACGCCTCCTTTCAGCAACTGAAGCAAATAGGCGGCTCCTGTAGCCGCTTTCAGCGACGCCACCAACGCCGCCGCGATCACCGCCAGGATCGGCCCTGTGCAAGGCCCCACCACGAGCGCGCTGATGCCGCCGATCAGTAGAGCGCCGGCGAATCCCCGCTTCCCCGCCACCTTACCCTGCAAACTTCCCAGGAAGGGCAGCTCCGGAAACTGGAAGACGTCCATGAGATAGAGGCTCATCACCACGAAGAACAGCGCGATACAGAACATGAGCCATCCGTTGCCCGCCAACGACCCCAACGGCGCGCCAATGGCCGCCAGCACTACGCCCAAAATCGCATAGACAAAAGCCATGCCGAGCACGAGCGTCAGGCTCAACGCGGCGGCTTTGGATTTTTTGCCTTCCGCCATATTGCCGATAAAGCCGACAGTCAGCGGCAGGACAGGATATGTGCACGGCGTCACGCTGGCGGCCAATCCCGCCAGAAACGAAACGACAAACATCCACAACGATCCCGACGCCAGCGCGCCGCTCATCCACAGCCTCAGAGTTTCCATTATAAGTACCGTTTTATCAGGTCTCTGCCAGCCCCAAACAATCTCTTCCTTCCGCCTCGGGCATAGGCTCAGCCCGCGACCGGAAGCTTTTATTCATGCATTGACAAAATAATATGTGACAAAATAATAAGTAATTTTTCATGAAATCTTTATATATCATTTCCCATTTTTTATTTCTCATTTTGCATTCTCTTGTTCTGCGTTTCGCGTTCTTCATTTTGCATTTTGCATTTCTCATTTTGCATTTTGCATTTTTCATTCCTCACTTTGCATTTTTCATTACCTGCTGCCCATCCTTCCCGATAACCACCATGGCGCCCGCCGGGACGGAGGACGTGATCCATGTATTACCGCCGATGGTGGCCCCCTCGCCAATGACGGTCTCGCCGCCCAGGATTGTCGCTCCGGCATAGATCGTCACGCTGTTTTGGATCGTAGGATGCCGCTTGCCTCCTTTGACGATGGCGCCGCTGGCGTCTTTCTTGAAACTCAAGGCCCCGAGCGTTACGCCCTGATACATCTTCACATTATTGCCGATATTCGTCGTTTCGCCAATTACGACCCCCGTGCCATGGTCAATGAAAAAATGCCGGCCGATCTGCGCGCCCGGATGGATATCCACTCCCGTCACGCTATGCGAGCGCTCAGACATGATGCGCGGGATCAGCGGCACATTCTCGCAATAGAGCTCATGGGCGATGCGGTGCGTAGTGATCACTGTGATAAAGGGATAGCTGGTGCAAATCTCCTCGAACGAGCTGGCCGCCGGATCGCCCTCATAAGCCGCCGCGATATCGTCCTTGAGCACCTCGCGCAACTCCGGCAGTTTCTCCATCAGCCGCCCGACCACGTCAGCGGCCATCCGCCCGCATTCCGCTGATTCGCAGTTCGTCATGCGGCATTGAAACATGAAGGCCTTGGTGATTTGATCGGCCATTTTTTCAGCGATCTCGGCCATCAACTCGCCAACGAAGTAGCGCTGATTGGTGTGGCGCACGGAATCTTCACCCATATATCCGGGATAGATCACGCGGAAGAAGCCATCGAGCGCTTCATAAACCCCCTGGCGCTGGGGCAGATTCAAGCCGTCAATATGATTGATGGCCTTGTCGTCCTGATAGGTTTTCAAGAGGCGCTCGACTACGGAATCCAATTGATCGCGCTGCCATTTTGCAATTTCAATATTCATAATAACCTCTTTTGGCGCCTGCGCAGGAGAACCCGGGCTGAATCACTTTTTTTATCGCAAGCGCTGCGTGCGCGCGGCGGCGTGAAGTGTCTCACATTATTCTGCGCCTGTTCCAACGGAATTTTTGGCTTTGAATTTAGCTCCGCGCTTTTTTCTTTTTTAGCTTGCGCCGCTGGGGCAGACGGCGCCATAGAGTTTGTTTGGTTAGTGGCTAGGATGGGCTCCTGAGCAATTCATGGGATATCACGCAAATTGAAATAAGCAGGAGGCATTGCATGATAGACCGATATTGGGCAGGCATCCTTCAGAGCGTTATGGTATTACTGGTTGGTTTTTATGCTTGCGGAGCTAAAATTCGCTTGCAAGACGGGCAGGAGACGGAAGGGAAGATCGTTGAACAGAATGATACTCGGATCATCCTTGAGCATTATGGCGTAAAGACGAGTATTCCCCGGTCCCGGATCGCCGCCATCGAGCAAAAGAGCGCCGAGGAAGAAAGTCTCGATCACATTGAGCATCAGCTGAATTATGGAAACCTTCAGGATCTGCGCACGGCGCTGGACATCATAGACCGCAATCAGCTGTCTCCCGCGCAGGCGCGCCAGCTACAGCGCATAGGGACCATTGTTGCCGAGCGTCTGTTTAAGCAGCGCCAAGAGGCGCAGCGAGAGATTATCGCGCAGGCGCGCGACCAGGCTGCTCGCGTAAAGAGTTCCGAAGCGATCGGCCTGCTGGCCAAAGCCGTAGAGAGCCATCCAGACTATATACGGTGCCGCATTGAGCTCGACCAGATGCTCAATAAGCCGGGGGCGGAGACCCTGGCCTTTTGGCTCAAGGTCATGGAGTTGGCCGAGCAGGAGGCGCCCGCGCAGGCAGCGGCGGATGCGACGTGGTTCACCAGCCAGCAGATGAAGATGCTTGACCGGCTTCGTTCTTTTGCGGAAAAACACGCAAGCGATTCCACTCCGCTCCCGGCGCAAACCGCTTGTTACGCGGCAGGGCTCCTGGCCGGCGCCCTGCCGGAAGAGCAGCCAAGCCCTTATGATGAATGGCGATGGAAGTATCGCGTGAAATTACTGGAAGGCCTGGAGAAAATTCTAAAGGGCCAGGCGGCGGAAGACGCCTGGCCCGATCTTACAGTTCTCTCGCTCGCCTCGGCTTGGGCGACACATTGGGCCACACGGAATACAGCGATGGACACCCTGGCGAGAAAAATGGAGCAAACGGCTCAAGCGCGCATCACGAATGAAGCCGCCTTCAGCGCCTCAGCCGAATCGTGGGAAAGCCTGGCAAAGTTCATCGCGATCCGCCATGCGCAAGCCACCTTGAGGCTGCGCGAAGCCAAGAACTGGACCGGCGCCATTTCGGAGCTATCCTTGCTTTTAGAGGTTGCCGACGCCGTGGATTGGCGCCGTCTGCCGCAGGCGCCCAAACAGGCGGTTCACGTCCGGGCGGCCCCGGCGCCTTTGCCCTCGGACGCCGCCGCCAGCTCGGCGGCCCTTCGCATCCAGGAAGCGCTGACGCAGGCCGAGGCGATCGAAGGCGGCCAGAGAGGAGAATTCTGGATGGAAGTGGCCGCCGCGTGCGAACCGCTGATGAAGGAGCTTGCCACGCGGTCTGACGCCGGGCCGGCCGCCGCCTATCTGCGCTTGGCCTTGGAAAAATACCGCCTGGCCCTGGCCGAGCAGCGCCGCGGCCAGCTGCTGGCCGCCATCAAGGCCGCTCATGACCGGGTTCCCACCGAGAGCAATTTGGAAACCATTAACCAGGAGATGGAGCGTATCGGCGCGCGGCGTTCGGACGATGAGTCCGTCCGCGCGGCGGCGGCGGCGTTGGATCAATTCCTTGAGCAAACCCGGCGCGAACGCCTGGTGAGCGCCGTGACTCAGGCGCGCGCGCGCCTCGCGCAAGGCCAGGACCCCGACAGCGTATGGAAAGACCTGGAGAAAAGCGGCGCAACGCAGGCGCGCGAAGAGGAAGTAAAGCTGGCCGTTCAAGCGTTTCAGCAAGACGCGGCGCGCTTGAAAGAGAAACGGCTTGTGCAGGTGATCCAAACGGCGGAGCAGCGCGCGCGGGGGGGAGAAATCGCCGCCGTGGTGATCGCCGAGATCGAGCAGTTGACGGGCAAGGAGACTCCCGGCACGGCGGTTCAAGCGGCGTTGCGCTCGCTCGAGTCTGTGCGCAATGACCAAGAGCGGCAGTTGCTGGCCTCCATGCCGGAATATGAAGCGGCCTTGCGGCGCGGACAGCCGGTTTCCGAGATCGCCAGCCGCATGCGAAAGCAAGGCGCTCAGTATTCCAGAGCGCCGGCGGTCAAGGCGATGTTCGAGAGGCTGGAAAGCGAGGCCGGCGTCAAGCGATTCGCGGATGAGATGCTGGATCGCATGGAGCGCACCACGAGCGATCAGGATTGCCGCCAAGCCTATTTGGAGATTCTCGAATATCAGCGGCGTTATCCCGCGTCCGCCCAACACCCGACTTTAAGTCTTTGCGAAAACATGCTGGCCAAGCGTCTGCGCGAAAAAGGAATACCGCCGCCGGCTTTGCCGCCGCCGCCGGGGAGCGCTCCCCCGGTGGTCATCGCGTCGGCTCCGAAGATTCCGGCGCCAACAGCGCCGCCGCCTGCCGTTGCGCAAAAAAAAGCGGAGGAGGCGAGCACGCCCTCTAAACCGGCGGCGGAACCCGCTCCCGAAAAGAAGCCCACGCCATCTGCGATCACTGCAAAGCCGCTGTCCGCGCCGATGCCATTGCTGCGTCCCGCCTCCGTTCCGCCGCCCGCCGGCGGCGCAGGCGCATCCAGCATGACGGCAGCGACGAGCCCCGAAGCCCCGGCGGCGATTCAGTCGGCGGCTTCCCCGGCGGCCATCAAAGCGATGTTGAGCGACGCCGCGTTATTCAAGCGCGACTCCATCCCGGGCGCGCTCGACATAGGGGGATATCGTTTGTGTTCGATCGGCAATGGTCTTAACGCCGGCATTTTGATCGAAGCTGTAATGGCCCGCCACGGCAAGCCGGACGCCGAGCAGCAGCAAACCCGGGAAGGGAAGATCGTGCGCTACCTGCATTACGGGGGGCGGGCGGTTATTTTAATCTCGAATGACATGAAAACGGTCGCCCAGGCGCTCATTCGCAAGGATTTGATCGAGGAATAAGCGCAAGGCCAAGAGGACGGCGCCCGGGGCGCCTTCGCGCGCCCACATCCGAAGAAAGGAAACGAGGCATGTCCGATCAGATCATGATCAAGTGTCCGCGTTGCGGCGTCACTCTGCGCGCGGGGATAGAAGCCTTCGGCAAAACCATCAAGTGTCCGACGTGCGGAACCGGAATCAGCGTTCTCCGGCCTGCGGCGGAGGCGTCATCCGCGCGCCAGGCGCCGGCGCCTTCTGCGCCCACTGTTGACGCGCACGCCGGCTATGGTCCGCTGCCTTCCTTCCCATCCGCGGTGGATCATCCCACAGATATGTCCGCGCCCGCAGCGGCCGCAGCGCCTGCTGCGCCTGTTGCGCCCGATGATACCGGTTCGAGCGCCTCCACCGGTCTGTTCATGGAGCTGATAACCGGCGGCGCCTTGTTCGGGGCGGTGATTACGGTCGCTTTTTACGCCCTCTTGTTGATGACGCCTCTGCGCGATTCTTATTGGGGCATCCTGCTGACGCAGCGCGGGTGGGTGCCGTATGCGATCATGTATTTGACGTTCTGGGGCGGTGTTTCCTTGAAAAACAAGTATTCCGCACTGCGCCTTCAGCGCGCCGCGCTGCAGTATGACTATCTCCCGGAAGCGGCGTGCGCCCAGGCGGCCGGCGGCAATCCCAGGCCGTTGCTGGATCATTTAAGCGCCCTCTGGGGGCGTTGCCCGGTTTCGTATCTTGCGCGGCGCGCGCAAGTGGCCGCAAACTACATTTGCGCGCATGGCGCCAGCGGCAACCTTTCGGAATATCTCCAGGAGCGCTCGTCCCTCGATAAGGATCAGATGGAGGGCAGCTATACGATGACGCGCGTCTTCATCTGGGCCATTCCCGTCCTGGGCTTTGTCGGCACGGTGATCGGCATTTCGGACGCCATCGCTTCATTCTCCAACATGCCGCAAAACACCGGAAAAATCGAGATCGCGGCGGTTCAAAAGGCCCTGGCGGGCGTGACGGCTGGATTGGCGGTGGCCTTTGACACGACGCTCGTGGGGCTGGTCATGAGTCTGATCCTGATGTTCATCGTAAGCGCCGTGCAGAAGATGGAGGAAGGCATTGTGGCGGCAACCGACTTGTATTGCGCCTCCGAGCTGGCGCCGCGACTGTCGGTGGTCTTCAAGGTCTCGCCCGATGGCGCGCGCATGAACGAGTGGATCGGAGCGCTCAAGCGCTCGCTGACGTCTCATGAGACGCGCCTATCGGATGAAATGGCCGGCCGCCTGACGGCGGGACTCAAGCAGGTCGGAGAAATCCATCAAAAGCAAGCTCAAGACTTGAGCCAGGTTTTTGCCAAGATCGAGCAGCGAGAAAGCGACGCCTTGAATCGTTTCGACGCCGGCCTGCGCGATCTCGGGACGCGCCTTGATCATTTGCATGCGGACTTTGTGCCGCTGCTGGAAAAAAACCAGGAGCAGATCATCCGGCTGAGGCAAATCCTAGAGAATAGCGAATCGCTGGCCCGGCTGGAACACGCGCTCGTTGAGAAACTGCCCATGATCCAGCCTACGCATGATTTCGTAGCCTCCCAGGAGCTGCTGTGCAAGCAGCTGGGCCAGCTGACGGACGCGCTGCGTGAATGGCGCGCGCGGGAGGAAAGCCGCAACGGCTCGATGCCCGGCGCTCCGCCGCGCGGCCCTTTGGCTTCGATCTTTGGCTGGCTGAGGAGAAAGCAATAGGATGGCTAAACGACGCCGCAAAAAGCAATATGAACCTGTATCGCTGTTTGCGTTTCTCAGCATCATGGCCTGCGTGATCGGAACCTTCACGATCATGCTGGGCAGTATATCGCTGCAAATGGCCGAGGCGCAAAATATCATTGACATTATCAGCGACGTGGCCAAAGTGCCGCCCCTGCCCGCCGCGCCGTCCTTGCCGTCGCCGGCGCCGGCCGCCTCGCCAACGCCGACGCCGTCGCCGTCGCCATTGCCCAGCCCCTCACCCTTGCTCTCGCCATCCCCATCCCCCTTGCCCTCGCCCAAGCCATACAAGCCGCGTACTCCCGCCATCGTCCTGGTCGAACCGCCGCCGAATCCCGATGCGCCGCCGCTCACGCCCTTTTTTGTCGAATGCCGTCGCGACGGGCTTTACCTGTATGACTTGCAGGCAACCGTGCCGGAAGATTCCATGACCAACAGCGCGGATTTCCGCCGTTTGATCAACCTGGTGAAGGCCAATCGCGATTCGTGTCTCATTTTTCTCATACGCCCGGAGGGAGTGAAAGTGTTCGATGCGGCTCGCAAGCGCATTAAAACCGAGAATATTAAATACGGCTTTGAGCCTTTGCCCGCTGAAGGGGAAATCAATATCCAGCGCTCTAAGACCGGAGGCGGAGCGCAGACGCGCTAACGAAGGAAACGCCTATGTCCAGGCAGCGAGGTTTTCAAATGAACCTGGATTCCCTGACCGACGTGACGACGAACGTCGCGGGAATGCTTATATTGGTGTTGCTCGGCATGCGCATTATCTCGATGGGACTCGGCCAGCGAATCGTTGAGGAGGGAACCGAGTTGGCCAAGCAAAGCCTTGACGTTACCCCTCGCCCCTCTCCACCCAAGCCGGCTATTACCAAGGCGCCAACTCCCGCGAAAAAGCCGGCGCCGGCGCCCGTGAACAAGCCGGCGCCAACGCCTCGAGTCACGCCGCCGCCGCCGCCGCCCGCGCCGGCGGAACCGCCTTCCGTTGAGGTTCCGATCAATTTCCCCTATCTGCGCCCCTTACCCGGCAAAATGGACCCGCGCATGTTCATCTTCCGCAATGGCCGCGCCTTGGAACTCACCGATGCGTTTGTGCAAAAGCTGAAGAGCGCCACTCAAGCCATTCCAAGCCACGCCTCGATTTCGGAGCGCGTTCGAATCATTGAAGGCGTTCAGGATCCGGATTTCAGGATTGAGTGCATTAAAATCGGCGATTTTGCCATTATTGGAATCAGAATCCTTCACAGAGACGTGAATCGCGGTGAAACGATTGACCAAATCCTTGAGCCAGGCGCGCGGTTTCGAACGGCAGTAGAGGACGCTGCCCGCCGGGGCCAGGTCGTCGAGATGATTGCATGGCCCGACGGCTTCGATATCCTGCGCAAGGCAAAAAACTTTATAGCCGGCAAGCGAATCCGCTATAATTGGGCGCCCTTGGACAAAGATGACACGCTTGACATCGGCGGCGGCGGCAAAGGCCCTGAAGTAGGTTTCTAAGGGAATGTAGCGATGAATAATGATCCTCATCGGAATGAAGAGCCCCCCGACCTATCGCATTCGAAAGAGGGACCAGACCCCTTGCGGGAAAAGGCGCCGGGAGCGGACATTACCATCCGTATGCAGCCTGAGGCGCCGGCCCAGAAAGCGTTGAGCCTCAGGGAGCCGACCCTCGCGGCGGGCGTGCGCGTCGCCGGGCGCTTCCGCATTGAGCGCGAGATCGGGCGCGGCGGCATGGGCATCGTTTACCTGGCCCATGACGAGCGGCGCACGCAGCCCGTGGCGCTCAAGTTCATCCATCCGCGCCTGCTCAACAGCCCGCAGGCGCAAAGCCGCTTCATCAAAGAGGCCAACATCTGCCTTACCCTCCCGCATCGCAACATTATCCGCCTGTACGACGTCGGCGACTGGAAAGAGCGCGGACAGGTCTTCCTGGCAATGGAATATCTGCAGGGCGTCTCCCTGCGCCAATACCTGAGCGACTGCCGCAAGCAGCGGCGGCCGTTGAACTGGAGGACGTTCTGCTCGATCCTGCGGCAGATTTTATCCGGCATTGAGGAAGCGCATAGCCAGGGCGTCATCCATCGCGATCTCAAACCGGCGAACATCATGCTGGTGTGGCAGATGGAAGGCGAATGGCGCGCGGTCGTTATGGACTTCGGCCTGGCCAAGGTCATGGCGCCGGGCGACACGCGGGCAGGCGTTCCGATGGGTACCTTCGATTATATGGCGCCGGAGCAGCGTAAGGACCCTACTCAGGTTGACGCCCGCGCCGATCTTTACTCTCTGGGAAAAATGGCCTATGAAATGCTCACCGGCGAGCTGCCCGAGGGGCAATTTGATCCCATCCGCGAGCTGCGCTCGGAGATGCCGGAGGGCATTGACGCCTGGCTGACCCAGGCCATGGCGCAGCGCCCGGAAAAGCGCTTTGCGTCAGCCCGGGAAATGCGCGAGGCCCTCGAATCCATTGAGGCAGAAGCGGGCTCGGCCCCTGTAGTGGCGCTGTACGCGGATAGCGGCGAGCCGGCCGGCGCCGGCTCGGCGTCCTATACGAATCCCTATTCCGGCTATCCTGCGAAGCCTTTCGCGCCCGCGCGCGAGTCCTCCTCATTTCCTCCCGCGCGCGCTTCCAGCGGTTACGGCGAGCCCGCCTGGACGCCGCGGCTCCAAGGCAAACGGCTATGGATGTCCCTGGTGAGCCTCGCGTCCTTGTTGCTGCTGACGATCGGGGGCATGCTTGGAGCGCTGCTGTATCAGTCTTTCCTCCATCGGCCCACAACCGCCGGCGGAGCGCCGGGCGCCTCTTCCGGTTCTTCGCCTCCCGCTCCTTCGCCGCGCGCGCCGGAGAAAGACAACTCCAGCGGCGCGCGCCGCGGACAGAAGGAGGAGGCTTATTGGGAGACCGCCGCCGGATTGAGCCTGCAGATGATTTGGATTCCGGGCGGAACTTTCCGGATGGGTTCGCCCCCCTCTGAAAGCATGCGGAGCGAAGACGAAGGACCGGTTCACGAAGTGACATTGGACGGATTTTGGATGGGCGAGACCGAGGTGACACAAGCGCAATATCAAGCGCTCATGGGTAAAAAACCCTCCTTTTTCGAGGGCGCGGACTGTCCCGTGGAACGCGTATTCAGAAATGACGTCATGGAGTTTTGTCGGCTGCTGTCAGCCAAGACAAACCGGCAATATACGCTGCCCACCGAGGCGCAGTGGGAATACGCCTGCCGCGCGGGATCATCCTCGCGATTCTGCTTTGGAGATTCCGAGGACGATTTGAAGGAATATGGGTGGTTTTCCGAGAATGCCAATCAACGGTCTCACCCCGTCAAGTCCAAGCGCCCAAACGCCTGGGGGCTTTATGACATACATGGCAATGTATGGGAATGGTGC
>JAPLSP010000371.1 GCA_026398575.1 Candidatus Sumerlaeota bacterium | reverse complement strand
ATAGGCCAGATCGTGATCCATCATAACAGCCTGTGGAAAATTTTCGTTCAGGAGCATCGCGATGTTAAGAACCTGTGGAAAACTATTGATGAAAAGTGGCTAAAAGCCGCTTGACATAGGACACAGGACCTCCGGGGATGGCGCGGCCGTCAAACCAAAATTGAAAAACCACCAGTCTCCAGCCCAAAGCCTCCAGCCTCCCCCTCCACCCTCACGGATTCGGCATCACGCTGGTTGAAACGATCGCATCCGTTTCGCGGATGGTAATGCTGGTCGAGGAGCCGAGCGTGCGTTTGAAAACGCTCGATTCGGGCATCGCCGAAAAATCCAGAAACAGGGATGGAATCTTGCCCTGCGAGGCCAGCGTCAGCATGAAGCTGGCCTGCTGGAGCTGCTTCATGGCCGCCTGCATGATTTCGGGCAGGTCGCTGTAGTTGATCGAAGCGAGCGGGCTGTCTTTGCCCATGGCGCGCGCCTTTTTGAACGCTTCGGTGTTGGCGAAGCAGCGCGCTTCCTTGCCGCCGATGCGCCGCAGCGTGTCTTTCAGAAGATCGGGCGTGGAAGCGACGACCACCCAGGTGTCCGTAAAAGCCCAGGCCGGCAGCGCCTGCGTCATCGCCATCCCCATCGCATCGGCGTCCTTGGGTTTCTTGATCGAATAGATGTCATAGTCCAGATACTTCGTCTTGTCGAACGGCGATTCGGGCCGCTCGCCCTGGTCCACGCTCATTTCGCCCTTGATGGCTTTTTCGATCTTGTCCATCACGGTCTTGAACTTCTTGCCGTCCTTGCATTGTGCGACGAAGATGAATTGCGAGCCGGCGTCCGCCGCGCCGGGCGAAGCGGACCGGGGCGTGATCTGCCCGAACTCCCCGCCCAACTGGTCCACGATCTCCACGATGGGATCAAAGCCCGCCTGTTGCTTGACTGTCATCAACCCCATGTCAATGCCCGCGCCGATCTTGGGAGAGCCGGCCCTCAAGAGCGCTTCGAGCGAATGCCAGAATTCCGAAATGCTGAACGAGGAAGCGGCGTAAGACATCGCGTCGTCCGGCGCGAATTGCGCGGTTTTGAACGCGCATTCTTTGCCGAAGGCGTTGAGCAACTTACCCAGGCCCTGGGGCGTGGGGCTCAGGGTCAGTCGCGTGCGCGAACGCATCCCTTCCGCGCCGAAGGCCATGGATATGGCCAGCGCCTTCAGGTCTTCGGGATGGATCACCTTCGTGTCGAACGGCTTGGCGCCTGCGCCGCCGGGCGCGGCGTTGGCATCGCGGTCGCTCGCGCCGCCTGCGGCTTCCAGGGCGGAGTCCAGCATCTTGACGAGTCCGACGCCGGTGTTTTCCAGGTCGGCGTAAACGAGGATGTGGGCGTCTTTTTCCGCGTCCTTCATGGCCGCGCGGAATCTCGCGCTGTCGGCCAGCGTGTCTTTGCGCGCGCCCTTGTGCCGCTGGACCATCTTGACGACCGTGTCCACGTTGCCTTCTCCGATCAGGACCCAGTCCTCCAGCATCGCAAGCTGGATCGTGCGATATTTGAAGCGCTCGCCGGTGGCGGCGTCCAGGTCTTTGGCCTTCGAGGCGTATTCGACGCCTTCCTTGTCCTCCCAGCGCGTTTGGTAAATCGTCACGCCGCCTGCGTCTATTGTTTTGCGATCGGCTTTCGCGGGCGCTTTGCCGTAAAGGATTTCGAGGATGCGGTCATACGACGCGCGATCGGATTTGCCGGCTTTGGCCATCATCGTAAAGTCAAAGCAGAACGCGCCGCCCGACAGCACCTTGACGTCCGACAAGGCGATGGCGAATCCCCCGGGAAACAGCTGTTTGAACTCCGCCCACTTGAGCGCGCTCAAGCGTTCGAGGACTTTTTTCTCCTGCGCCGCGGCGCTCGCCGGCTCTTTTTCCTTCTCGTCCTCGTCCGACTTGTCCAGGACGCCCGAAATCTTGTCGCGCAGCGGCTTGGTGAATTTCTGCATCTGCGGATCGCTCCAGAGCTTGTACACGCCTGTCTTTTTCCAATCCTGCTCCATCTGCGTCACGTCGCGGAACTGCAGCAAAACAATGGCGCTGTCCGGCGTCAGAACCCCCGGGTCCGGCTTTTGCGCCCGCAATGGCGCAACGCACAGTAGCAAGGTGGCTACCGCAAGCAGTCGTTTCAGCATGATTCATCTCACCTTTCTTGGAAATTTTGGCGCGTGCAAACGCTTTCTGTCGGCAGACTCTAACCTTTTGCGCTTCACTTTTCCAACAATATTTCCGCATAAGGATTTGGTCCCCAATCCGTCAGCCCCCCATCGACGATGATTTTCGGACGGCGAAATAGATGACTAAAATGCTCATCAATTTCTGTTGGCGAAACTTTCATGCTCGCGAAGAGGCTCTCTTCACGTTACTCCCTTTCTTTCGTCTGTCCT
>JAPLSP010000365.1 GCA_026398575.1 Candidatus Sumerlaeota bacterium | reverse complement strand
CGCAGACCCATGACAAGGTAGCCATTGCCTTGAAGTTGACCAAGGATGAAACGGGCGACGTGAAGACGCTCTTCGACTCCCTGCTCACGATGAGAATGAATGCCGGGAGGCAGGGGGGCGGTCCCAGAGGCGGCGGACTTGGCGGGCGCGGACCTCGCGGCGGCGCTCCGGAAGGTCCGGGCGCGGCTCCAGGCAAACCGGCTACAGGGGCGCCTGCCGCAGGATTCTAAGCGCCCCAGGCAAAATTCAGAGACGTGTTTTTGCCTAATGGACGAAGGCTATGCGCTCAAAAGCTGGCGCCCCGCCTATCCGCATGAGAGCTAGCGATAAATTTATGAGATCGCAATTTCGAATATGAGTACTTGCGCGCCAGAGAGATTGCCGAGCAATTTCCATTGACCCACTCGGCAAATGAAGGGTACGTTGATTTTTCGCGTCTGTTGGGTCTCACCGTGTCACAGAGCGCATCGCTTCGCTGAAAATTTTCGCGTCGCAAACCCATTTCCCAGAAAGGAAAAGAAATTCATGTTCCATCGCTCACGTATCCTGGCTTTGGCGATCAGCTGCCTGCTGCTTGCCGGAGCAAGCGCGTCCCTGCGCGCCGCCGAAGATTCGTTGGTTGGAGTGCCGCATGGCGCCAATATCGTCCTGTCGCTCAATTTCAAGGACATCCGCGATCAACCCGACTCCGAGAAAGACATCCAGAAGATGATAGATGACGTCGGAGGGGAGGCCGCGGCCAAATGGAAGGAATTCAAGGAAAAAACCGGCGTTGATCCCCTCAAGGATCTCGAATCCGTGGGCGTTGGGATATACCTGCCCGCTGACAAAAATTCCGGCAAAGATCCGCAAGTGGTCGCTATTATCAACGGAAAGCTGGATGCCGCCAAACTCACGCAGGGCTTGCAGGCGCTGGCTTCGGCCGATGGCAAGACCATGGAAAAGAAGGACTACAACGGCGTCGCCGTCTATTCGCCCAAAGATCAGCCCAAGGAAGGCTGCTGGGCGGTTACCGGCCAATCGTTTGTTTTCAGCAATGCCCAATCCCAGATGGAGAAGAGCCTTGACGCTCTGAAGGCAAAAACTTCCGCTTCGACGGATCCGAAGCTTACCCTCTATCTTGCAGCGGCCAAGAAAACCAGCACGTTCTGGGGCGCCGGCTTTCTGCCTGAGAAGCCGGCTCCTGCGGCCGGTCAACAGCCCGCCCCGATGGGCGGCGATCCCACCGAGATGATGAAAGATTTCACGATTTCCTTCGATGGCAAGTCCGGCGCGGATCTGGACATCAAGATCACATGCAAGGACGCCGCGTCCGCCCTGCAAATCAAAAATCAGGTCGAAATGTTTCGCGGGATGATCGGCATGGGGTTGACGCAAGGAGGCAAGGTGCCCGCAGAGGCCGCCACCAAGCTGGGAATAGCGCTTCAAAAAATCACCGTCACAGCCACGAACGACAAAATCAATCTCACCTTCAAACTGACCAAGGCGGAGACAGACGAATTGAAGCAGACGATCGAAACCGTTCGCAAAGCCATGCTCAAGGATGCGCAAGGCGCGGGAGCGGGCACTGATCCTGGCGTGGCGCCGGGCAAGTCCACCAAAAGCGCCCCTCCAGCCGGGTTCTAAGATGAGATGATGCTTCGCCGTTC
>JAPLSP010000489.1 GCA_026398575.1 Candidatus Sumerlaeota bacterium | reverse complement strand
ACATCACCTCTTCTCTTTTGTGTTGCCGGATCATTATCGAATCATTCCTGGACGTGCATTGCTGCGTTATTCACGCGCCGCTGGATGCTTTCGCCTTGCCTCAGCTGCCTGTGCCGAACAAAATTCGGCTAAAGGCTTACGGAGAAACGTGTATCTTCCCCATGAAAACGCTCAAAAGCCGGCGCTTTTCATGAGGAAGATACAATAGACATCAGAGTTCTCCGACAGGCGCCCTGGTCAAGGCGAACCACAAAACCTACAACAGCTATATCTACAAAACCGACACCGAATCGGGCTGCGTGGGCTATTGGATATATTCCAGCGCGAACTCGATGCTGTTTGCCGTGGCAGGATCCGGATACAACGCCTGCTCGTGGCCCACTGCGCACGATGGCGAATGGCAGCACATCGTTTGCGTCTATGGAGGCTGTCGGAGAATCGCGTTTCTTCCGCATGAAAACGCCCAAAAACCGGCGCTTTTCATGCGGCAGAAACCTTAGATATCCAAGTTCTCCGACAGCCGTCCATGATTCGGCGGGATCGTCCAATCATCAGCGCGTTTTCGTCAACGGCGCCGAACAGACCGTGACGCGCGTCTATGACCAGGGTGGAACGATGGCCAACACGGCGGCGGATCTGCATATCGGCGACGACTACAGCCTCACGGGCGAATTCCTCGATGGCGCGATGGACGACGTCCGCATCTACAGCCGCGCGCTGACCGAGGCCGAAGCCCGGCGTCTCTGGCGCGGCGGCAGCGGCACTGAAGAACTCAACCCGACGCCCTGGTCCACGCCGACGCCCACCCCGAGCGCAAGCCCATCTCCCAGCCTGTAATTTCAGGGACAAGCTATTTTATTCTCCTGCCGAAACCTTTTGTGTCCCCGAAATTCCCGAAATTTCGCGTTCGGAAATGACGGTTGTAATGATTTTGATTTACGCCTCACCATCCGCGTCGTCCGTCATATCGTTTTCGGCGTCGGGAGCTCGCTGGATTTGCCAGCGCTTCTCGAGCGCATCGTAGTAGTCTATGATGCGCCGCACGTATTGGCGCTTTTCCAGATAAGTGAACGGCATGAAGGATCGCTTGAAACCTTGAAAGGCGCTTTCGCGCAGCTGGCCGGCGGTCAGGCCCAGTTCGCTCGCGGCCAGGGCGATTTCGTTGCAGACGGTTGTGTTGGAGACGAGGCGGTTGTCCGTGCAAAGGGTCGTCGAGATTTTCGACTCCAACATGCGCCGCAGCGGGTGGCTTGCGATGGAGGTGAGCGCAGGATTGGTCTGCAGGTTGCTTGTGAGGCAGATTTCGAGCGTGATACGGCGGCTGGCGATGTATTCGGCCAGGCGGCGGACGTATTGCTGGCGGTCTTCGATTTCCGCGCTGTGGATTTTTTCGGTGTCGAAGAGATAATAGCCATGGCCGATCCGGTCGGCGTGCAGGTGCGTGATGGCTTCGAAAATGCTTTCGGGCCCGTAGGCTTCCCCGGCGTGCACAGTCTTGTTGAGGAAGTGGCTATGCGCATAGGAATAAGCCGCAATGTGGTCATGCGCCGGATAGCCATCCTCCTGTCCCGCCAGATCGAATCCGGCCACTGACACGCCATGCTCGTCGCGAATGCGCACGACGGCTCGCGCCAGTTCGAGCGAGGCCATGCCGAAGGCGGCGCGCGCCGGCGAATAGGCATGCACATTGAGAAAATGCTTGTAGTATTGCGAATGGGCCTTCCCGAACATCCGCATCGCGCAGACAATGATGCCGTAGGCGTAAGGCGGCTCCTCGCCCGAGCGTATTTCGGGACGGGCGTTGAATTCCGCGACGGCCCGCTTCAGCCCGCGATCTACCGCCAGCAGCGCGCCCGGCATCTCCATTTCCTCGTTAATGTGCAGCTGCGGCGCCAGGCGCGGCTCAATATAGCGGACGCCTTCGCTGAAGGAATCCACGGCCAGTTCGTAGGCGGCGCGTTCGAGCGCTTCGGGAGTTTGCAGGACGGCCGTTGTGTAGGCGAATCCCTGAAGATACTCACCCAGATTCTTGTAGTGATCTTTGAAAACGAGCCGTCGCAGCCCTTCTTCGGCGAACGAAGGCAAAACGAATTTTTGCTCGCGCGCCAGTTCGATCAGTGTCGCGATACGCAGCGAGCCATCCAGGTGCACATGCAGGTCCGTTTTCGGAATGGCCCGGATAAAATCCATCGGAATCGAAGTCATATTTTTTTTCTCCCGCGCCTTGATGCCGCTTCCCGGCGTGCCGATGCAACCTAAAAACGAAGGCTTCTCATGCGATTTGGACTGTTGCTTTTCCGAGGCTGGCTGCTTATGATCGTTGCTTCGCTGTTTTCTGTCAGGAGGAGCCAGCCAAAAAGATTTGAGATTGGCGCGAATTCAGGATTCGCAAGTTGGATAAGCCCTTGTCATGCTCCGAACAACAACATGTTGTCGTTCCATATCATCCGTGTAATCCTGTAATCCGTGGTTGAAGTTTTGCCACGGATAACACGGAGAACGCGGATGTCACGCAGCGAAGCGGCATTCTTTTTCATTGAAAAACTGCCTGCAAGCAACCACTGATAAACGCTAATGAACGCTAAAATCAAACTGCAAACGGATTCAAGTTTTGAAGTGAGAATTATGTTTTCATTCCACATGGTTAAGAGGCTTACGGATACAATTCTCTGAAGGAGGCGGCCATGATAAAGCCTGCGATTCTTTTTGTTGCGTTCTCTGTTTCGGCGTTGATGCTCGATGGCGCCGCGGCGCGCGCGGAGCTCTGCGAAAAATGCAAAGGGATGATGTTCATCGCGAACATCGGCAAGTGCGCGGAATGCGGCGCGGCCACGAGCAGCGGCGCCAAGAAGTTGTGTCCCGCTTGCAGCAAGAAACTGGGAGAGTGCGAAGCCTGCCGGATGAAACTTGTCAAGTCAGGGCCTGCGCCGGCGCCTACTCCTGGCGCCACCTCCCAGACAAGCGCCCTGAAACCGGCGCAGGAGCTCGACCTGTCGGCATCAGGCCAAACTGTCACTCTGGAGGTCGGGCAGCAGTTGCGCGTCCGCCTCAAAGGCAATCCCACGACGGGTTATTCCTGGAGCGATCCGAAAATCGAGGGCGCTGCCGTTGAATCCGCTGGCAAGCCTGAATACGTGACAGACAATGCGAAACGACCGGACGCGCAAAGACTGGTGGGCGCGGGCGGCGAGTTTGTTTTCACTTTTTCTGCGAAGAAAGAAGGAACATCAAAAATCACGCTCGAATACCGGCGCCCGTGGGAGAAGGAAACTCCACCAATTAAAACCTTCACTTGCACGGTAGTCGTGAAAAAGGCATCATGAGTTTTGCGGTTGAGCGAGGGGAACAAAAGACCGCAAGGACCGCAAGGACCACAAGGACTGCAAGGACCGGAATAACCGCAAGGATCGCAAGGAGCACAAAGATTATTGCTTGAGGATCAAAGCAGATCCTCTTTTGGCTGACTGCAACCTTCAAGTTTTGTCTTCGTCGGAGATTGCGGGCGGAGACGCGGGCTGTTCTGTTTGCGGCGGGCTGGCCACGGGAGGGCCGGCGATTTTTGTGGCCAGGGCTTTTTCCTGCCATATCGGCACGCCGAAAACGTCGTAGATGAAATAATAAGCCACGGGCACTCCCAGCAGCATCCCCCAGATGCCGAATGTGTGATGGCCCACGTAAAGGATAATGAGCACCAGGACGGGATTGAGTTTGAGGTGGTGGCCGTAGATTATCGGATTGAGCAGATAAGCCTCAATGATATGGATGAAGACAACCAGGCTGATCGCCAGGACTGCCAGATTCACGCCGCCCGCGTTGAGCGCCACCAGAACCAAGGGCGTGGTGGAGATGAATACGCCCAGCACGGGGATGAAGCTGCACAGGAACACGATCAACGATAGCATCGTCAGCGATGGAATCCCGAATATGATCAATCCGATCAACGTCAGAGCCGTGTTGACGCAGGCGATCATGGCCTGCGCCTGCATCGCGCGGCCTACAATCACGCCAAAGCGAATCACCGGCGCAGCTGTTTGCTCATAAAAGCTGCTCAGCCGCGACAGCTTCAGGCTCTCGATCGTCTGTGTCAGCCGGGCCAGATCCATCGAGATCAGGAAACTGAACAGCAGCGCCAAAAGCATGGTGAAGGAACCGCCGCCGAAGGCCTTGAGCAGGGAGGGCGCCTTGTCGTTGATGGCGCTGCCCAGGTACTGGATAAACCGCCGGATGAGGATTACATCTTCGTCCTGCGGCAGCCCTATGCTTTCATCATCCGGCGGCAGCCCTATGCTTCCATCATCCGGCGCGCCCTCTGTGGCCGGAATGGCGCCGCGCAAATAGCCCGTGATGGCCTGTCCCAAGGCTGGATATTTGTTATCTATCGAGTCTTTCAGTTCATTGACGCTCTTCTCGATTTTATCCAGATTCTTGATCAGATGCCCCGCTTCGCGCCCGACCTGCGGCACGACGATGCTGACAAAGGAAGTCAGGGCGGCGAGAAAGCAAACATAGACCGTGACAATCGCCATGCGGCGCGGCAATCGCAGGAAGCGCTGACACAAACCGACGAGCGAGGCGGCAACAAAGCCGAAAACGAACGTTAAAAAAATCAACCCGAAATAGGGTCGCATCATCCACAGCAGCGCGACGAAAATGAGCCACGTCATGATGCGGCGATTGTGCTGGTAGAAAAGCTCGACATTGAAGGGCATATTGTGAGAGCGCCTCCAGCAGCGCGAATGTGAATGGGCGGCTCGCGCGAGATGCGACCGCGAACCCATGTCAACGTCTCAAGGCAGCGAGCCTTGCGGATGAATCTCTGAGCCTTGAGGTTGACTTCCTGCGTCCCATCCAACGACGCATTATGGCGCCATCTTGCCACCCGAATCCAGCGTAGAATTGCATGTTTCGCTGGGAGCGCGGGCGTCTCCGCCCGCCCTCGCGAACGCGGGCGGCGCCTGAGAGCGCGGGCGTCCTCGCCCGCCTCCGCGAGTACGGGCGGCTTCGTCTGAGAGCTCCGGCGTTCCCGTTTGCGCCGGCGGCTTGGTTACCTTGCGTTTGCGGGCGAGGACGCCCGCGCTCCCAGGGGATAGCGATTGATCCCGGCCTTCTCTTGCGGGCATACTTGGGCTTGCGGAGCAGCGAATGTTATCCTCTTGCTCTCGCGATCCCTTGTATGAACTTGGAACTCAGAACTCGGAACTCTCAACGGATCGTTCTTGCGATCCTCGCCGTCATCCTGATCGCCGCTGCGCTATTGCGGCTGGTGGCGCTTGGATCGAATCCGCCGGCTCTTTTTCGCGACGAGGCTGAAAAAGGCTACACGGCCTGGTCGCTGGCGCGGTTGGGAGGCTATACGGAGCTGGACGCGCGCAGCGGCGCCCCGCAGTTTCATCGCTGGCCCCTTTTTATCCAAACGCCCGGCTCGCTGACCTCCGCCGTCTATCAATACGCCGCCGCGCCGTTCGTGGGCTTGTTCGGGCTGAATGAATGGACGACGCGCTTGCCGGCGGCGCTGGCGGGATTGGGCGGCGTGGCGCTGTGCTTCCTTTTGACGTTCTCGTTGACGGGCGACCGGCGCAAGGCGCTGCTGGCGGCGGCGCTGCTGGCCGTCTCGCCATGGCACGTCCTTTTCAGCCGTTGGGCTGCGCAGGGCGTCTTCGTACCGTTGTTTGCCTGCGCGGGGATTTGGCTCTTCTGGGGAGCGCGCGACTCTCCCGCTTCCCGCTGGCGCTGGCCGCTGGCCGCTTTTGCGCTTGGGATGGCGGCCTATGCTTATGATCCAGCGCGACTCGTGATTCCGTTGCTGGCGGCGGTCATGATCGCCTGCGCGTGGCCGTCACTCCGCTCTCGCTCCGCATCCGGCGTCGCTTCGGGCGCAATACTGGGCGGCGTTGCTTCGGGCGCAATCTTCATCGCCATTGTGGCCGCGTTGTTTTTCATGCAATCCACTCAGCAGGGCGCCGAACGATTTTCACGCGTCTCGATTTTTTCGCCCGACGCGCCGCTTACCGAGACAGCGGCGCTTTTTCTTCGGAACTATTTCAGTCATTTTTCGCCGGACTATCTTTTCATCAAAGGCGATCCGGAGTTGCGGCATTCGCTTCCCGGATTTGGAATCATGCTGCAACTGGAGGCGCCGTTTTTTATTGCGGGGTTGATTTCAATGTTGTGGCGGCGTCGGCGGGAAGATTGGCTACTTCTAGCTTGGTTGTTGCTGGCGCCCATTCCCGCCGCCCTGACACGCGAATGCCCGCACGCGCTGCGCTCGATAGTTGGCTGCCCGGTTCCCAGCGTGATCTCGTCCATCGGATTTTTTGCCGTGTGGGATTGGCGAGTAAAGCGCGGCGTGAGTGGAACGGGCATACTCGGCTGTGGACTCGGCGCGGATATCTTGTCGTTCCAATCGCGTTTCCGCCGCGAGGCCATGGCGCTGGCGGGCATTCTCAGCTTGCTGCTGGCCATCAATGCCGGCGCGATGGCTTATGTCCTCTTTGCGCGCTATCCCGCCCTCAGCGCCTCGCATTGGCAATACGGCCTGAAGCAGGCGCTCTGGCAGGCGCGCGAACGCACGCACAAAGGCCAGCCGCCCCCTTCTATTTTTATATCGTCGCAAATCCCCTTTGCGCATTATCTGGCGCTGTTTTATGAACGAACCGATCCACGCGCGTTCGCCGGGCGCGGGCTCGACGCGCTCAAGCCGTTGATCCTGGCGCCATCGCCGCAATATAACCGCCCCTGGTTTGAGCGCGCGCCGTCGGGGACGTGGTTCATTCTGACGCGCGATGAGTCGCTGCCCATCGCGCCGGAATCGGCGGTGTATTATCCCCGCATGCGCGAGGACGATCCAAGAATCACCTCTCTGTTCCTATACCGAAAGCCGTAAACTTCATGGAAGGAAAGACCGCTTATGCTTTATCGGGAGTTGGGGAAGACGGGATTGAAGGTTTCGCAGCTTGGATTTGGCGCGATGCGCCTGCCGATGACCGGTCCGGGCGCCGATGCGCTGGTGGATTGCGATCGGGCCATTCCGATGATTCATCGCGCGTTCGAGGCGGGCGTCAATTATATTGACACGGCGGTTTTCTACTGCAACGAAGACAGCCAGCGCGCCGTGGGCCTGGCGCTCAAAGGCTGGCGCGAAAAAATCGTCGTCTCCACCAAGAATCCCTATTATGGGGAGGACGAGAAGACCTGGTGGACGAATCTCGAGAACAGCCTCCAGCGCCTCGATATTGACTGCATTGACATCTACAACCACCACGGCATGAACTGGAAAGGCTACTGCGAATCGGTCGAGCCGCGGCTGGGCAAGTGGATGGCGCGCGCGAAAGATCAGAAGATGATCCGCCATATCTGCTGTTCGTTCCATGACAACAACGATGCGCTGAAAAAGATCGCCGCAAGCGAATATCCGGAGGTGATCACGCTGCAATACAATCTGCTCGACCGCCAGCTCGAGGAAGGGATTGCGTTTGCGCGCGAGAAAGGAATCGGCATTGTGGCGATGGGGCCGGTCGGCGGCGGACGGCTGGGGGATTTCAGCCGGGTCTTGAGCGGAGTTGTCGCCGGGATCGAGCGCCTGCCGGAGCTGGCGTTGCGTTTCGTGCTGGCCAATCCCAATGTGAGCGTGGCGCTTTCCGGCATGGGCGAGATGGAACAGGTAGAGGAAAACATCCGCGTGGCTTCCAAAGACCTCACGCTGAGCGGATCGGACATCGCCCTCATGGAGGAGCATCTGGCACGGCTCAAAAAAATGGCGGACCTCTATTGCACGGGATGCAATTACTGCATGTCTTGCCCGCAGGAGGTGGCGATCCCGAAAATCTTCGAGCGATACAATCGCGGACGGGTTTATGACTTATGGAACTCAGCCCGCAGCGCGTATGCCGCCATCGGAACAAACCAGTGGGATACCGGAAAGCGGGCGGACGCCTGCGTGGAGTGCGGCGCCTGCGAGGAAAAATGTCCGCAGCATTTGCCGATCCGCCAACAGCTGAAAGAGGCGCATGAGGCGTTGACAAAAACTAAAGACGGGAGATAGTCGAATATGAGAGCGCTCAAATCGCGATTTGCTGTGTGCTGCTTGTTTGTGCTTCTTCCGCTGACGGCTGTGGGGCAGCAAACCACCGCTCCGCTCGCAGTAGACGCGCGCCGTCCGAAAAAACTCATTGCTACCGGCTGGGACCATGCCGACAGCCGGCAACTGCGTGAGAATTTGGCTGTCATGGAAAAGCAGCCGTTCGCGGGAGTGGTGGTGGACGTGACGGGGCCGATTGACGCCAAGCGTCGCTGCGCGCTGCGGACAACGTTCTCGAACAAGCCATGGGAACGGCAATGGTTCGACGCCTGCGTGCAAGACCTGAAGGCCTGCAAGTTCACGCGCTTCACGGACAACTTCCTCCTCGTCGGCGCGAATCCGGGCGACGTGGATTATTTCGACGATGAAGGCTGGAGCGCCATCGTTGCGCATTGGCGGATCGCTGCGCAGATCGCAAAGCAATCCGGCTTCAAGGGGCTGCTCTTCGATCCCGAACCTTATTCGCAGCCGCATTCGCAATTCGCTTACCCCGCGCAGCCGCAAAAAGACAAACACTCCTTCGAGGAATATTGCCTCAAGGCCCGTCAGCGCGGGCGCGAAACGATGCAGGCGGTGGCGGCGGAATTCCCGGAGATCGTGTTGTTCTGCTGCTTCATGAATTCCGTCAACGCCCACGCCGCTGGGCAGACCGATCCGCAGGCGCTGCTCGCTGGGCAAGGCTACGGGCTGCTTCCGGCGTTTTTCGACGGCTGGCTCGACGCGGCGCCACCCACGGTGACGATGGTGGACGGTTGCGAAAGCGCCTATAGCTATAACAGCGTCAACGCCTACCTCGAAGCAGGCAACCTGATGCACGGCAATTGCCAGGAGCTCGTCAGCCCGGCCAACCGCGCCAAGTATCGCGCGCAGGTCCAGGTCAGCTTCGGCCTCTACCTCGACGCCTACTGCAACCCAACGACGTCGCCCTGGTATATTGACGGCCTGGGCGGCCCGCGCGAGCAGCGTCTGCGCGAAAACGTCCGCACAGCGTTGCGCGTAGCGGATGAATACGTCTGGGTCTATGGCGAAAAATACCGCTGGTTCCCGACGCCCAATGGCAGCGTAAAGAAAGAATATTGGCCGGAGATATTGCCGGGCGCCGACCGCATCCTTGCGCTCGCGAGCAATCCGATTCCATTCGCGCGACGGATGATTTCTGAAAACCATCCCGCCAATCTTGCGCGCAATGGCGACTTCTCCGCAGAAAAAATCCAGGACGAAGACGGCAAAATCGCTGTCTGGAAAGAAGGCGGACGGCCGGCGGGTTGGAGCGCCTGGCAGGCGGATAAATCCAAAGGCGTTTTCGTTTGGGACCGCGAGATCGGCTGCGCAGCCAAAGGCGCCGCTCGCGCGTCGAACGTCGCCGAAGGCTGTTTCATCCAGAGCATTCCGGCGCGCCCGGGCGAGGCGTATGCGGTGTCATGCCGCTGCCGCATCCAAGGCAAAGGAGATGCCAGGATTCCCCTCAAGGCGCCGGCCACCTTACCCTATTGCTCAGCGTCAGCGGCCAGTCCTCACCGCAGGATGTGGTTTGGTTTGATGACGCTCAAATTTTCCGGATGGAATGAGGGTGTACAAAAACTCTCAAAATCTATTTTGAGAAACCATCTTTCATTTGTCTATGGTTTCGGATGAATGGCCCGGTTTCCAGAAATGCAGTCATTAATCAGTTGGATCATCATGCGATTGAAATGATTAAAGCTCTTGGATTGAGCTTTTCGGAAATCTTCGAGAGAGAAATAATTGGTCAATTGATTCTGATTCTCTGTGGCTTTGTAGCCGGAGAACAGATGAAGGCTGATCCATCCTTTTGCGCCTCGCGGTGCAAGATCGGGATCGGCAGGAAAAGATTCAAAAGCTGGCTGTTCCCAGTCATCAGGCAATCGCTCCTTGTGCTTTGCCGCAGCGATAAACCATGACTCATATTCCTGCATTGCGAAGCAAATGGCGAATGAAAATAACCTTCCCGCTCCTGCTTTTAAGGCTTCTTCCGTAAGTTTTTGTACCGCAAGAGTCGGACATAATTTATCCTGATCCAAAACATCCCCATCCAAAACCACAATGATGGCGCTAACATTCCCTTTCTGCAAAGCAGCCTTGATATGTCGGTGAATATTTGTTCGCTCTTTCTCTGGCGGGCGTATTTTCAGCAGTTTTTTATATTCTCCGACGCGGAAAGGATTCTTATCGAGATTAACTTTGCCAAACGCGCCCTGCTCTTTGAAAAATTTTTCGGTCATTGAAACAAGCGCGCCGGATTCGGTATCACCTTCGCCTTCGCCAAACAGAACAAATCTCGGGAGCATGGCTTAGCCCTCCTGCGCCATGCGCGCCGGATCAACCGTTAGAAGCTCTCCAGGATAAAGGTCCTGCGCCTTCAATGCTTCGATTTGCGCTGGATCGAGCGGACCGATTTTGGTGGCAAGCCCCTTTGTCTCCACCAATCGAATGAAATCGGCATCGAAATAATCCAGGAGATTGGGATTATGAGTCGTTAAGATGACTTGTCCGCGCCCCTCCTGGGCCGCCATCTTGAATTCATTGGCAAGGATCTGCAGGGCTGCGGGATAGATGGCGTTTTCCGGTTCTTCAAAGATTAATGCCATCTTGCTGGGCGTTTGATAAAGCGCCAACAGATGCGCATAAAACCGCCGAAGCCCGTCTGATTCATTGGCCAGATCCAAGTCAATAATCATATTGCCTGCTTTATGAGCTACGCTGATGCGTTCGGGTTTTAGCACATTGTCCGGCTCTATTGATTGAATCGAAGAATTGATTTGCCGAAGGCATTGAAGGATTCTGTCTTTTGAGCTTCGCATATTAATATCCCGAGTCAAAGCAGCGAGTATTTCGCGGAAGCGACTTGCGTCTCGGCCCAAACCTGATTCAGGAATCGTTGGATTACTATTCTGCCTTCTATCCGTTAGTACCTGCGATTGAAAATTGTGGTAGGCAAGACCGGAACTGAGAGCGGAATAGGCATAGACGGCTTCAGAAAGAGCGGAAAGCTGGGAAATGCATAATGAGTCTTGCTCTAGTTTTGGGGGATTGGCCAATCGAGGTGGGTATAGCCATTTTGTAATATCACGTGTAAAAACCGATTTATCACGGAATATTAATGTTTCTTCAATTACATAGTATTTTTCTTTTTTGGCTTCTAGCCTAATCGTATATTTATAATCCTCATTCTTTCCAATTGTGAAATTAACACTTATTTTGAACTGCCTCTGCTGGAAATCTTTCCATACAGGAAATATTTGTTGTATTCCACCTTCCTCCGCAATGGCTGATCGCGTATCAGTGACAAGGTTCCGCAAAAATCGCAAAGCATAACAAAAATTGCTCTTGCCACTGCCGCTTTTGCCAATCAAAACCGTGACCGGCGATAAGTCAACGACGACTTTATCTATGCTCCGGTAGTTTTCGATTTCAACGCGCCGGATCATGGGGATGGATGTGGAAGGAGAGCTATCCATGATATTCTCCTGGATGAGATTATTGCGTGATCGTGGTTCCTATTTCGTTCACCTATGCGCAAACTAAAAATGTAGATGCACGGGCCTATGGCTGTCAACCCTGAGTCTCTTGTTTGCTTGTCAGCTTCAGAAGGTTACCACTCGCTGAGTTTTTTTCCGTTTACCTGGAAATCGGGGCTGATGATGGTTCCCAATTTTCTCAGGCGCAGGATCAGGTCTTTTTCGGCGGGTTTGGAGACGAATGCCGCGCCGTGGATTGCGTTGGGTTCCTGGGTTTTGGGCTGGAGGTGGAGATTGCCTGAGTAAGCCGGGTCGGGCGCGACGCAGGGGTCGCAACTGACGGTCGCGGCGCCTGCAAAGAACCAGGCGTTCATTCCCGCCGAGCCGTTGGCGCTGGCGACGTCGCACAATGACGCGGTTTTTCCTCCGGCGGTTCCCGTCGCTCCCGAGCCGGCGATGATGGCGATTGCGGGCGGAATTGTCGTAGCAGCCTCGCCTGTCGCAGGACGCAGGCCCAAATAGCCTCCGACGCCTGATTTGCGGCCTTTCATCGCCGAGACGCCGTAAATTTTTCCGCCTGCGATGATGCGCGCGGGAAAGGCGTCGCCATCGCCGGCGGCGGCGCCTCCGATATCGCCTCCGGAGGCCGTCAAGCGCAGCCCACCCTGCACATTGATTTCCCGCGAGAGGATATGAGCCGGATAATTGACGCCGCTAAAGGTCTGCAAGCGCGTGGCGATGGATACATCCCTGCCGCGCGGATAGCATGCCAGCCCGATGTCGGAAGGAAGACGCGATGCGATCCCGCCAAAGCCGATGCCGCCGCCGATCACGGATATTTTTCCGGCGATGGCGGCGCGCAGCGTGGTCGTGGTCAAGCCAAGGCTGCTCGGAAGGACCATCGGGTTCAGGCCTGCATAGCGCTTGGTTTGCGCGAGGACGCGGACCGGCTGATAGGGCGCGTCGAGTTCGGCAAGCGAGACGCCCGCCAGCGAAATAGCCGCGCAGAGGAATTGCCTTCCGCTGGTCGGCGCCAATTGCGACGTGGCGGAATGAACCGCCGTCAGGCGATTGCCAATAGCGTTCGGCGCCGTCATCCGGACCGAGCCGATTTCGATCGCGCGAACGTCCATCGCATAGCCGCCGATGATCGTGAGGGATTTTATCATGCGAGCGGCCTCGACTGCGCCGGCGTATTTGCGGGCCACGGTCCCCGTGATGAGTACGCGGCTGAATCCGCCCGCCGTCTTGATTTGGGGGATCGTTCGCGGCGCGCGCCCTTGCAGCGCTTTGCGGTTGGGCGTCACCGACAGGCTGCCGATGGCGCCGGCGCCTTCATAAGGAATAACAATGCCTTCGCCTGCGCTCACGATGCCGGCGGGCGGGACGCCGTATTTGGGATGTCCCATCTGATATCTGAATTTGTGGGCCTTTGTCGCGTCGGAATAGGCGATGATATAATCCTCGAACCAATCACCGGCGTAAACGGCGGTGAACGCCACGTCTTCAGTCAGGCAGACGCTGATCGCGCTGGAGGTTGCGCCATCCAAATTCTTTCCGTTGCGCAGCCATTTATAGAAGGCATAGGGGCGGCCATCTTTCTGCGCGGTGGGCGGCGCCGTCAGCGTGACCGTTGTGAAAACGTCATAGACGCGGCGCAAATCCGTGACGCCGTCTTTTGCGCCGCTGACATCCGCCAATGAAACGCCCAGGGCGACGCCGCTGTCCGGATCGGCGGAATCCGCGATGAGGGTGCAGGTGGTGCGCGTCTCATAAACCGCCGAGACGATATGGCTGGCGCCGATGGGGATTTTGACGGTCCTCTGATCGTCGCCGAGGAAGGCGCCGTCGTCGAGCAGCCATTTGCGGAAGAATTGAGTATCGCCGGCTTTGGCCGGCGCCGACAGCGCAACGACCGCGCGGCTCGCGACGTCGTAGGTCCGGTTGAAGGGCGTCACGCCGGCGGCATTCCCGCCCTGATCCTCTGTATCCAGCGCTATCGGCACGCCGGCGCCGGGATTGATGGACGTCACCAGCAGGGTCCGCTTGGCTTGGGACTGATCGGGCATGAAGACGGCTTGAAGCGAATGGGCGGCGTCCATGGTCACAGACGCATTGAGTCCGGTGGATTGAATGACGCCGTCCAGCACCCATGCTCTGAAGCGATAAGCGATCCCGCCGCCGTCACAGTTAGCAGGCGCGGTCAGGGTCACGCTGTCTCCGGAGCGATATACCCGGGTCAGCGGCGTGAGGCCGTCGGCGCTGCCGCGATAATCGGCCGGCGAGATAACGATCGGAGCGGCGCCGCCGTATAGTATCGCGGCAACCGACAACGGATAGACCGTTCGATCGGGCGTCACATATACCGCCGTCAATGTGGTATCGGCGTCAATCAGCGTTTGCACGGCGGCCTGCGTGGTCAGGTCCGCGGCGTCGCGCATCCACCTCGACAAAACGTTTCCTCCTGTTATCAACGGCGCGCTTATGTAAATCTGCGTCCCGTCGTCGAACGTCCGGCCAAATGGAGTGGCGCCGTTTGCGGCGCCGGATTTGTCAGCCGGGCTGAGCGCCACCGGAACGCCGGAGTCGGGATTGGAGGAAGCCACCGTTACCGCGCGCGGCGTCGGGACATAAACGGCGGTCATCGTATAGTCCGCGTCCATGGTCAGCAGAACTCCCGGCGAGGTGTTGCTGGTGAATTCGTCTCCGTCGCACAGCCATTTGCTGAAGGTTCGCGCGCCGGTGAGCGTTGTCCGCGGCGCGATGAGCGTCACGACCGTCCCATGGCCGTAGGTCCGCGTGAATCGGGTCAGGCCACTGCCGGCGCCATTGTTATCCGCGGGTGAAATCGTGATGGACGTTCCCGAATCAGGATTGGTTGAGGCGACGGTCAGCAGGCGCGGCGTGGGTTGATAGACCGCCGTCATCACATAGTCTGCGTCCATCGTCACGTTAATGGACGTTGAAGCGTTATTGGGGAAGTCCGCCCCGTTCTTTTGCCATTTGAGGAACACCCGCGTTGCGCCCCAGACCGGCGGCGCCGTCAGCGAGACTACCGTCAGGTTGTCATAAGTCCGGGTGAATTGCGTGGTCCCATTCGCGGCGCCGTATCTGTCGGCGGGGCTGATCGTAACGGAGATGCCGCTATCGGGGTTGGAGGAGGCCACGGTCAGCGTGCGCGCCTGATTATAATAGACCGCCGTCATCGCGCAATTTCCGGTGATCGTCACGGGAACGCTCAGCGCCGTATTGCCGGCGAAATCCGCGCCATTGAGCTGCCACTTATGAAAGTCATTCCCGCTCGGGGCCTTGGCCGGCGCCGTCAATGTCACGTTGGCGCTGTTTTCATAGACGCGCGTGAAGAGCGCTGTTCCATCACCGTTATTATGGATGTCCAATGGATAGACTCCAATGGTAGCGCCACTGCCTGCATTTTGCTGGTCAACCGAGAGCGTGCAATTCATGTGTAATGCCCATCCGCCCCAGATTCCCCACGAATAAGAAGTGGACATTCCACGGAATTCGCACCACCGGATCTGGCTATAATCAGGCCCCCATGTATCCAGGCATCCATATTGCTGCGTTGGGCTGTCGCTATATGCGATGACCGTCACAAAATGATCCGTGACATTGTCGCCGTCGCTGTCCACAAGGAACACCATCGGGCGATTGTTATCAATCTCATTCGTTAGAACATTCCAGGTCAATGTGCCGCCCCAGTTGTATTGGGTGATGGTGGGCTCATATAAGCTATTCCTAAGGTTGACGTAGGAGATGAAAGCAGGAGCGATCTTGTTGGACCAGCTCCAGCCATAGAAATTTCCATCGGAACTCCAGGAAGTGCGCATGAAATCCGCGATGCAATTATTCGTGTGGCATCCCGCTGGATAATTGACGGAGCTGTCGGGAATAACGCTGCCGCTTGCGGAATCATCCGGAAGGCTGTAGTCTTCATAATGAAGCTGAGTCCCTGTTCCGCGCGTGCCGCTGCCCTGTGAAGCCATGGCTTGGTTGACGGGGTCTGTTTGTGTGCTGGCGTCGCCCGGAATCAAATCGTCGCAGCCGCGCCGATCATAGTATCCGATCACCATGCCGACCGCGGTTGGCCCGCACCCATGCCGCCAGGCATAGCCGGGGACTCCTGAAATCGTCCTCGACGCGCCTCCCGGAGCAGCCACGTGAGCCGTCTTGCTCTCGCATCCTGCCGGCGGGAATGGTCCTGATCTGCTTTGCTGCGGCGGGAGCGTCTGCGCAAATGCGGCGGACGACAAGGCCATCAGTAATAGCGCGATGGACAGGATGCTTCGTTTTCGGACTCCAAGCATAATCATCTATCCTTCGCGGGCTCTTAAGTGTTCTGAATCACAAATTCAGTAACATATTCTTGCCTAAGGGCCGAAAGCAATGCGCTCTGAAGCGGCGCCAGCTTTTGGAGTAAGGTGGCTCGCCGCCTTCTTTTT
>JAPLSP010000570.1 GCA_026398575.1 Candidatus Sumerlaeota bacterium | reverse complement strand
AGGACAGACGAAAGAAAGGGAGTAACGTGAAGAGAGCCTCTTCGCGAGCATGAAAGTTTCGCCAACAGAAATTGATGAGCATTTTAGTCATCTATTTCGCCGTCCGAAAATCATCGTCGATGGGGGGCTGACGGATTGGGGCAAAAACAACGAATGATAAAATTAGGCTTGATTCGTTTTGGAGACTCATGCCAGAATAGCCCTGTTCTTATGACATGAATGCGCTGACTGACGCGTTTGCGGATGCGCAATAAGAGGAGAAGTTATGCCGGAAAGCAGTTTTGAGAGCAAGCTGCGTCCGATTCGGACCGAAGGTGGGGAAGCGCTTTATCGCCAAACCCTAGAGAAATTTCAGACGCGACTGAAAGATAATTCCAATAAGGCATTGCGCCAGTATGGAATGACGTTTTTCCACAGTCTGCCCGTGGATCAGCGGGTGCGTCTGGGCGAAACGTTGAATTTCAGTCCCGATAATGCGATTACTCATTATGATCTGGGAGTCGTGGCCGCGGGAGAAGGCAATTGGGCCAAAGCGATTCCGGAATTTCAGACGGCATTGAAGAAGGATGAGACGCTGCATGCCGCCCAATACAATCTGGCTTTGGCTCTGGAAAAGAACGGAGATCGCTCCAAGGCAAAACAAACATTTGAGCGATTGCTGGAAGCGGTCAAGGAAGATGAGAATTGGGCTGAAGATTCGGCAAAAATCAAGGCTCACATCGCTGAACTAGGATAATATCCTTATAAGGAAACCTGATGTCCCGGCAAAAGCGCTTGCTCCCTGCATCCTGCTTGTTCCTGGCGTTCTTGGCGATGGCCGAGACCGCGCCGTTTGCGGCGTCGCCTGTTTCCGTCGCGCATATCAATTATTTCAGCAAATCGCTCTATACGCGCTTGGTGATTGACTTCAGCGGCGCCGTCTCCCGTCCGAAAGATTATAACGAAATCTTCGAATACTCGCGCTTCTATGTGGATGTTCCCAGCATCAACCAGGGAACGGAAGATCGGGTCATTTCCATTCAGGACGATCTGGTTGACCGCGTGGAAACGCGTTATTATCCCCAGCAAAAAGCGCAGCGTTTCCTTTTCTATCTCAAGAAAAAAGCCCCTTACGAAATCAATGTTTTCAACGATCCCTCGCCCCGTCTGGTGATAGACATTCTGCGCAATGGCAGCGTCGTCACTCCGTCTCCGGAAGGCGTCGCGGCGAAAAAAAGCGCCATCTCTTCATCTGCGGGCGCCGCGGCTTCCGCATCTCCCGCAAAGGCAAAAGCCGGTGAATCCAAACCGCCGGCGGCGGGGGCTTCCGCCTCAAAGATGGAAACCCGCCTGCCCGCTCCGAAAGCCGAGGCGCCGGTGACCGCCTCGCTGACCCCTCTGGAAAGCATGGGACGGCGCAAAAAAATAATCATCATTGATCCTGGTCATGGCGGAAAGTCGTGGGGCGCCGTTTCTGCGAAGTTGCCGGGATTGGGATACCTGAATGAAAAAGACATTGTCATGAAGGTGTCGCTGGAGTTGGAGAAGCTCATCAAACAGTCTTCCAACATGACCCCCTCCCTGACCCGGCGCGATGATACATACATTTCTCTCAATGAACGCTGTGAATTCAGCAAACAGCATAATGGCGATCTGTTTATCAGCATTCACTGTAACGCCGCAGGCTTGGGCGAGCCCAGCGCCCATGGCGTGGAGTTCTATTATTTGAACCCGAAAGGCGAATCGAGCACCGCGCATCACATGCTCGAAGACCTGGAAAACGACCGCGGGATTGTGGATGTCAAAAAAACTCCCGGCGCGGGCGATCTGGCCAATATCCTGAAAGGGCTGACCGAGAGCCGAATGGCGGAATACGCCTCGGAAAGCCGGCGCTTCACCGATGTCATGAACAGGCAATTCCAGACGGCTTCCTATCCGGGTTTTACCAAGTACAATCGCGGCCCCAAAAGCGCCAATTTCAACGTCCTGCGCCAGGCTACTCCGCGCGCGGCCATGTTGCTGGAGATCGGGTATCTCAGTCAGGCTGAAGAGGCCCGCCATCTGGCAGACGACGCCTTCCAGAAGATGGTGGCGCGGCTGGTCTTCAACGCGCTCAATGACTACTTCGCCGACCGCGATCCGGATTTCAAGCCTACTCGTGTGGCCCTCAAATAATGCGCCGCCGGCTCAATCGCCAACTCGCCGTTCAGGCCCTTTACGCCTTCGCCATCGAAGGGGCGCCCGTCCAGAAAATTCTGGACAAGATGTCCGTCGTACTCGCGCCGGATGAGGACCATAGCGTGGGCCGAAAAACAAAAGAGGAATTCAAAACGCTGAAACCGGCGGATTCCTTTGTCCGCGAATTATGCCAGCGAACCTGCGATCATCTGCAATACATTGACGACAAACTGGCGCATGCGGTCGAGCATTGGAAGCCCGAACGCCTCCAGATGGTGGACCGGGCTATCCTGCGGCTGGCGACCTGCGAAATTTTATATTACGCCGATATTCCGCCTCGCGTAACCCTGGATGAATACATCGAGATTGCGAAGAAATTCTGCGAAGATCAATCGCCGGCGTTTATCAACGGTGTGCTGGATCAGTTGATGGCAAAGAATCCCAAGATGCAATCACCCATTGAAGCAGGAGGTCAACCATGAGCGCCGCAACCACGAGCCCCTCGCCGGAAACGCCCATTTGGAAAGGCCGGCCATCGCAGATCGTGAATTTCTGGACGTACGTCTGGTGCTCTCTGCTGTGCTGGCTCATCGTCCCCATCTTCATCGCCCTGGCGAAGTACCTGCGCATCCGTTGCACGACCTACGAGATGACGAGCCAGCGCCTGCGGATGAGCACGGGCGTTTTTTCGAAGACCATTGAAGAACTGGAGCTTTATCGCGTCGAGGATTCGCGCGTGAACATTCCCTTCATCTATCGCTTTTTCAGTCTGGGCGATATCATTCTGATGACCTCAGACATCACCACGCCGAATGTGCTGCTGCACGCCATCAAGCAGCCATTGGAAGTGCGCGACCAAATCCGCGCCTGTGTCGAGCAGCAACGCGAACGCAAAGGTGTCCGTGTCCTGGACATCAGCGAAGCCTCCGCGCCAAGGCCGTGAGCAAAGCCCTTCTTGGGGCGTCGGACTCGTCAGACCTGTCCGACGGGTCCGACTCGTCCGAACCCTATCCGCCATTACCCAAATACCTGTCTGCGCCCTGCTGGATCAGGCCAAAGGCGTTCCCAGGCGGGTAACGTATTCCGGAGTGATCAGACTGTCATACTGCTCGCTGGACATGAGATTCTTTTCAATAACAATTTCCCGGATGGTCTTTCTTTCGGCGCGGGCGGCCAGGGCGACTTCTTGCGCCTTTTCATATCCGAGCGCGCCGACCAGCGCCGTCACGCAAGCGGTCGCGCCATCCACGTGCCGGCGGCAACGCTCCTCGTCGGCGCGCATTCCCTCCACGCAATGCCGGCGCAGAATTGAAGAGGCATTCGTCAATAAACTGATGCTGTGAAGAAGCGCATCGGCGATCAGCGGCAGGAAAGCGTTCAATTCCAGACTGCCCAGGGAACACGCCTGCGCGATCGCCTGGTCATGCGCCATCACCGCGATCACCGCCTGAGAGACCGCTTCAGGGATCACTGGATTGACCTTGCCGGGCATGATCGAAGAGCCGGCCTGCCTCTCGGGCAGGATGATTTCGCCGAGTCCGGCGTCGGGGCCGGAAGACATCAGCCGCAAATCGCCCGAGACTTTGAGCAGATTGCTGGCGCAGGCTTTCAGGATGCCGCTGACCTCGACGAAGACGTCGGTGTTTTGTGTCGCTTCGACCAAATTTTCCGCCCGCGCCAATCCCAGTCCTGTGATCGCGCGGAGATTTTCCGTCGCCTGGAAAATGAACTGACGCGGCGCCGAAAGGCCCGTTCCCACCGCCGTCCCGCCCAGATTGACGACGCGCAGACGCTCGACGCATTTATAAACGCGCCAGCGGTCGCGCGAAAAGGCCTCGGCGTAGGCCGACATCTCGCGCCCGAGCGTGATCAGAACGGCGTCCTGATATTCCGTTCGCCCGACCTTGACCACGTGCGCCATTTCTTTTTCTTTGGCCTGGAAGGCTTCCTGCAGCGCCACCAGCTCGCGCTCCAGAACCTGAATCAACTGGATCGCGGCGACCTTCAGAGCGGTGGGATACGTGTCGTTGGTGGACTGATGGCGGTTGATGTCGCCGAGCGGATGAACGCAGTCGTATTCGCCGGGCGCCCGCCCCAGAAGTTGCAGCGCGCGATTGGCGATCACTTCATTGACGTTCATGTTTGTCGAAGTGCCCGCGCCGCCCTGGAGCGCATCCACCACGACATGCGCATCCAGCGCGCCGCGCATCATCTCGTCGCAGGCCCGTTCAATCGCGCCCGCCTTCTTTTCATCCAGAAAGCCCAGCGACCGATTTGTGCATGCGCACGCCCACTTGACCGCGCCGTATGCATGAATCAACGCCGGATGAACCGGCCGCCCCGCGAGCGGAAAATTCTCGACCGCGCGCAGCGTGTGAATCCCAGAGAGCGCATCCTTCGGCACTTCGCGCTCGCCGAGCAAATCTTTTTCCATTCGATATTCCATAGTGTCCTCGCGAGACATATTTTGGATGTTCGTTTGCGTCCATGACAAGGTGAAAATGCGCTACTGGGAGCGCGTACTGGGAGCGCCGGCATCCCTGCCGGCGTGTGAAAAGCTGCTCATCATCCCACCGCATGAAATCACCTCCCATCCCATGCCAATGCCATGCCAATGCTATGCCAACGCCATGATGAGCAAATCCCTTGCTCCAAAGAGATGGAATGGGGAAACTAACAGCAATGTCGGCATGTATGGCGATGCGAATGCCGGCGGCGGCTGATAGATAAGCATACGCCGCCATGGATGTATACTTAGACGCCAGTAGGAGTGCACATACACGCGCCAGCAGAGATGCTGGCGCTCCCAGTGGCGCTCCCAGTGGCGCTCCCAGTTGAAAATATTTTAATGTTTTTCATTTTTTTGTAAAATAGTTATTGACAGTGCGTCCGTCATCCATACTATCCGCCCTCGGAAGCTTCTGTTGACTTTCTGGTTTCAACCGCGAGAACAAGCGCGGAAAAAGGAGAATGGCGGTGGCTTCCAGAGAAGCTCGTTATAGAGCTCTCTGATTCCCAAAGTTTGTTGGGGTATTAAAGGAGAAATGGACCAATCTAGTTCCCTTCCCGCCCCGACCGAGCCTATTAGTGAAGAGGCTGAAGAGCCTCCTAGTAGTGCTACGGTCACACTCCCGGAGTATCAGTATCAGGAATATTCCACCCCCGCCGTTGTAATTCCGGTGCGGCCAAGAGGCAGAACCGGCCCTGACTATAGCCAGCCGCTTTTGCCAGGCATCCCGACTTCGGAACCCAGAGTTCTCAGTCCGTCTTTTCGATTCCGGCGCATGTTTTATCCAAGCGTCAAGGCCTCGGAATGGAATGACTGGCGCTGGCAATTGCGCAATCGCATCCGCACGCTCGAGGCCATCGAGCGCGTGTTGATCCTGTCGGGCTCCGAGCGCAAGGCGTTGTCGCAGGACGCTGGAAATCTTCCCTTTTCCATCACGCCCTATTACGCCAGCCTTTTGTCGCCGGACGATCCCGAGCAGCCGGTGCGCCGTTCGACGATCCCCACGATGGACGAACTGATTCAAGGCCCGGGCGAGGCTGACGATCCTCTGAACGAGGACGACATGAGCCCGGTTCCCGGCCTGGTTCATCGCTATCCGGACCGCGTGCTGTTCCTGGTATCGGAGATGTGCTCCGTCTATTGCCGCTACTGCACGCGCTCGCGCATGGTGGGGCATCGCGGCCATCTGGGCGTCCGCATGGAGCAATGGCAAAAGGCCATCAATTATATTGAGGCCACGCCCTCCGTGCGCGACGTCCTGATTTCAGGCGGCGATCCGCTGACGCTCGATGACGAGGCCATCGAATGGCTTCTGTCGTCCTTGCGCCGCATTCCGCACGTCGAGTTTCTGCGCATCGGAACCAAAGTTCCCGTGGTGCTGCCTCAGCGCATCACGTCGGGCTTGATGCGCCGGTTGCGCAAGTATCACCCGTTGTGGATGAGCATTCACTTCACGCATCCCGACGAGTTGACGCCGGAAACGGCCCAGGCCTGCGGCCGTCTGGCGGACGCGGGCATTCCTTTGGGGAGCCAGACGGTGCTTCTCAAGGGAATCAACGACAGCGTCAACGTGATGCGCCGGTTGGTCCATGGCCTGCTGAAAATTCGCGTCCGGCCCTATTATCTGTATCAATGCGACCCGATCACCGGCTCGGCGCATTTCCGCACGCCCGTGGAAAAAGGCATCGAGATCATCCAGGGGCTGCGGGGATACACGACGGGATACGCCGTGCCCAACTATGTGATTGACGCTCCGGGAGGCGGTGGCAAGATTCCTATCGCGCCGAATTACATTCAGAAAAGGGAAGGCGCCGACGTTGTGCTCAAGAACTACGCGGGAAACCTGTTCCGGTATCCTGATCTGGCGCCCGCATTCTAAAGCGGGCATTCGAGCGCATATACCTGTGAATATTTTTTTCCGCATTGGCGGAAGGAGGGCGGGGATATGTTATCCTCGCGCAGAGCTAATGTTCGGCATTACTGTCTCATAATTTTTCGCAAATTCACATGCAGGAAGAGCTGAGTCATGCGGATAAACGCGGCGCCAGCTTTTGGAGTAAGGTGGCTT
>JAPLSP010000636.1 GCA_026398575.1 Candidatus Sumerlaeota bacterium | reverse complement strand
AGCGCGCCAAGGCCGCCCGACGGAGCGGAGCGGCCTACCATGCGGCGCCAATCCTGATAGATACCGCTTTTCATCACCTAGCGGCAAAGGTCTCGTGCTTACAGAGTGATGTGCCCTTGCGCAACGGGCATGGCGTTTCGGGCGGCGGCGTTTCGCATTGATTTCACCCCGAGATTCCGTTTATCAATCAGCAGCGCGCGCATGGTTGAAGGGACGAAACGACAGGCGCGCGATCTATGCAGTTTCGAGAGCGATATGGATTTTCGTCCTGAATTGGATTCTCAAATCATCTTCTCAAATATTCTTCCCAGTCAGGCGGCATTATGGCGAATTATCTTGTCACGGGCGGCGCCGGATTTATCGGTTCCAACATCGCCGAATACTTGTGCGCACAGGGCGAGTCGGTCCGGGTGCTGGACAATTACTCCACCGGCTTCCCAAATAATCTGGCGCATATTCGCAACAAGATTGACTTGCTCGAAGGCGATCTGCGCAATCCGGACGACTGCCGGCGCGCCGCGAAAGATATGGACTACATTCTGCATCAGGCGGCGATCCCTTCCGTGCCGCGGTCGGTCGCCAATCCTTTGCTGACGCACGAGAGCAACGTCACGGGAACGCTGAACCTGCTGATTGCGGCGCGCGAAGCCTGCATCAAGCGCTTTGTTTATGCGGCTTCGAGCTCGGCCTACGGCGATCAACAGGCCGAATTCAAGGTTGAAACTCTGCTCCCCGAGCCGCGCTCGCCTTACGCGGTTTCCAAGTTCGCCTGCGAAGGATACTGCAAAGCCTTCAGCGTCTGCTATGAAATGGAAACGGTGAGCCTGCGCTATTTCAATGTGTTTGGCCCGCGCCAGGACCCGGCGTCGCAATATAGCGGCGTCATTGCGAAGTTTTGCACGCAGATGCTGGCGGGCGAAGCGCCGAAGATCGAAGGCGATGGCGGCCAGTCGCGCGATTTCACTTACGTTGAAAACAACGTGCTCGCCAACCTGCTGGCCGCCCGCGCCCCTTTCAACGCCAACGGCGAAGTCATCAACATCGCCTGCGGCGCATCCAGCACCGTCTTGCAGCTGTTCGAGACCCTCCAAAAGATTTTGGGCTGCAATCTCACGCCGCAATTTGCTCCCCCGCGCGCCGGCGACGTGCGGCACTCGAAAGCCGATATCTCGAAAGCCCGCGCCCTGCTTGGCTATGAACCCACGATCTCCTTCGAGGAAGGATTGCGGAGGACAATCGAATGGTATCGGGACCAAGCCGCAAAGGAATAATGTAAACTGTAAAATGAGAAATGCAAAACATTAAATCCCAATCATCTTCCTCAGCTGATCGGGTCCAGGGCCGCTGAAGTAAAGCCACCAGGCCAGCCAGGCGATCACCGCGAAGCACAAAAGGCCAAAGATCGCTCCCCAGATGCTCACCGGGCGCGAGCGGGGAATGCTTTTGCCCTCGCTGGCAAGGTATCGCTGTGCGACCTCGGCGCATTCCAGGCTGCAATATGCTTCCCCATTGCGCTCGACTTTGCATTGCTCGCAGACCGGCTTGGCGCAACGCCCGCAGCGCGTAAAGGCCAGCTGATTTGAGCCGCACGTGCAAATCCCCGTGGCTTTTTGAACGGCCATGATGAAACGCCTCCATGATAAGATAATGGACCGCCGCGCAACGCAGTCATAGCCTCAGATTGTTCCAGCGCTGCGGTCATGTCAAAAGAAATCAGTCAAAGTATGGAAATTCCAGGCAAGTATTCGCATTTTCATACAACATAATGAAAAATGAAAAATGAGAAATGAGAAATGTAAAATGACAACCCATCCCGGCAACAGCATTACGCAGCCCTGCATCCTATGCCTGCCGAGCGCGGTCTCATTTTCAATTTCTCATTTCTCATTTTACATTTTACATTGATAACAATGCCATACAGTCCCGTCCGGCGTCCGGGACATACTTTCCGGGCCTTATGGCTTGAGACGGCGCGGACAACTGCTACACTTTGAAAAACCCTTGAAAGGGGCAAAAAGGGGTATGGGCATATTTTTTCCAGCTTCTGGGCGCCGCCTGATGGCGTTTGTTCTTGCAGGGCTCGGGGCAATGAGCCTCAGCCTCGTCACCAGGGCCGATGATTTTGATGTGGTTCAGACGTGGCAGGAGACGCGCAACGTCGGGGGCAAAACAATGCAGCTGACCGGCCAGAAAGTCCATGACCGGCTCTTCAACAGCGATTTCATAATTTATCTGGATTCCTCCGGCCATCTGCTTCCCACCGAGGCGCTGGCGCAAGGAGCGTCACCGACAGCTGCATTCGCGTCCGCGCTTTCGGCTGATGCCACGGCAACGCCCGGGACCATGAAACCTGGCGCCAAGCCCGCGCCGATGAAAGCGCTTGAAAAAGCGATTCCCAAATCCGTCAGCCAGGGGCTGACGACTCCAAGCGTCTCAATTCATCTCGATCCACTCGATCTGGCACGCATTCTGGCCGAAGAAAAGCCCGCCGCCTCGAAAGAAAAATCCCCCTTGAGCGTTGGCATCGTTCGCCAGTTTCCTGAGTCCCTTAATCCGCAATCCGCAATCCGCAATCCGCAATCCATCGCCAATCCGCAGTCCGCAATCCGCAATTCGCAATCCATAATCGTCAATCGTCAATCGTCAATCGTCAATACTGCATCAGGCTTCTTGTCCCTGAAGAATGGCGGCAAACTCTGGACCGCGGCCATCGAGTCTCCCGAAGCCAAAGCGATCCGGATTCATCTGACCGGCATCGCCTTGCCCAAAGGCGCGCAGGTTATGGTGTACAATACTCTCTCGCCGCAGGAATCTTATGGCCCATACCAATCGAAGGATTGGCTCAGCGCCGGCGATTACTGGACCGAATCAGTTTTTGCCTCCCAGGTCACGGTGGAGTGCTATCTGCCCCCGGATTTATCGGACAGGCCGGCTTCTTTCGAGATACGCGAAATCGCGCATATCTATCAGGATTTGGCCAAACTGGCGCGGAACTCTCAACTCGGAACTCCGAACTCGGAACTCGGAACTCCAAAGGTGGGCGCCTGCCATAACGATATCACCTGCTATCCGAGTTGGACTTCGACGGGCAATAGCGTGGCGGGATACCTCTACGTCAGTGGCTCTTATACTTACTGGTGTACCGGCAGTTTGCTGAATGACGCGGACAATACGACCTACATTGACTACTTCATGACGGCCAATCATTGCATTTCGGACGAGGCCAGCGCCAACTCCGCCGAATTCTACTGGTTCTACCAAACCTCATCCTGCGACGGCACGGCGCCCGACCGCTCCACCGCTACCCACACCGGCGGCGGCGCCGTTTATCTGGCGGGACAGTCCGCCGCCGCGGGAAATGACTATTCCTTCCTGCGCCTGCGCAACGCCTCGCCCGGCGGCGTGGTTTATGCCGGCTGGACGATTGACACTCCGGCGCCGAGCGAGCAGGTGACCTGCATTCATCATCCCGACGGCTCCTACAAGCGCATCAGTTTGGGCGGCATCCAAAGCTCGGACGCGGATTGGTGGGGCATTCAATTTTCTTCCGGCGTCACGGAGCCGGGCAGCAGCGGCGCGCCGCTCTATAACGCCGGTCAGTTTTTCATCGGACAGCTCTATGGTGGCGATTCCTCATGCAGCAATCTGACGGGCATTGATTCCTTCGGACGGTTCAGCGTTTCATATCCCAGCGTCCGCCAATGGCTCGAACGGCAGCAACAGGACGACAATTATGAGCCGAACAACACGCTGGCCACGGCCTTCGACCTGACGAACTGGAAAAACCAGCTGTTGTCGAATCTGAATGGCTTCGGCATTCAATATGATGACGATTGGTATAAGATCCAATCGCCCGCGGCCAATACGCGGCTGCAAATCACCTGCACGTTCACTCATAGCCAGGGCGATATTGACATCCAGCTGTATAGCGCCGCCGGCGTCTTGCTCGCCGAATCGGCGACAGCGAATGACCAGGAAACGATCAACTATCTGGCCCCGGCGGCAGGCGCTTATTATATCCGTGTCTTTTACGGCAACGCCGGCAACACATACGATCTGATATGGAACGCCACGCCCGTCGCGACGCCCTCGCCTTCGCCCACGCCCAACCCGACTCCCTCGCCGACTCCCTCCGTTCCTTCGGGCGTGACGGCGCAATCGGGCCTCAATCCCGGCGAAATCATCTTGCATTGGAACAGCGCCGCACATGCCAGCGGCTATTATATCTATTATGACGACGGCGCGCTTTATCCTCCCTTTATTCCGGCGGTCGCAGGCGCCCCGCTTTCGGGCGCGAACGCCGGAAACGTGACGCAGGTCACGATCGCCGGACTGGCGCCGGGACAGTCTTATGTTTGCGCCGTCAAGGCATACAACGCGCGTGCGATCAGCGGCTACTCGGCGCAGACGCAGGCGCGGGCCACGCTGCCCCCCGATGACGCTTATGAGCCGGACAATACGACAGCCACGGCATACAACCTTTCGGGCAATCGCGGGCGCTGGCTTTCGATGGCTGCCGGGAAAGGCATTCAGGCCGATGACGATTGGTATCGAATCGCCGTCGCGCCCGGCTATGAGCGCATCCAGGCGCTTTGCGAATTCAGCAATGCGCAAGGCAATATTGACTGCGCCTTGCACGATTCCACCGGAACGCTGCTGGCTCTATCGGCGACCACCGCCGACAGCGAGTTCATAGACTGTCCTGTCACGACCGCCGGAATCTATTTCCTCCGGGTTTTTGGCGCCAATGCCGGCAATCCCTATGATCTGTGGTGGACTTCGCTTCCGCCAGCCATTCCCACGCCGGCGCCGGCGCCCAACGCGCCCACGGGCGTCATCGCGCAAACCGCCGGCGCCTCCGGGCAGATTGTCCTGCGCTGGAATCCCGCTCCGCGCGCGTCGGGCTATACCATTTATTATGACGAAGACTCCGCCAATCCGCCGTTCGATCCGGTGGTCCAAGGCATCCCGCTCAACGGCGCCGACGTCAGCACTCACACGGAAATCACGATCACGAATCTGACGCCGGGACAGCTCTATTATTGCGCCGTCAAAGCCTATAGCGCCGCGGGCGAAAGCCCGTTCTCATACCCGGATTGCGCGACGGCCGGAGGGGGAGCAAATCCCGACGACGCTTATGAGCCTAATAACATCCTGGCAGACGCTTATGATTTGTCCGGCGATCAGGGCCAATGGCTTTTGGCGATTCACGGACTCGGCGTCCAAAAAGACGACGACTGGTATCGCATCCGCGTGACGGCGGGCGCCGAGCGTGTATTGGGCGCCTGCACGTTCACCAACTCCGCCGGCGATATTGACATCGCGCTCTACAATATTTTGGGCGCGCAGCTGGCGCTCTCAAACGGTCACACAAACACCGAAAACTTTGATTACCGGGTTCCAGCGGCGGGGTATTATTTCATCAGGGTCTTTGGCGCCGGCCAGGGGAACGCTTATAACCTGCGATGGGACGCGCAAGCCCCCTCGCCAACGCCGACGCCCTCGCCTCAAATCGGCGTCAATCCCACGAGTCTGACCAACACCTGCATGGTGGGGCGCAATGCCACGAGCCAGACGCTGGATGTATGGAATTCGGGCGGCGGAACGCTCAACTATTCGGTATCCTGCAATGCCTCCTGGCTGTCGGTCAGCCCGTCTTCCGGCGCCTCGAAAGGCGAACATCATAGCGTCGCAGTGATGTATAGCACCGCTGACCTGCCGGCCGGCTCGCGCAACGCCGCGATCATCATCGCTGCCGCCGGCGCATCCAATACGCCGAAGACGATCTCCGTCGCTCTGACCGTCGCCCCCAGCCCCACGCCGACGCCGGCGCCGCAGGGTTGGTATGACGATTATCTGATACACTATCACAATTCCGCCGGGAGAGATTTTTACTATTCCAGGAATCGCGGAACGCCGCTGCCGGACGAAATCACCAGCGTGGGCATCGTGATCACGGACCCGACGGCGTGCACGCTCGACATCAGCAGGAATACGCGAAGGCTTGGCGCGAACGGCGTGGGGCGCGACGTTCCCAAAGTCGTGACCAGCGGCACGGTGACCCGCGCCGCCACCCAAGGACGCATACGGGAGATGACGATCGGCGGCGGCTTGCGCTCTTTCACCGCCTATGATTGTTTCGTGGACAAGATCGCAGCGGGCGATATCGGGGCCATTCGGATGACGGCCTCTCCCAATTCGCTGGACAAGGCGGAACACTTCTATACTTCGATCGAGGGACGGGCCGGACGCTTCGACACCGTGGCGTTGAAAACGAACATCAGTCTGGGAGGAATCTTCCTGGCGAAGCTGTCCGTTCCCGATCAAATCATCGCCAGCGTCAGCGTCAACTCGCGCAAGGTGGCTTTGGGCGGCAATCAGTGGATCAGCGAAGGCGGCATTGGGACACCCAAGGCGCCGGGCGAGAGCTTCGGGGGAGGCGATATCAACGGATTGGAGCTGCGGCGAATCTCCCTGAACGGCGCTTCGATTGACGCGCATGAAATTCGCGGCGCCTCCGGCTTCAGCACCATCCTCACCACCCGGGCCCCGGTCATGACGGTCCTCTTCGACGGCGGGGCGGAACTCCATCCCATGCGTTCCGACATCAAGGCGCAGATGTTTTACACCGGCGCGGGGCGGCTGCAGATGGACGTCACGGGCGGAAACATCGCGTCGGGCGTCATCATCGGCGAATATCGCATTCCGTATATCAAAGCGCGCTGGCGGTCGTATCGCGACAGCGGCGATCTGATCGCATTCGGCGGAGTTGTGGGCGCGCCGCCGCCCGCTGCCGCCGTCACCTCCTCGCCCTATACCTGGAAGGGGCAGATGGCGATTGTATCGGGTGGCGGATCGCAGCTGACGACGGCGACCGCAACCGCCGAAAAGAGCGGGAAAAGCTCGTTCGGCACGGCGATGAATATTGACCGCATCCACGGCGACTTTGGCGTCTTTGCCGGATTCCTCGCTAACGTTAATGACGGCGCAACCACGGGCGCAACCACGATTGACGGCCGGATCAAGCGCATCAGCGTGCGGCGCGTGATCCCGATTTCGTTGGTGTTGGGAGACGTTTCGATCAAACCCGATCAATGGCAGCGCGTGCAAGGCTATGGCTACTCGAACGAAACGATTTTGCCAACGTCCGCGCTGATGCCTCTGGACCCCAAATGGTTCCTGGAAATCCGGAACTAGTGGGCGTTCAATTTTGAAATGACGGGCTGCCAAGGTCGGCGCATTCCCCCGAAGGGGGTGAACAATCATAGCCGTGGGTGAAGCGAAGCGAACCCACGGTGGCAGCAGACGAGATTTTCGGTCCCTGAAGGGGGCCAACGTCGCTGCAAAAACAATTTTTCGTCATTGCCAATTCGAAACGCGCAAACGAAATTCAGCAGGCCGTTCGATCCATGTTGGCCCCCTTCGGGGACCTATTTTCGCGCTCATCGTTTCCGTGGGTTCGCTTCGCTTCACCCACGGCTATGATTGTTCACCCCCTTCGGGGGATTCTATCGTCCAAACTCCAGACTCCTCCCATTCATGGGGGGAGGATTGGGTTTGGGATATTGAGCGACTGACCAGGTTTGCCCGCCTGTCATTTCAGAATTGAAACCTTGCTTGTCAACCATTGCGCGTTAGGACCGCGGCGAAAAAGCCATCCAGGGGGAAGGCGGGATGGATGGGGGTGAAGAGCATCCCATCCGCCATGAGATACGGCTGAAGGAAATCCGGCGCCGTCTGGCGCGCATCCACCAGGCTGAAGTGGCGATAGGAATCGAGGAAGGTTTCGATCACGCGCCGGTTTTCTTCGTAAAACAGCGTGCAGGTTGAATAGATCATCCGGCCTCCCGGACGAACCATCTGCTGCGCCAATCCAAGGATCATCAGCTGCTTCAAGGAAGCTTGGATGACGTCTTCGCGTTCGCGCAGCCAGCGGATTTCCGGATGGCGGCGAATGGTCCCCATGCCCGTGCACGGAACGTCCACCAGCACGGCGTCGGCCCAATTGCCATACTGCGCGATGAGCAGTTGGTTGGCGATGGCAAACTGCGCGTTCCTGACGCCAAGCCGTCCCAGGATTTTCGGAACTTCGTCCAGGCGCGTCTTGGAAGCGTCGGTCGCCAGGATTTGCGCCTGATCGCCGGCCAGCGCCGCCAGATGCGC
>JAPLSP010000343.1:2644-5737 GCA_026398575.1 Candidatus Sumerlaeota bacterium | reverse complement strand
TGACAAAATAATGTCTGACATAACAATGAAAACACGCTGCCGTTGAATCAGGCAAGAATGGCTTCGTGCCATTATTTTGTCGTACATTATTTTGTTTCGGCGCCGGGCAGGATGCTGAGGCCGGGGATTTGGTAGTAGCCTTGCGAGCCGACGGCTACGTCAATGCGATAGATCGGGTCCTGCATCAGGCAGGGGCGGCGGTCGGCGGCGGGGATGGTGGTTGAGTAAATGCGCATTTCGCCGGGCAGCGCCGTGATGATTTCCTCGCGCCAGTCGCCGAGGAAATCCGTGATGGCGATGACGGCGCCCTCGATGCGCACCAGCGAGCTCTGGCTGTTGTATTTATGAACGCCTTCTTTCGTGACGAGTTCGCGCTGCATGTCGGCGTCCCAATAAGCGGCGCGCGGCGCAAGGCCTCCCAGGTCTTTTTTGGCGATCAGTTTTCCCGTCGCGCTGAAAAGCCAACGCTGATTTTTGTCGTCGCGTTCGCCGCCATAGGATTCGGCGCCGGGATACTTCGGGTCAATGTCGGCGCAAAGGCCCGAGGAATGAACATGTGACGTTGGCTCATCCAGGCCCCAAAGGATTTTTCCCGTGCGCGCCTCGACCATGCAGATGGCGTTCTTCCGTTGGCGCGGCTCGATGCCGTATTGTATCTCCAAGCCGGGGCGGGCCGGGTCCAGATCGCCCACGGTCAGATGATCCGGATGCCCCAGGCGCGTGCACCAGAGGCCTTTGCCGTTGTCGTCAAGGACGGCCGATCCGATGATGACCTCGTCACGCCCGTCGCCGTCCACGTCCGCCGCGCGCAGGCAATGGGCGCCTTGTCCGCGATAAGCGCCGCCCTCTTCGCGGTCGTTCCATGCCCACAGTTCGCGCAACTTGCCGTCGTGGAATTCATAAGCGATCATCTTGATGGTGTTGTAGGTTCCGCGCTCGACCAGCAGGCAGGGCGTCTTGCCGTCGAGGTAGGCCAGTCCCAGTTGGTTGCGGCAATAATAGTTGTAGTCGGGATAACCTTCGCGCGAAGGCCACGGCGCGCGCGTTTTTTCTTTTCCCGTCGCGCCATCCATGATCAGGAGATATTCCAGACCTGTCGTGACGCGCCCGTCGGCGTCGCGCGGATCGCCTTCGCCGGCCTTGACCGCCACCTCCGCGCGCCCGTCGCCGTCAAAGTCATACACGATGTAAGGCGAATACCACATTCCTTCCTCGATGGCCCATCCCATGTCATAGCGCCAGAGGAACTTCCCGTCGCTGCGATAGGCTTCCAGCTTGAATGTGTCCTGGCTTTTTTTCCAGTAATTCACGTAAGGGTCCACATTATAGTTCGGCTGCTTGATGACGAAATCAAAGCGCCCGTCGCCGTCGAGATCGGCGATCGCCACTTTTTGGAAATCATAGTTGCCCTGAAGTTTGATCGAGATATAGGGCGAGGCGCCGGCGGAAGATGTGAAAGATATTTGTTCAGATTCCGATTCCGGTTTTTCGCTACCGTTGACAATGGCGCGCACGGAATACCGGTTGTCGCCCTGCGGAGCAGCAGCGTCCACGAAGTTGGTGGTCTTGATCAGCGGCTCTGGATTGAGGCGCTTGGCCTTTTCGGCGCCCAAGCTGCGATATACGTTGAAGGCGATATCTTTGGGATCGTCCGACAGCATCCGCCAGCCGAGATAAACGCCGCCGTCCTTGGCGGGCATGGCGGCCAAACCGCGTCCCATCTTGTCGCGAACGCGCTCGCGCGCAAAGCCTTCAACCGGCGGCTTCGTCAGGCGCGGCCTGCTGGCGCCTTCCTGAATCGTCACGTCATCGAGCAGGAGGTCGCACAGGCCAGTCCCGAAAAAGCGGATTTGGATTTGCTCGCAACCTTCGGGGATCCTCGCCTCGGCCAGCAACTTCGACCAATCGGCGGGCGATACCAGGCTGTCCGTATTGATGTCCGGGGATTGCGCCTTCCCGCCCGACAGCGCCGTGACGGCCAGCGTCACGCTGCCCTTTCCTTTCGCATTAGCGGTGACGGTGAAGATTTGCCCGGGCTTCACGGCCTCATGCGCTTCATTGGTGAGATTCCATTCCCTGGCGCCCGTGTTGCGGATATGCGCGGCGCCCTGTCCGCCATGCGCCTCCTTGGTTATCTCGGCAGCGCTTTTGCTATCGCGCGCCCAGAATTTCCATCCGCTCAAAGCGGGCGACTGATTTTCAAAATCGCCGTTCTTGATCCGCTCCGTCTCTGCGGCGCTTGCGAAGGGGATGAATAAACTGCCCAGACATCCAAGGAGCGAGAGGAGGAGGGATGCTTTCATTTTGGATAGACATTGTGCGTGCATCGTAGATTGCCTTTCTGTGAGATTAATTAATGAGGATCGCGGCTTTGCTATTTATCATATATGGCTTTAACATCCTCTATTCCGCTCAAGTTCTTTCATCTGCTCAATTTCTTTTTCCGATCGGTTGAAAAATCTGCAGTTGCATTCGGGCACGCTATTAAGATCATTGATCTTGTAGGTTCCTCCGTTAGGGCAAACCGGCTTTCGCTTCAGATATTGTGTGGCGCGCAACAGATCCGTCCATAGTGGTGTTATGGAAGGATCAACATTGTGCTCCAGAGCATATTGCTCCTTGGCGCCCTCAATCTTGGATAGGTTCTCCTGACATTTGCGGGCGCGGCTGACCTCGCGACTACGCAGGAAGCCAGGGATAACAATGAGAAGCGCCAGACAAGCCATGCCCACATATAACGCGATTACCAAGCCGGATTTTTTCGTGGGAGAAGCAATGGATTTGGAGGGTGCCGAGGTCATGGCGGGAGCGACGGCTCTGGCCTGATGCGGAATCGTGCCGCCGATTTGTGAGCCGCATTTGGCGCAGACGCTGGCGCCGTCAGGTTGAGGCATATTGCATTTGGGGCAAACAAGCATCGGGTTGATTACAGCTTTCTGCGCCTTTCGAAGTGTTCTGAGCAATCATTTCGGCGCCTGTTTTTTTTTTCTATCAGGTGAAAGTTATGCAATCAGACACGGCGCCAGCTTTTGGAGTGCGGTTGCTTGCTGCCGCTTTAGCTGCGATTATTCATAAGATTGGCGAAGCAAAAGC
>JAPLSP010000343.1:0-2588 GCA_026398575.1 Candidatus Sumerlaeota bacterium | reverse complement strand
CCGCACTCCAAATGCTGGCGCTTCTCCTAGCCGCAATAATGCTCTCTTCCTCACAGGAATGCCTTTGGCGATGATCCGCCTTCATTGCATCTTGTGCAGAAATTTCCGATCCGACCCCAGCCAGGGCGGCGTTTGATAGGTGCACTCGGGGTTGTGCCCCAGATCATTGATGTTATAGGTTCCGCCCATGATGCAAACCGGCGTGCGTTTGAGATAGAGCGTGGCGCCGACCAGATCGTTCCACGTGGGCGTCACATTGCGGTCCACAATGTTTCTATCCAAGGCATATTGCTCTTTGGCGCCTTCGATCTTGACGAGATTTTCCTGGCACGAGCGGGAGCAACTGACTTCGCGCGCGCGCAGGAATCCAGGAATCGCGATGGCTACCATCATGGGGCCTAATAACACGAAACCTACGGCGCCGAGTACGATGCCAGAAATGGCAAATCCGCTGCCGGTCAGACGTCCGTTGCTTTTATTAATTCGCAACAGCGACATGATACCCATCACGATACTGGGGATGCCGGTGAGAATCCCCAGACAAACCATGCTGAGCAGGCCGCACACAAATGACCAAATCGCCAAACTGGACATCTGCGTTGCGGGCGCGCCGGGAGCATAGGGCGCGGCCGCCATGCCGGGAGCGGCGGGCATGGCTTGAGGCGCCGCGGGCATGGCCTGAGGCGCTGTCTCGCCGCCGATTTGCGTGCCGCATTTGGAGCAGAAGCGCGTGTCATGCGCCAAAGGCGCGTTGCATCGGGGACAAACAGACATGAGATTTTCTCCCGTGTATGAAAAATTGCGCAGAGCTTATTCGTCTGCGTTGTTTTTATCATTAACCTCGATCAAGCCCGGCGGCAGATGGACATGGATGCGTCCGGTTTTGAAATCCACTGTTCCGATGAAAACGCCGATGAAGGGAATCAGAAAATTGCGTCCGTCCGGGCGGCGCACGACGAGCTGGTCTTGCGCGGCGTTTTCCGAGATGCTTTCCACAACCCCAAGTTCCTCGCCGCTGGCCTCGTCCGCGACCGTCAGGCTGATCAGATCATAGTGATAGTAGGCGTCCTCTTCGAGTTCGGGCAAGGCGTCGCGCTCGATCCAGAGTTCCATGCCGGTGAGCGCTTCGGCCTGCGTCCGGTCGGTGATCCCGTCGAATTGCGCCAAAAGCAAAGACCCGTGAGGATGGAAGGATTCCAACCGCACGGGTCTCAATTCGTTCGACGAGGGGGACTTCAAGTAAAGCGGCAAGTCCAGCGCCGCTTCCCAAACTTCGGCGTTGTAGCTTTCGGGGATCACCCGCAATTCGCCTGAGAGGGCGTGCGGCCTGGCGATCCGCCCTAAAAGCGCCAAACGTTCCGCTTCCGGATACAATCCCGCTCCGGGGGCTTGCGCAGCCCCGTCCGAGTTCGGGGTTTGGTCTGGCGGCGCCGGATGACGGCGCATGGGCCTCATCCTTACTCCACGATCTGGAGCAGCGACTTCTTGTTGAGTTTGGTGGCGGCCGCGCTCAGAATCTTGCGCATCGCCTTGGCGGTCTGGCCGCCTTTGCCGATGACTTTGCCGATGTCATCGGGCGCCACCTTCAACTCAAAGATGATGCTGTTCTCGCCTTCGACCACAAGCACTTCAACCTTCTCGGGGTGGTCCACCAAGGCCTCCGCCATGTACTGGACCAGCGTCTTCATTGTGACGTCTTCTGCCATGTCAGCGTTTCCTGTGTCACTGGAATCTGTAGCGTTGCGCCGGCACAAAGTGAGCGAATGGCGATTCACCGGCTTTCAATCGTCAAGCAGCGGCTACATGTTACCAAACTGCGGTCATCAAAGTCCAGAGGAGATTTCCAGGCCGCGGGATTATTGCGCCGCGGGCGTTGCAGCCGGTTCAGCCGCAGCCGGTTCAGTCGCAACCGGTTCCGTCGCCGCAGGCTCGGCCGGCGTCTCGGCGGCCGGGGCTGCCTCGCCGGCGGGCTTCTCGGCGGCTATTTTCTCCAAGGCCTTGGCTTTCTTCTTTTGCTTGCTGGAGATGACGGCCTCCGGCGCGACTTCCTTGCGAGCGTGGTGCGATTCGTGTCCCGGCTTGACCGACGGACCGAATTTGCTCTCATGGAATTTGCGCATGAGGCCTGTCTTCTGGAACAGCGAGCGGATCGTTTCGGAGGGAATGGCGCCCTGGCCGAGCCAGTACATCGCCCGCTCCTCATTGATCTTCAGGTTGCCGCCCGGCTGCAGGGGCTGATAATGGCCAATGGACTCGATGATGCGTCCATCGCGCGCGCGCCGCGAATCCGCCACTGCGATACGGAAGTAAGACGCTTTGCGCCGGCCAACCCGCGTGAGTCTGATCTTAACTGACATTTTTCCCGCCTCCTCGAAATGATTCTTGAATCGTAAGTCAATGTAAAATGTAAAATGAGAAATGAGAAGCTTAATGTAAAATGTAAAATGAGAAATGAGAAGCTTAATGTAAAATGTAAAATGAGAAATGAGAAGCTTAATGTAAAATGTAAAATGAGAAATTGAAAATGAGAACCGCCGCCCTCGCCTCATGTCCATAAATTATCTGTATGATCTTGCTTCGCTTTCAAC
>JAPLSP010000396.1 GCA_026398575.1 Candidatus Sumerlaeota bacterium | reverse complement strand
AATAGAATAGCCCAGCTAAATCTAAGAGTGAATTGCAATGGAAGAGCCCAGCTAAATCCTAAAGCAAATAGCAATAGAATAGCCCAGCTAAATCTCAGAGTGAATTGCAGTAGAAGCGTCCAGCTAAATCTCAAAGTAAATTGCAAAGGAAGCGCTCGGCTAAATCCCCAAATGTATCTCTATAGAAGAGCTGGGCGAGATTTGTAGTGGATCATAATAATAGAAGCCAAGGAGCTTTCTTATGACGGTCAAACTCGGTGTGGTTGGCGCGGGGGGGATTTCGAAGTTTCACTTTCGCGCGTTTGAGGAAACGAAGACGCCGGTGCTCATCATCGCGGATACGAATCCAAACGCGGCGCGGCCTTATTGCGAGCGGTTTGGCGCCAAGTATGCGGCGTCATATCAGGAGGTGGTCGCGCATCCGGAGGTGACGGCGGTCATCTGCTGCGTGCCGTCGCCGTCGCACTATGAAATCTCAAAGGCTGCGCTGAACGCCGGCAAAAGCGTCATCTGCGAAAAAACGCTGACGCTTGGGTCCGCGCAGTCGCTGGAACTGGCGCGACTGGCCGAGAAGAAGGGATTGCTTCTGTTCACGAGTTACATGAAGCGTTTTTTCCCGGCTGCGCAAAAAGCGAAAGAATTGATGCCGCGTATCGGGCACGTCATGAGCGTTTACGCCCGCACGTACCAGGGCGTCGGCGCGGACATGCATACCGGTCCGCTGTTGCCGTTCGTCACGAAAGGCCCGGACGGCGGCGCCTCGCCCATCGTAAAAATGTCCGGCGGCGGCGTGCTGGTCTGCGGCGGCAGCCACATTCTCGATCTGATGCTCTTTCTGGCGGGCAAGCCGGAAGACGTCTATGGCCGGCGCCTCATCCGGCCCGGAAGCGACGTGGACATTCTCTTCCATGCTCTCTTCGGGTTGCCCGGCGGCGGCGCGGCTCACCTGGAGGCCAACTGGCATCCGCTCAAGAAAGTTGGATACGAAGGGCGCGGCTGGGATGAGATGATCGAGATCAGCGGCGTCAACGGGAGGTTGATCCTTCAAACGCCGGTCTGGAACCAGCCGGAGAACAACGCCGCGGCGCTGCGTTACTACGACAACGAATCGGAAACCTGGACGGACTTCGCAATGCCCATCGTCAATCCTTTCGTCGAAGCGGAAAAGTTTTTCCTGCGGCAGTTGGCCTCGGGCGGACAGGGCGAAATGGACCGTTATGCCGGCTATCGCACCGATCTGCTGATCGAGACCGCGTGGAAATCGTCCGAGGCCGGACGGGCATTGGCCATCCCGTGGGAGGATTAGCGTTATTTGATGGGAGAACGCGGGCGGGCACGGACGCGCACGGACGCGCACGGAACAGCGCAGATTGTTGGCTGCGGCGCTGTTCCTTTTATTGCCTGCGCAGGAATTTCCTGATCATCGCCGAGGCCGCCTCATCGCAGGCCTTGGGCGCAGCGTCGCCTCCCTGGTTTGTGACCACCAGAACGGCGAAGTTGCGCTTGGGCGCCAGCCATGCCACCGCATAATTCATTGTGTTTGTGCCGCTGTGTGAGAGGACTTCGCCGCCGCCCCAATCGCGTTTGGTCCGACGCCAACCGCCCGCATAGTCGCCGCCGAATTCGGGTCTCAATAATATTTGAAAAGTCGCGGGCTTCAGCAGCGGGTTCGCTTCGCCTCGCGCGCCTTCGAGAATGACTTCGATAAACTTCGCCCAATCCGCAAGCGAGCAATGCGCGATCCCTCCTGGACCGATGACCGGGGGATTGTCGCTGCGTGGACCGGGTTCGATGGGATTGGTTTTTCCATTTTGTGCCGTATGCTGCCAGGGCTGTTCGATCTTCCCCTTTGACCCCATGGCCCCAAACCCGGCTGTCGTCATCTTGAGCGGCTCGAATAAGCGCCGCCGTATCAGTTCCTCCCAGGCCGTGTCCGTGATGCGTTCGGCGATGACGCCCAGGATTGAGTAACCCGCGTTGGAATAGGAATACTTTGTTCCAGGCGTGATCTCCGGCGGACGCGAGAGAATCATTTTCGCAAACGCGGCGCGCTGCTGGCGAGGCGCGCCCGGCAAATCCCACATAGCCCTCGAGGTTATGTCTTTCGGCCAGCTGTGGAGCAATCCTGCGCGATGCTGCAGCAGTTCCTTGACTGTTACGGTTCGGAACGCCGGCTGCATTTCGCCGGCCAATTCGGGAAACGCCTCGGCCAACGTCGTTTCCCATTTGAGCTTTCTCTCCTCGACCAGCATGCCGACCAGGACGGCGGTCATCGCTTTCGTGCAGGAACCCAGATGGAACTGATCGCCGGGCGCGACCTTCACGCCGCTGCCCGCCTTGCGCTCGCCCGTGACGCCGAGAGCCTGGAGCCGCCCGTCGAGAATCACGGCTGCGCCGAGCGCCACCATCTGATGCTTGGCGCGAATGGGCTCGAGATCGTCCGCCAAATCCTGGATCGGAGTTGTGGAGATGGCGGCGGCCGAAACAGACGCTGAAGAGCGGAATGTGGCAGGACTGATCGCGGTGGGAGTGATTGTGGCAGGAGTGATAGTGACAGAGCTGGTTGCGGCCTCATTTGCCGTCGCGGGACAACCAAGGGCAAGGAAGACAATCCCCAAAGCCAAGAAGCCCCGGCGCCGCTGCCGCTGCCAGGATATGATGCAATAAAGACATCTCAAGACGTGCCTTGCCCCTTCGGCGCGCGTTTCCAAAGCCGCAAAATGAAGCGTTCCTCTTCCTCGATCAAATCCGGCTTTGTGCCGTTATGCGCCAGCATTCCTTTGACGATTTTGCGCGGAATGCCCATGCCTACGTGCTCCAGATAACCATAGTCCCGCATCACGTCCTTGAGCAGCTGGTTGCGCGCCGCGCGGCAGCCGGTGGTCATGCGCGCCGGAGTTATGCCATTGGGCAAGCGCCCCGGAGAGATAATCTCCATGCGGTTTTCATAGAGCGACAACTCAATATCTGTGCTGGAAAGCAGATAGTCGCGATGAACGAGCGCATTGATGAGCCCCTCGCGAACCGCCTCTTCCGGATACGCCCAACGCTCGATGCGGCGCGCGCCGTTTTCAAGATAGCCAATGACTTCCGTATTGCGCCGGACAAAGGCCATCGCTTGTTCAACCAGACCGCTTTCCTCGAGGCCGATGCCGCTGTAGAGCGGCGTCATCGGACCGCGCAATGTTGCTCGTTCTTTGGCGCCATAATCTTTTTCATTCCCTGGATATGCCACCGCGTCAATGCCCGCCTGTGGCAGAAAGCGGTTGGGGGCGCCTCCAAACAAGAGCAACCCGGCAACGGTTGCAGGTGTTGTTTCCGCCTCTTCAGCCAGAAATTCGGTGTTCAAAAGCAATGTGCGCCATGCCGCTGCATCTTCATAAGGCGGCGCTGGCTGCTGACGAACGCGCTCAAAGTAATCCCGCAAACGGCGCAAATCCAAATCCGAAATGGAAGAGCCCGAGACGGGGCGCAGCTCAAGGCGAAAGGCGCCGCGCTTGAACTCCACGCCGGAATTCTCGCCGTTTTTAATTAATTCGAGAAGGCTTTCGCGCACAAAAACCGCTCCTTTTCTTATGCGCAACACGCTTGTTCGCTGATGCTTTAGTCTTTCTGAATCCTGCGGCGCAAGGATAATTTCGCGCCGCCGAAAACTCACGGCGCCAGACAATCGGGATTGCTGTTGCCCGAAGGATTACGCTGCGTGCGGATGATATCGCCGGCGCTGACGGTTCCGTTGGTTGGATCGTAAAGAAGCGACGGGTTCCACAGGCGATCCGGTCCGATGCATTCCAGCCGCCATTGCCCGCTCCAGACCAGGGCGTCGTCACGGTAGCGGGTTTGCAGGATGGAAAAAGTCGCGCGCTTGCCCATCAGGTCCAGGATATTTTCATATCCATAGCGCCGCCAAATCTCGTTCGGGAAATACGGCGCCTTGTCCCAGTTGCCGCCGAAGGGGCAGCGCAGATCGGCATTGGCCAGATACGCCACCGGCGTGCTCAGCGCGTTGGGCGTGTACCACCACTTCAGGTCCGAGCCTTTGAGCGGATCCACGCCGCCAGGAAATCCCGGCTCGAGCATCGTGGGATAAGCCTCCTGGTCCGTCCGATAGGCTTCAAGCGCCACGGCGATCGAGCGCATGTCCGAACACGCGCGCGACACCTTCGCCCGCGTTTGCGCTTCGAGGAAGTTTGGAATCGCGATGAGCGCGAGGATGGCGATGATGGCGATAACGATCAGCAATTCGATCAATGTGAATGCGCGCATTGAAGCTTATCCTTGTTTCGCCGGGCGCCGATGTGAAGCCGATTTTTTGCCGACGCGCGCCTGTCCCTTCGCACTCCATTCATTTGCGTTGCGGCCCTTGCAGCGACGGCGAAAGAACCATGCCGCTCCCATTGCGCCGGATCAATTCAATAATTGCTCCCCGATGCCATGCGCCTCAGATGGGACGCATTTCAGCCGAGCTACGATGACGTGTTGGAAAAGATCTGACAAAACAATGTGCGACAAAATAATAGAACAAAGCCATTCCTGCCTGATTCAACGGCAACCTGCTTTCATTGTTTTGTCAGCCATTATTTTGTCGGAATAGGCGCCACGTCTTGCCGGCAGCTGCGCTGGGATGCGCCCCTCAGACGCATGTAGTGCAAATGGGCTTGAGCTCAATGCCTGACTGGAATAATCTTAAATTATCATCAGTCCGGCGAGGCGTAGATAAATGGACCGTCGAATAATAATTGATCCGGAAGTTTGCCATGGACAGGCATGCATTGCAGGTACACGTATCCCTGTATATCAAATCCTTGGGATGCTGGCAAATGGCGACAGTATTGAAGACCTTCTCGAAGAATATCCGTCATTGAGACATGAAGACATTATATCTTGCATTGCGTATGCGGCGCTATTGACAGAGGAGCAAATGGCGCCCTTGGAGGCTTTATCGAGCGCTCCATGATAATCCTCAGAATCCATAAAATCAGGGTACCGAGGGTTTACCGCCAATCTCTGCGACCCAGAGTTGGGTCCATTCGCTGCTGCTCACGTTGAAATATATCCGCCGCCCGTCCGCGCTGAAGACCGGATGGGGATGCGAACGCCGCCAGGAGCGAGCGCCGCGGGAATTATCGAAGGTATGCACAACCGTGTAAGCGCTTTCTCGCGCATCCTCAACGACGATAGCCCAATCGCTTGCCTTGCCTCCCAGCGGGTCCATTGTGGTATCGGTCACCAGCAACCGTCCGTCGGGGCTGCTGCTCGGATGGCTGCTGCGCCAGTTCGGCAAGCCCGGCTCGCGGCGGACCGAGCCGTTGTCGCTGTTGATGAATAAGTTCCCAACTTCGGTGATGGAGCGCCCATCGGGACTCCACGCCGGGCGCCCCCACTTCTCGCGCAGGAACAAGAACCGCGAGTGTTCGAGGTCGTAGCAGATCAGGCCCTGGCGATCGCTGGCTTCTTTGCTGCGCACGTCGCCGCCGGCCGGCGTTGCAAGTTTGAAAAATACTTTCTTCAAATCCGGACTGAGCACAGGAAAGAAAATAGAGATCGGCTTGTCGGCGAATGCTTTCGTCGTCCATTCGGGATAAGCCTCTCTCACCGCGTCTGCGCGCACCGCGACGCGCGCTGCGCCGGAGGTCACATCGAGCAGCTCCATATCGCGGCACGCGCCGGGATTCGAGTGCGGACTATAAAGCGGAATCACGTCCGCGTTCGACTGCCCCCACCCCACCTGCCGCCCCCGCGCCAGCACGCGCTCCTGCAACGTTCCGATATCCATGGCGGCCACGGTCCACTCGCCGTTTCGTTCGTCATGGAAGACCACAGTGCGTCCGCGCGAAATCCACTGCTGGCAGGCGGATCGGTGCGCGTCCTCAACCGTTACATTGCGCGCGATAGCTTGCTCGCGTCCCGTTGCGCGCTCCAGGATATGAACCTCGCCATGTCCGGCGTCAGCTTCTGTAGAAGCATAAAACACCACCCAGCGGCCATCCGGGCTTTCGGGAGAGACGTTGAAGTATGAGTGAATCGTGTGCCGCCCCGGCTGAATCGAGACAGGCTTCACGGTTACATTGCCGCGCCAGGCAGCGAGCGGATCGTTTTCCATTTCGGCGCGAGAATAAGGCGCAAAAAAAATCAGCGCGAAACCAAGGAATAGATATTTTTTCATGCTTCCTCCAACAAGCGTCCGTATATCCGCAAGCGCTCTTCCAATAGTTTATTGTCCGGCATTTGAGTGCGGTATTCCGAGACCAGCATCTTATGCGGCCCGTGGCGTAACAGCAATTCCACGTGCTGGCGTTTCTTGGAAGCGCAGAGGATAAGGCCCACCGGTTCATTTTCGCCACGCCGCCAGTCATGTTCCTTGAGCCAGGACAGATAAAGATCCATCTGTCCCTTGTCTGCCGATGTGAATGCGCCAATCTTGAGGTCAACGGCAACCAGACACTGCAAGCCACGATGGTAGAATAGCAAATCCAGAAAGTAATCGCTGTCGTCAATCCGCATGGGATATTGCCGGCCGATAAAGCAGAAGTCAGTGCCAAGCTCCGATAGAAACTCCTCCAGATTTCTCATAACGGCGGCTTCAAGGTCTTTTTCGGAATAGACGCCTTTGAGGCCGAGAAAACCCATTAAGTATGGGTCTTTGAAAACGTCTTCATACCGCACGATTTCCGCTGGGCGCTTTTTCTCCAAAGCAACGAGCTTCCGGGTATCGCGAGAGAGCGCCACGCGTTCGAATAAGGCGCTGTCAATCTGGCGTTGAAGTTCGCGGGTCGTCCAGCGTTGTCTGGCCGCTTGCTCAAAATAGAAATGGCGTTTGAGTCCCGCCTCAACAGACAAGAGCATTCGATAATGTGTCCAGCCCAGATGGAAGTGTTTGGCAAAGTCAATGGAGAGACGGCTCGCAGGCAGCGCCGGCGCTGGCGGCAGAATTTGAGGAGCGGAAGATTTTACAGGCGGCGCCTGTAAAATCTTTGTCGAAGAGGATTTTCGGGACGGCGCCCGGCAAACGGCTTCCTCAGTAGGTGTCGCCGCGGCAGGCGGCGGACCTTCGAGCCAAGATTTTACAGGCGCCGCCTGTAAAATCTCGAACGTCTCAAAGAACCGGCGCATGTCGTTGAGGTTGCTATGCGAAAAGCCGTTGCCATATACGCGAATAAGCGCATCCGCCAAACCGCTCACAATCCGCTCGCCGTATCCTGCCCTTTTTTCATTTCTCTGGATGTCTTGGGCAATGACACGCCCGATGTTCCAGTAAAGATGGACCATCGTCAAATTCGCGCCTGTAGCGACCTGATGACGGGCGGCTTCGATCATGGATTGAATCTCAGGGAGGATTCGGCGAACCTCTCTGACCGACGTGGCTTGCTCCGACAATGCTTGGCGTTTTGATTTCATGGGCTATCCTTGTCCATCATGATTCATATTATCTCTTTGCAGCTCGCTCATCTGCATCCGCTTGTATATCGAGGCGCTGAGCCGGAAAGGATTCTGTCTGCATCTCTGCCAAGCGCTTGGATCGGTCCGAATGCGCGATCCTTGCGACGAAGAGCGAAACGAACATGGTGATGATGCCCATGAAAACCGCGACAAAGGGAAGGTATTCGCGGGAACGCGCCATCCATTCCGCAAATCCGCCGAGATTCGCATAATACAGCATTTTGGCTGCCGTTCCGCCGATGATAACCAGCAAGAGGAAGGACCCATGAAAGATCAGGTTCAGTTTTCGTGCGGAGGGCGAGACACTTGGGCGCGGAAATAGATAATACACTGTCAGAAACGCGATATAAATCATCCATATCATGAAGATGAATTCAAAGTGTCCGGACAGAAGGAAGACACAGAGAATCGCGGCGCATATACCTGGAATTCCAAAATAGCGAAAGACGCGTTTGTTCTCCAGAAACAGGGGAAGGCCTATCATAAGCCATAGCAAAAACAGGACACCCACAACAGGCGCGGTCGTGGCGCTGAACATGAAATCATTGGCGCGCGCAGCGGGAACAGCCAACACAAACAACACGATCGCAGAAAGAGCTTTGGCCTTTGTCATGGTTTGCTCCAATCCAATGTCCAGTTCATTTTGGGGAGCGTCTTGCCGGTATATTCCACTTCTGTCGCTTCGCCTTTATGATAATTGGAGCGTGCTTCGGGTGGAGAGATGAAACGCGCCTTCTTCAGCGGGCTCGGCCAGAGGCGCGCCGTTCGCGTGATATACTCCGCTCGCTTGCCGGGCGCATGCAAGCGATATGAAATCACAAGCCGCGTTGAGGCGCCCGGCGTCACCGGCATCTGAAAAATAAAACCGCTCCGCGCGAGGCGAACCTCCAGCGGCTTTTCGTCGGCGCTCACATGGATATCCGAAATAGGCGCATCTTGAAACGATTCGCTTACGGGGAAAGCAAGCTCATAAGATCGTCGGCACGGGTGGTTCGCTTGAAAGAAGTACTCGCCACGGAACTCGACCTCATTGCCGTTGATCTTTGCCTGCACGGTTTCAGAATCGAAAACAAGCGCCGTGGGAGGAAGATCGAAGAAATAATCCGCAATCAAATAAACAACCAGCGCGGCCAGGAGCAGTCCGAAATGGGTAATCGCCTTCCTATACCATGCTTTCGATTTCATAAACGATGACGTCTTTTTATTTGAGCGGTTGGCGAGTCACGCGACTGATGGCCGTTGAATTAGGAGCCCGGCAGATTTTACAGGCGCCGCCTGTAAAATCTTTTGAGTTCTATTTACCGATGCGCAGGGCGTCCAGTTCGCCCATCTTCAACCGCACGCTGATGACATAGGCGGGCTTGCCGGCGTCCCAGTGGCCGTAGGTCGTCGTAACGATGGTTCCGTCGGGCAGACACTCGACGCCCGGATAGGCGCAGTCGCCGATCTTCATTACCTGGCTGGGATGGTTCTTTTTCAGGCGCACGCGATATTGGCCTTCGCGGCCCTGGACGATGTCGTCGTACTTCCCGACCCACGCCACCCAATCGCCTTTTGTCGGCGATTCGAAGGTCATGTCGCGGAAGGAAATGAAGAGCCGCCCGTCCGGCGCATAGACGCCGGTGTGGCGGTCGCCGGTCAGCGCGCCCGGCAGTTCGCGCGGCGCCGTCCATGATTTGCCTTCGTCGTTTGTGAAGATGACGTGCGAGTTTTTGACGCGTTTGTTTTCGCGCAGCAGGACGGCGATCTGTTTGCCGTCGGGAGAGCGGATCGCGCCCGGTTCGCACAAGTGAATCTCGCTTGAGGAAAAAATCTCCTCAGGGAAAGACCACGTCAATCCCCCATCCCGCGAAAATGTTTTATAAAGCTTCATGGCGACAGGCGTTGTGCGGCTCGTCATTTTTTTTGCGTCGTCTTTGGTGAAGAATCTTCCGTCGTCGTGAAACATCGCCATGTAACGGCCGGGCGCATCTTTCAGCGCGACCACGCACCCCATCGTCACAATGCCGCCCCAATCCCCCACCTCCTTAAGCGGCGTCCACGTGGCGCCGTCGTCCTCGGAGACCGACATGCGCACGGGATACAAACCGGAGAAAAGGATCAGGCGCTTCTTGCCGCTGGTGTCCACGACGCGATGAATCGTCGGCGTTTCCTTGCTCGTCTTCCAGTTGTCGGGAACCGGCAGCGGCCCTTCCCACGTCAGCCCGCCATCGCGACTGCGCTTCAATCGAATCGCGCCTTTGCCGTGCCCTTCGGGATATGCGCACAGAATGGTTTTGCCGTCTTCGAGCAGGACCGTAGTCGGGTGTCCCAGATACTTGCCCTCTTCGCGATCCACGATCACCTGGCGCGAGGTGTCGGACGTGAGATCAATCAACGGGATCGTGTATCCGCGCGATTGTGGCTTAGGCTGCTCGGCGGGCTGGGCGATGGCTTTGGCATCCAAGAGCGCAATGAGCAAACAAGGCGCGAATACCAATGCGATTGTCTTCATCATTCCATGTCGGTTCATATTCTGAAACCTCGTAGATTTATATGTGTTACAGTTGCTATAATCAATTCTTTGACAAACCCAAAACTCAATCAAGGCACGTTTGTGCTTTTCAGTATAGATAGCAGCGCTGCAATAAATAGCTTAGCTCCTTCATCTGGGCCCATTAACCTATGAATTGGAATGTGACCTTCAGGATTTTTCAATATTCGCAATACATCGGCGAACGAAGCCTCCTCATATTGATATTGCCCTTTACAGAAAATAAGCCTTCGTTTCGATCCCTCAAGTTTATCTAACGTTTCCAATTTTCTAAATGGACGACAGCTATAGTCGTTCCAGATAGAATCTTTATCATATATAGTAACCCATATCCCTTGCGCACGAATGAGCGCTGTTGTCTCTTCATCATTGGTGATCCTCCTAAATAATCCCGAAGGCGCCCTTCTAGTCTCTTCCTGTTTGGATATACTAGTTATGTTTTCACCTACAGGAAAATCTTCTATAGGAATTTTAGACAATATTAGAATCCCATACTTATTGTTGTGGTCTGTGGACGTTAGCCAGTACGAATGCTGAAATGTTCCAGTCGTATGCTTTTCTTCTTCTCCAAATGAGTCTTGGCTTAAGGCCATAAAGCCTGCAGCAAATATGCAGCAAATAAATGGCAGCATCATGATACCTCCTCATACCAAGTGTAGGCGTAATCACCCTTACCACGTCGCCTTGAATTTGGCCTGAAGCCATCGCGCTGCGATATAAAAAGCGTCGCCCAAGCCGACGGTCTTTCCGATGCGGAGTTTGAGATGCGCGGCAGCCAAGGCCCAGATTTCCCGCTCTTGATCGCGAGTAGTTTGCGCGCTGGAGAAAAAGCGCTGCATTAACTCGCCGCAAGACTGAAGTCCCGGGGCATGGGAGCGTCCGGCTACGGATGGCTCCATCCCTTCAAAAAGCCAGCGTAGCGAATCCATCGCCTCCTCGGTCAGCTCCGGCCAGACGCGGCGCAGCGCGCGATGGCTGACGCGGCGGGCCATGGCTTCTTGCAATTCGAGGTGTTTGCCCGATTGGCTTTCGCCGTGCATGCGATGACGCGCCAGCGCGCGCGGCGCATAGCCGAACTTCAAGCCCGCCGCCGCGCAGCGATCCCACAGGTCGTAGTCCTGCGCGCAGGGAAACGATTCGTCGTATCCGCCAAGCGCGAGGATGGCGTCCTTGCGCAGACATGCCGCCGGATGCGCGCCGTAAAAATTCCCGAAGAGTCCGAGCCAGCGCCGCGCCGCCCAGGAATAGTCCGAGCAATTGACGATGCGCTCGCCGCCATCGGGATAGACGTAGATCGTATCGCAGAAGCACACGTCCAGCGAGTTTTGGGCGGCAAGTTGCATCTGCGCGGCGATGCGTTCAGGTTCATTCAGGTCGTCCGAATCGGCGCGAATGATCCACGGCGCGCGCGCCTCGCGCAGCCCGCGATTGAGCGTCCAGGGAAGCCCGCGGTTGCCGGGATTGTCCAACACCCGTATCCGCGCATCGCGCGCATGATAGGAAAGAGCGATCTCACGGCTGGCATCGGTCGAACCGTCGTTGACGATCAGCAGTTCCCAATCCCGATACGTCTGGCGCAGAATGGATTCCACGCCTTCGCGCAGATATCGCTCGCCGTTATACACGGGCATCAGGACGGTCGCCTGCGGTGAAGAAGTGTCGGCCAAAGCGTGTCGCCTTTCTGTCATTGCGCTCTTTGCTATGATTTACGATTGACGATTGACGATTTATCTCGAGATTCCGCCGCGTCATCGGGCAGAATCGCCTGGCGGCCCAAGAGGCGGCGATAGGGTTTGCGCAATCCGTGATAGAGGCTCGAGGGGATGATGCGCCGCAACAGGAAACACAAGTTCGGATGTGAAAGGAATCCCATGGGATCGCGCGCGCAGCCTTCGGCCAGAAGCCGTATCGCCTCGGCGCGGCGCCCTTCCTCCCAGATGCGCGCGCCTTCATAGATCATGACTCTTCCCAGCGCCATGAAGAGCATCGCGCGCCACTTCCACTTTGCCCAGCTGCCTTGCCGGTCCCAATACCGCCGGCATGACAGGACCATTTCGCGCGCGAAGTTGGTCTGGCCCTGGCTGGTTTTTGAGGCGCCGTGCAGCCGATAGGCCGCCAGATAGCCGTCAAGGTAATGAAACTCGATGTCCGCGTGGAACCGCCGCCAAAAATCGTAGTCCATGATGTACTGGAAGCTCTCATCAAAAGGGCCGTGGCGTTCCCAGAGTTCGCGCCTGAAAAAAGCGCCGGGTTGAACAAATCCCACGCCGCGCCGCCACCAGTGATCGAATCCCTCGCGTGTGTAGGTGGCCGGGATGCGCTCGATCTCGGCGCCAGACTCATCCACATAGAGGCAGTTACTATAGACGAATTGCGCCTCGGGATGCGTCGGGATATATTCGCGCAGCGCAGCCAGAGCGCCCGGCAGAAGGTAGTCGTCCGAATTGATCCAGACAATCCACTCTCCGCGCGCCCGCGCGATGGCGTTGTTCAGCGCTTCGGTCTGTCCCCGGTCTTTTTGCGAGAACCAGACCAGATGCGGGTACTCATCCAGGATCGAGATCGTTTCATCCGTCGAGGCGCCATCGGCCACGATATGCTCAACGCCATCGAGGCCCTGCTCAATCACGCTTTCAATGTTGCGCCGGATGAATCGCCCCTGATTGAACGACGGCGTCACGACGCTGATGAAGGGGAGTGAGTTCCGAGTTCCGAGTTCCGAGTTCCGAGTTTGGGGATCGAGAGTCGGGAGTCGGGAATCGGGACTCGGGAATTGGGGCTCGAGACTCGAAGGGCGAGACTGTGGATTGAGCGATGTTGGCTGGTTGCTCATCAAGCTAGTTTCCACCGTCTGATTTTCATTTTCAGATTTTCATCTTTGCTTTTCATTTTACATTTCTCATTTTGCATTTCTCATTTTACATTGATTTAAATTTGCGCGATGTCCCATCCGTCCTGGCGTTCGCGGCGGCGGCAGACCAGGCGCGGCGCGAGCAGGCCCAGCTTCCAAAGCAGCCGATGCGCGGGCAGCGCCGGGAGCAGCCTCATGCTCAAATACGACGCCAGCTGCCCGCGCTCGCGGCCGCCGTATTGCTTCAGGATTTCGCGCGCCTCGCGGCAATACTCCTCCATACGGTCGGCGGTTTTTTGCCCGCTCTGCGTGCGGAAGCCGGCGATGGGCGCGCGCACGCCATAGATTTTGGCGTGCTGGAAGAACCGCGCCCAGAGCTCGAAGTCTGCCGCCAGTTTCCAGCGCGTCTCGAGCCGCCCGCCCGCCTTTTCCCAAAGCGCCCGCCGCCAGAAAGTGGATTCCTGCTGAATCGGCGTCGCGCCTTCAACCGCAAGGCCGGGAATATTTTCGCCGCGCAGAAATCCCCTCTTGCAAAAACCAATCGTATCATGCCGCTCGACCGCCTTGCCTTCCTCGTCAAACACAAGCGGCGACAGCGTCGTCAGCCACTCGACCTGCGGCAGCGCGGTGAATATCTCCGCCACCAGCCGCAGCGTCCACGGCATAAGCAGATCATCCGAATTGATCCACCCCATAATCTCGCCCGTCGCGCGCGCAAACCCTTTATTGAGCCCGTCATACATCCCCCCATCCTTCTCGCTCACCCACCACGCCAGCCGGTCCTGATATTTTTTGATAATCTCCCCGCTCCCATCCGTCGAGCCGCCATCCACGACGATGTATTCCAAATTCGGATACCCCTGATCGAGTACCGAGAGCATCGTGGCCTCAAGGAAGCGGGCTTGATTGAAGGAGGGAGTGACGATGGAAATGCGATTGATTGGCATCATCTTCGAGGGAGGCATCCTTATACTTAATGATAATCGCGTCGTATTATGGTTGTCTGCTATTCGTTGAATATTTCTCGCGCATGCGTTCGTTTAGACGCGCATGTTCCTCATCCAGCTCTAGAACCTTGTCCAGGCGCTCATTCATTGCCGGATTATCGCTATACTGCCGTGCGAAGCGCGCAATGGGCAGTTGCCCTTTTGCGCCCCATCCCCAATCCAGACATGCGTGGGTGATGAGGAAATAGGCGCGCGCCACGGCCTGGCGCTTTGCCGGCTGTTTCTCCACGATCTTTTTCATCTTGTCCATAAAGAGCTGAGTGTCATAGAACTGAGCTTTTGCGACGGCATAAATGATATTGGTCAGGCCGGCGCCAGTGAGTCTTGGCACGGAGTCATCAAGCAATCGCTGCAGTTGCTCCGCCTCATTGGGCGCCTGCTTGGACCATTTAAGAATTGAGCCAAGATACTCGGCTTGCAGCATTATCCCCCAGATCCCTTCCCTATATCCATCCGGAGGTGTCTTCTGATTCAGGTAGTCCTTGACTTCCTGATACAGATGTTTGCGCTGTGATCCGGCGTCGGCCAGCCATATTGCTTTAGCCAAGCCGTCCAGGGCGCGCTCGGCATAATCTCTTGAGCGTGTTGTGACAAGGTCAGCGCTACTAGCTTCGAGACTCCTGACCAAGAGAGGGAAAACTTCTTTTGGATGTTCCTTGATGTATTGAAGAGCCAAGACCTGCGTAATGTTGCTGATGCCTTGCGCGCATTTAGCGGCCTCCTCCGCGCTGCGGATATCAGGCGTTTTTTCTTTTAGCAGATTTGCAATCTGCGACGCGGTCGCCTCCTCGCTTTGACATGTCAACAGATTATCCCCTAGATGCTCCGGTTGCAGGGAGGCGTTTCGCAGAAGAAAAGCAATCTCCCACTCGTAATCGGCGGGCACAATGCTGGCGAATGTCATCCTGGGATTCGTTTCTATATAGACAATGCCGCCGCCCGCGCGCAGTTCCGAAAAACAATTATAAAACTCAATCGTTTGAGTATCTCCCGGCGCGTAGCCGCCCCGCAATACGCGCACTATCTTTACGACGCCCGTCCTGGTTCCCTGCGTTTGCTCCACGGTTCCGACATAAATATTGGTCGCGCTGCGAACGGAAAAAAACAGGTAGTTGTTGATATTGCAAGAGAGGCAGGCATGTGAGGTGGCGCCTTCCACGATCCAACAAAAGCCGATCGCGGCGATCGTCAGGATGGCCTTCGGATAAGCAGTTTGACGCAACATCTTCTTACCCCCTTCGCTTATAATTAACTGCTACTGCATTATGCCATCATGATATTATCAACCCTTTGCCATACTATTGCGATTTGTATTTCCAAAGGCGTATTTATTGCGATTCCGGTATCTTTATATCACTCCATTTTCGATGGCGAATCGCTTCGAGATCGGCGCTTGTCCAACCTATTATTTCACGCAAGAACGTTCCCGAGAGCATGGGTTGAACATAGCGGCGCAGTTCAGCGGTTGAGGCATCTTTGACAGTGAAGTCCTTATCCTCACTGACAATATACTTCACTCTTGCGTTTATAGCCGCGAGGGCAATTGCTACGTCGCTTAAATCTCTTACAAGATTTCGATTTGCATCCAGCAGTACTCGCGGCTTGGATTCAAGACTGGCCATACCGCTCCTCGGCGACACGACGCTTCGTCTTCCGCATATCCGCGATCAGCGCCTTCTCATCCACCCCTTGCGCCTCGATGTCTCGCCCCAATGGGACGGAAAATTGATAGAAGGCCGCCAACCGCTCTTGATTCATGAGCCGGTTGTATTCAGGGATAGAGAGGAACGCCGCAACTGGTTCGCCGCTGTTGCTGATAATCGCGTGTTTTTGCCGTTTGCGCAACCGGCTGACGACCGCGCCGAAATGACAGCGCATCTCGGTTACGGGGATTGCTTGCGATTCAGATTGAGGTTGTTTCAACTTGGTCGTTCCTCTTCAACCGAAATATTGGGCATCATATTGGCGGATTATTTCATCCATCGTAGCCAAATGCATATTCTCATGAATAGATTGGGCGATTAGCATGCGGTCGAATGGGTCCTTATGCTTAATGGGCAATAGGCGAACAGCAAGGGCATGCTCAAAACTTATCGAAAGGGGGGACAAATCAAGTTCCGCAAAATAACGGCGTATCCAATCTGATATATCCGCGTCAATTACCAGCCGCCCCAAATCCTTTTTTATCGACATTTCCCATACGCTGGCTGCGCTAAGAAAAATCGTGTTCTCCGGATTTTCGAATGCTTTTCGCCAACCAATCGGCAAGCGAGAATCGTTCAGTGTCCACCATAGGAATATATGAGTGTCTAGTAAAATTTTCATTTGCTAAATCCTTCCAATATCTCATTGGGCAAGGGCGCGTCGAAATCATCCGAGATTGAAACGACGCCTTTTGCCGATCCCGCCACTTTCTCACGAGGATTTTGCACCGGCGGTTGATCGGCCGTTTCCATGATGATGATGATTTCCACGTCTTTTCCGATAAACGCCGCTGCATCTGACAGGTGAATGGTGTCAGATTCCAAGCGCTGTCGAATTCGAGTCGCGATCATAGTTGTCTTCTCTCCTTATGCCCTATACGCTGGCCGATTGGTTTATGGCCTCTCGATTACTTAACACCTGAATTTTTCTCGCTTGCCGCCTTTTCGCTCACCAAAGCGCGGTCGTAGGCGCGGATGATTTCCTGGACGAGGCTGTGGCGGACGACGTCGCTTTCGTCCAGATCAATGAAGGCGATGCGCGGGATGTCGCGCAGGATGCGGCTGACGTGGATAAGGCCGGATTCGCGGTGCTTGGGAAGGTCCACCTGCGTCACGTCGCCGGTGATGATAACCTTGGATTCGAAGCCGAGGCGCGTCAGGAACATTTTCATCTGCTCGCGCGTGGTGTTTTGCGCTTCGTCGAGGATGATGTAGGCGTTGTTGAGCGTGCGCCCGCGCATATAGGCCAGCGGCGCAACCTCGATGATGGCCGAGTCGAGCATTTCGTGGCAGCGGTCGGGGCCTATCATCTCATACAGCGCGTCATAGAGCGGGCGCAGATAGGGGTCCACTTTTTGCGCGATGTCGCCGGGCAGAAAGCCGAGATTTTCGCCCGCTTCGACGACGGGGCGCGTCAGGACGATGCGTGAGACTTTGCCTTCGATGAGGCTCGAAACGGCCACCGCCATCGCCAGATAGGTCTTGCCCGTTCCCGCCGGGCCGATGCAGATGACGACGTCGTTGACGCGCATGGCTTCCATGTAGCGCTTCTGCCCCAGCGTCATCGCCGAGATGCGCCGGCCTTTGTGCGGAACGCGGATGTAGTCGCCGTAGGCCTCCTTCAGCGCGGCGTCCTCGTTTTGCTTCACGGCGCCGATGGCGTATTGAATCTGATGCGGCTGGATGCGGCGGTCGCCTTTTTGGCGGGCGCCGGTCAGCCAGGTGTCAATCACGCGCGCCGCCTCGTGGGTCTCGTCGGGCGGCCCGATGATCTTGATCTGATTGCCGCGGCTGGCGATCTTGACCTCGAACTGCTGTTCAAGCGCCTGCAACGCCTCGCCGTCGCGCCCGCAGACGATCATCATTTCATCGTTGGTGAGCGTCAGGACTTGCTCAATGCGTTTTTCGCTCAAGTAAGGCTCCTTTGCCGGCTGGGGAAACTCTTTTTTGTCAAAGGCTCAGGCAATCTTTCTTGCGCCCAGCCGTTGAGCAAGCATTATCGCCACGGGCGGCGGGGCGTCAAACCCGAAACATATCTCCAGCCAAAGAGATTTGAAATTTGAGATTTGAGATTTGAGATTTGAGATTTGAGATTTGAAATTCTGCATTTCCGAGCGCGAGACAAATTCACGCTGTAGCAGCGCAAGAGATTGATGCCTCAGGGCGTAGTTTGGGCAGCACGGGTGGCGTTGGCGGCGCAGGCGGCAATAGCGGCGATGGCGGCGGCGAATTCCTCCGACTGCGCCAGCGCGCCGGTGACCGTCACGGAACACTCCGGACGCCGCGTGCAGAAGGCCGCCACGGTTTCGCGGATGTCCACGTCGAGGTGATAGCCGGGCAGCAGCAGCATGGGCGCGACGATGATGCGGCGCGCGCCCGACGCCGCCAGGTCTTCGAGCGCCTGCGCCACGGACGGCTCGCCGAATTGAATCCATCCCAGCGCAACGCGTTCCCAGCCGCCCATGAGCGCCAGTCGCTCGCAAAACGCGCGCGCCTCTCCGGCGGCCTGCGCGCGCCGGCTGCCGTGGAAGACGATCAATAACGAGACTTCCGATTGCGGGGGCATTCAAAGCGCTCCGGGGTGGTCTTCAGACAAGGCTATTCGATCTCAGGGAAGCCCCAAACTCAAACGGACGGCTTTGCGCAGTTCCCGGCACGCGGCCAATGCCTCCCGCGCTTCCTGACGGGTGGCTGTGTCGCCGGGATATCGAAAAGCCACAGCGTACTGAGTCAGGCAATCCATAAGTGGTTCGTAACTGGCCCAGAGTGGTTCCACGGGCGCCAGAAGATGAAGTAATGGCGAAAGAGCATGAGTTTTGGGGTATGGAAAACGCGCCTCGACAAGCCGTGCCTTCAGATACTTCTCCGCGCATTGCTGCGCGTGAAAGCATACCGTGTCATGATGGACAAATTTCCGGCGGCGAAAAAGCGCCTGAGCCGCGTCAAAATCGGCCTCAGCCTTGGCCACCCATTCTTTCGTCTCTCGCCTCATACAATATGCGGCCCTTTTCCATAATTTCCCGGACGAAGCAATCGCCCATTTCCATGCGTTCTTTCAGCGTCCGCGGCGATCTGACGAGCAAGTCCAAAGGAAAGGGCGCCCGGAGCCGCAACCGGATGTCCAGCGCCTGCTTTACGCTACGGCCTTTGTGAGGCATGACGACCAGTAAATCCACATCGGAATCCTCCGTAGGTCGGCCATAGGCATACGAGCCAAACAACACGATCGCGCGAGGTTTGAATTCGCGCGCAATCCGCCGCGCATAAGCGCGAATTGTATTATGATGAACCATGCTTTCCCTTCAAGCAGCAAGACTGGCTGAATATAGGAGGCCTGAAAGCGCCGCGTCAATGGTTAGTCTTGGTGGTCAGGCTTTGGAATTTCAACTTGGTTTGCCAGCAACATCTCCTTCTCACAGAAGATTTTTCCCTTTCAAAGCCGGATTCAGGCCCTGTATCTCGGCTATCTGAGTTCGAAAACCTCAACATCCTCCGCGCCCAATGTCACTGCAAAATGGTCGTCATTCAATTCCGTGCTCTTGCCAGAGAGCAATCCCTGCGCGGAGGCTGCCTTCAAACCTTCAAGCTTTATCCTCGCCGTCTTCTGTTCGGCGCTGTCGTTGAAAACGGTCAGCAGGCGCTCGCCGAAGCGCTCGACGCAAACGCGCGCATCGCTTGAACGCGCGCGCGTCACGGGCTGCCATCCTGCCTCGGCTACCTTGCGGCAAAGCGGCAGATATTTTTTGAAGAGCGGGCGATCGCGATCATAGAGCTCGGGGCGGGTGAAGTAGTGCCCTTGCGAGGCGTTGTGGCTGAAGAAACCGGGGAACATGCCATAGGCCAGCGAGCGTTTCATGTATTTCTCGACCAGATCATTTCCGAATTTATCGAACTGCGTGTTCATCAGGAAGCAATAGGGCTTGGGCCCGCATAGCGCGCGCCGATAGAGCAGCGCCTCGTCGCGCATGGGCGACCATTTGCCGCTTCGATTCCAGTCCGTCTCCGTTCCCATCACTTCGAGCATCGGCGCCAGCCAGCAGAGGCGATCCGGCGCGCCATTGGCCATCATGAGCTTGCCCATGCCGTGAACGTCTTTGGCGATGCCGCGCACATATTCGAACGCGATCAAACCGCGGAAAATCGCGGGACGCGGGTTGTCGGCGCGAAAGGTGAGCGGCGTTTCGGCGGCGGCGAAGTGATCGCGGCGGAAATCGAGTTCATCCGTCACGTAACCCTCGCTCGAATCCACATATTCGCCGTCCAGGTCCGCTTTGCGCTTTGAGCCATAAAGCCGCTCGATGAGATCGGGATTCCATTTGTTCTTGAAATCGGTCTTCTCGCCCTTGATGCCTGGCGCCGAATTCATGCTCCAGACTGTGCCGTCGCACCAGGGCGTATCCAGCAGGCGGGCGGCGAATTTGCCTTCGGCGTCGTGATAGCCGCTCGTGAAGAAGGCCTTGGCCGCCGAATCGTTCTTCGCATCCGCCAGGCGCCGCGCCTCGGCGAGAGCGGCGTCGAGCGTGCGCGGCATTTCCTTCGGCATCTTCATCCACCACGTCATCGGCTCGGTATAGCGGAAGGTGATGATGTTGTGCTCGTCGTCCCACTTCGTCTCGTTGTCACCCTCCTTGAACTTGAAGCCGAAGTCTTCCCAGCCTTTGACCTCGCTGATTTTTGCAAACGGCATCCAGAGGCCCTGTTGCGGCGTTTTGCTTTGGAAAGCCGCGGAAAAGATTTCATGGTAGCGTCCCAGCGCCGCTCGGAATTCCCATGCCGGATCGAAGTCGAAAGAACAAAAGCGCACGCGCGCCGAGGGCTTCTCCGGCGCAAGGCCAAGGTCATAAGCCAGAAAGAGTTCCTTCGTTCCGGCGTTATATCCGCAGCGGAAGAAGGCAGGCGCGGCCATGTCTATCCCGAGCGCAAGACCGCGCGCGCCGTTGGCCACCGCCGCGAATGGATAGTACGAGAGCCGGCCGCCGCCGATCGCCGTCCAGCGCGAGGCGTTCATATATTCGCGCGGCGCTTCGGCCGGAACGCTGTGGCGCGCATGCTCGAGCCAGCGCCAGCCCGATCCTTCCAGCGGGATCGCATAGATGAGCGTGATGGCGCGATCTTTGCCCTGCGTATCGCTCAGCGTCACGTCCATGAACGTGGCGCCGCGTTCCGCGCTGCGCTTGGCTTCGAGTTTCAGCCCCAGCGCTTCGCGTTCGATACGGACGAAATCGGATTCGGCGGCAGCGTCGCGCGCCTGGAAGCCTTCGGCTGCGCGGCCTTTCAGCGCGACCGCAACGCCATCGAATACGAGAGCGCCTTCGGTCGCGGCGATCGTGCGCAATTCCGGATCGCGAAACCAGGCCTTGCCGGAGTGGCGCCGGAAGAGCAGATGGAAACTCAGCGACCTGACGGACTTCTCGGGCATCACCTTGACCACGACGCGTTCCCAGTCGTGCGCGCCCACCTTGAACGGCGCGCTTTGTCCCCAGAGCGGCGTGCCGTCCGTATAGACAAGGTCGAGATAGAGCGAATAATCCGAATCGCGCGCGCCGCCTGCGTTCTCGGCTTTGCTCCACGCCGAAGCGATGATCGGCTCCGGGCGCGTCTGATTGAGCGTCACATTCTGGCTCACGCCGCGCAAGCCCTTGCCATCCTGTGCATTGTCGCAGACGAACGCCCCGCCCTCGCGCTGAAAGCCTTTCTCGAAGGCGCGCCATGAATCCGCTTTGAGCAGGTTGCCTTGCGAAGCGCCCGCGGATGACTTATCCGCCGATTCCCGCAGCAGCAGTTGTTTGACCACGGCGCCATCCGCGACAGGCGCTGAAGCGGTTCCCTGCGCCGCCGCGCTGACCATTGTCCGCGCGCATAAAAGAAGAGAAACAACGACCACAGCAAAAAATCTCATTCCAGCCATATCAGGCTCCTTCCATATCCAGAATTTTATCGTCCTTATTGCTCTGACTCAGAATTACGATCACGTACTTTGGCCCAAGAGACGAAAGCAATGCAGTTGGATGCGGCGCCAGCATTTGGAGCAAGGTGGCTTGCCGCCTT
>JAPLSP010000500.1 GCA_026398575.1 Candidatus Sumerlaeota bacterium | reverse complement strand
AAGCGGCAGCAAGCAACCGCACTCCAAATGCTGGCGCCGCTCTTATCCGCATGAATCCATTCTTCCGGCATGAGTATTCGCGATGGTTCTATGTTATCGCATTTACGAATATACGCACCAGGTACTCATTTTGTCAGGCATTGTTTTGCCGCTAAATGAACGGTGGATTCCAAACGCGTGTCGGGATGCGCCTCAAGAAACCGCTTGCCCGCTTTTTCGGGATGGCGATCATCGTCCCGAACTCAATGGAGGCAAATTCACCTCACTATGACAAGATTCATGACAAGATCGCTATTTCTCATATCTTGGCTGGCGACAATTCTATCAGTCTCTGTCGTGGCGCAAACTCCGCCCGAAGACATTCTGCGCGAAGTTCCCTCGCGCGAGCGTCTGCCCAAGGGAACTTATCGGTTGATTCGCTCGTGGGAGGCGGAGACGCCGGCGAATCACAACACCGGCCACGCCGCTGCCGACGCCGATGCCTCCGGCGGCAACGCGTGGGAAGCGCGCAGCGGCGCCGATACCGCAAGCAAGCATCTGATCTTCGGTCCCTATCTCGAAACGCCCGCGGGCGATTACGTCGCCTTCTTCCGGCTCAAGCTTCTGGACCAGACCGAAGACGACGTGACGGCTCAGTTGGATGCCTCCGTCGGCGTTTCCGTGAAGATACTCGCGGCGCGCGACGTCTGGACGGGCGACCTCTCGCGCGAACGCTATGCGCAGATTCCTCTGGCGTTCCGCTCTCCCGGCGGCAAACTCGAATGCCGACTCTTCTGGAATGGCTACGCCGGAGTGCGCCTCGATAAAGTGACGCTCTTCGCGCTGGAAGGCGGCGGCGGGATTTCCGCTTTGCGCGCGCCCAGCGCCTCGCCAAGCGGGAAGCCCGACAATCTGCCATATCGTCCCGAAGCGCGCCCGTTCCCGGATGTCTTCCCGCACGCGCCGAAGCCGGCCTCGCGTTTGACCGTCATGGATTTGCGCAACCTCCCCACCGATCGCCGCATGGCGCTTCTGTCTTTGCAGGGGCTGGTCAATCGCGAACAGCCCTCTCTTTATGCGCTGTTGGACGAAACAGACCGGCAGTGGCTCGATTGGATGAAGTCGCGAAAATGGATCGAAGGCGAAGACGCCGCCGGTGATCCCATGGTGCTTATCGCGCGCTATCGGGAAAAAATCAAAGGCGTCGTCCTATGCGATCCGCGCCTTTCATCCACGAAAAACGTGGCGATGATGATTGCCTCCGTCAAGGACGGCCTCGTGGTCTCGCCGCGTTTGGCGCGCGAGTTGGGGCTACCCGTCCTCGACGATCTGCGCGGACGCTGGAAGACAAACGCCGAAGCCTATCGCTGGGCCTTCGATCATCTCTGGCCCCAGCTCAATCATTTCGTTTTGGCGTGTCTTTATCCCGATGACGTGAGCGGATTGCGCGACTACCTTTATCAGCAGCGCGTCTTCACGTTTTGGATCACCGGCCCGATTGACGGCGCGCAGCCCGGCGGCGACCCGACGGCCGAGGCGCGCCTGATGGAGGAAATTCTCGCCAAATATCCCGCGAACATTCCCGTCATGGGATTCCCCTGGGCCGGCGACGACGTCGGCATCGGCGAAGGCGGCGGCGTTCGGCTGTTTGCGCAATACGGCAAATTCCTGGTGGGGTCGGTGAGCGCCACGAATCTCAGCCTGCAATCCGGCTTCCCGGCGCCCGAACTGAAACAACGCCGCCCGCCCGCGCCCGAGCTGCAGCCCAACAAGGTTTATCTGACGTGGCTCATGTCGGATGGCGACAATTTGCCGGTCCTGAGCCGGGGCAATTTTCCGCAACTCTGGCGCGACAAGGCGCATGGCCGCGTCCCGATCGCCTGGAGTTTTTCGCCGTGCGCCGCATTGTTGATGCCTGCTGTTGCCGACTACTATTATGCCAACGCCGGACCGGCGGACGCCTTCGTTGGCGCCGTTTCCGGAGTGGGGTACACCTATCCGGACGACTACGGGCAGCGATTCGAACCGGAGGCACGCAAACGAGTCTTCGACGGATTCCTCACGCTGACACGCGAATATTTGGCGCGCTCGGACCTGCGCCAGATTTGGATCATGAATGCCACGCGGGAGGATTTGATTTCCCGCTATGCGTCCGACATACCGGACGTGGATGGGATTTTCCCCGATTATGGCCGCCGCCTGAGCCGCTACGATGAAGCCTTTTATCCCACGGCGCGCGGCGTGCCCGTCTTTCACGCGGTGACCAATTGGGAGGAAGGCGCCACGCGCCAGCGCAAGAGCGATCTGTTCGTCGAGCAGATTCGCGCCGCCACGCCAACGGCGCGGCCGGCGTTTCTACATGCCTTCATCTGGAACTGGGGCGCCGATTTGTCCACACTGCCCGAAGTCATGGAACGCCTGGGATCGCAATACATTGCGGTCAGGCCGGATCATCTTGCGGCGCTCGCATCCCAAGCGCTCGCGCGGAGCAAGATCGTAGTGCGATGCGCGCCGAGCGTAATGGCGATAGAAGGACAGGAGATATGCTTTCAGGCGTCGGCCTTCAATGCGACGAATGCGCCGCTGGCAGTCAGCGCAAAAGTGGCTGAAGGGCTTGACGGCGCCAAGGTCGAGCCTGCGCGCGCCGAGATTCCTGCGCTTCAGTCCCAAACGTTCGTCTTCCGCGGCAAGCCGCAAGGCAAGTCGCTGAAAATCGCGTTCCATGGCGTTTTCGGAGAAGCATCGAATGATATCGGACTGCAAATTATCCCCTCGCGCGAAGTCGCCGGCGCATTGCCGCAGCGCGGTTCGTTGCGATACGCCGACCGCTTCGTGGCGGCAGAGCTCTCGCATCGTTCCGGCGTTGCGCAAGCCGATGGCGCAATCGCAGGCGGGAAAATCTGGGTCGCGAAAACGGGCGAGACTGAAGCAGGACACGTTATCTTCGGCCCCTACAAGCCATTGCCGCCAGGGCGCTATCTGGCGCTTTTCCGCCTCAAACGTATTGGCGAAGGGGTGGGGGAGCTGGCGCGCATAGACGTTCACGCCGCCGACGCGAAAACAGACGCGGCGGCGCGCGCAATCACGACAGCGGAAACGCCGCTCAACGCCTGGCGCGCCTTCCCGCTCGAATTCACTCATCCCGGCGGCGCCCTCGAAACCCGCGTCTATTGGCCCGGCAAAGCCTCGCTGGCAGTGAGTGAAATTGTTTTATGGGAGATTACTCAATAGCTGTCAGTTGGCAGTCGAAACGCAGGCAGAATCATTGAGGGCAGAATCATAATTATTCTATCATCCAGCGGTCGAAACGAAGGCAGAATCATTGAGGGCAGAATCATAATTATTCCGTCATCCAACGGTCGAAACGCAGGCAGAATCATTGAGGGCGGAATCATAATTATTCTGTCAGCCGGCGGTCGAAACGCAGGCAGAATTATTGAGGGCAGAATGATAATTACTCTGTCAGCCGGTGAAACGCAGGCAGAATGATTGGGGGCAGAATGATAATGATTCTGCCCTCAATGATTCTGCCTGTTGGTCATTTCAAAATCAGCTTGGGCCTATGGACTCCGTCACTCACATTTTAGGCGCGTTGCTCTGGACCGAGCCGATTCCGGCGCCGGCGGGCCAAAGTAAATCTTTTGCCCGATGGCGCGACCGCGCATGCGTGATCCTCGGCGCGCTGCTGCCGGACGCCGACGGAATCCTGGGACTTCTGGATACCGGCGGCGCTGCGCCCAGCGCCCTTTATGCAAAGTACCATCGCGTCCTGACGCACTCGGTCATCGGCTTTCTCGCGATAGCCGCCGTTTCGGCCCTGATCGCGCGCTATTGGCCGGAACGATGGCTCCTGCCGTCACTTCGCAGAAAAAACCAACCGATTGCCAATGCGACTGATCAGCCAAGTCTTGGTTTCATTGCTCAACCTTCACTGCAAAGACTTTTCAGCATCGCGCTGATTGCAGTATTCATCCATTTCATCCTGGACGCCATCACCTCCTGGGGCACACTCAGAATTTTCTGGCCTTTCTCGACCTTCGACGCGCAACTAAATCGCGTCAATTCACTCGATCCTTGGCTGCTGATAATAACCGCCGCCGCCTGGATGATTCAGCGCGATTTTCTGAGCAGAGCATCACGCGAAGGCCAGCGCCCCCAATGGCAGCGCCGAGCGTGGGTTGTCTCATTCGCGTGGCTCATTCTCGGAGCGCTTTATGTCTGGCTGCGCCCAATCATAGGCCCGCGGCCTTTCATATAGTCATTTTCCTTTTCCTCTTGACCAGCCGCGCTAAAACGCGCTATCGCTTTGTATCATTAAAGTATAATGCGTCTGCGATGGCTGCTGCCCCGCTATCAAGAAAGCAACAGCCTGAATATAAAAGTGAAAAACGAGCATTCAGATCAGGAGCAAGGCGCGTCTATTATCACCTTCGGAGAAATATACTGAGCTATGAAAAACACAACCGACTATAATTTGCTGGATCAAGCTTGGATGCCGGTTATCTATCACGATGGAACTGTGGCGAAGATCGGAATACAGCAAGCCTTCGAGAACGCAGCAGACATCCGTCAAATCGCCGCGCCCAATCCAATGGATCGTGCGGCGATTCTCAGATTCTTGATCGCCCTTACATACTGGGGCGGCAGCAATTTGGAGAATGCGAAATGGCAGGCCTGCATTAACAAGCTTAAACAGCAGAGGAATTTATTTAACCTCCTTGGAGAAGGTCTGCGTTTTTATCAGGACCAAACGGCGCGCAGGCGCCGGCCTATCACGGACCTTATTCAGGAAGCGCCATCGGGACACAACTATGTGCATTTCTGTCATATCGAGGATTATGATGCCGGTTTGTGTCTGCCTTGCTGCATAATGGGGCTTCTAAGGCTGCCTATGTTCTCGGTAAGCGGGTTGCCGGATCTCAAATCGGGAATCAATGGAACGCCGCCAATCTATGTAATCCCAATCGGCGAATCTTTGCTTGATACTTTGCAAATTAATTGTCCTCCAGTCGAAAACCTTGGCATCTTTGCCTTGGACAATCCGCTTGCGCGGCCTGAAGGGAATAGCGATGTGCCAATCCTTACGGGATTGAGCGCGCTTTCGCGCCGCGTCTGGCTTCATGAACCGGGCGACACAGCAGGCGCATGCGCATCATGCGGCGTGCGATCTGATATGCTTGTCAGATCATGCGAGAGCGAAAGCGCAGGAACTCTTGAGTCGAAAGTGTGGACAGACCCGCACGTCGTTAGCTATGCGGAGGAACCTGAAAAAAAAGTCAAGGCGCCGGATCTGACAGCAGGATATTTCCGCATGGATCGGCCATGGACCGCATTAATGGCAAATTTCCTTGCACATGGCGGCCCTAAACCGCTGCACTTGTTTGTGACAGGCTTTGCAACAAATAAAGCCAAGAACATTGACGTTTGGGAAAATCTGCTGGAACTACCCGAAGCGTTATTTGGAGCAGATGAGCTATTGATCCGATGGGAAAATGAAGGGAAGAAGCTGCCTGCCCAGCTTCGTCCTTGGCACGAATCGAACCGCAAACATACAGAACTCGGTATCTTGGCGACGGCGATTCGGCCGCACGTGGAAGCGCGAGTGGCGGCGCAAGCGACAGAATTAATTGCCGGCGGGGAAGAAGCATGGAAAGATGCAGCAAAAAATTATTCGCCATTGATGAAGGTTCTGGCGGGCGCGATCTCTCCAGGAGTAACGACAAAGGCATTGGAGCGGCGACGACAGATTAGCGCAACGATGCCCCGCATGGAAGCGGAGCCGCCAAAGCCAAAGAAAGGCAAACGCAAATGAGCTCAAAAGCGACGGAAGATTATATTCGGATTCTTTGCTCGCTCAAAGAAGGCGATCTTGGCCTCTTGCGAAAGCATGCGGGATCGCCGCTGGACAAGAGCGTGGATGCCTTCGATTTGTTCGCGGGCTTGTGGTGGCCGCTGCGCGAAAAAAATCAGAGAGCGCCGCGGCGTACGGTGGCTTGGCTGGTGGCGAAGCTCTACGCCTTCCGCCCGCTCGCTCACCAAGCAGGTGAATTCAATTATCTTGCGGCGCAGATGGGAAGGGTCTGCAGGCGAGATGAGAAAACAAAAGCAAGGAAGCAGGAATGCTTTGATGAACTGCTCCAAACTCCACTCAGCGCCATCGAGCCGATGCTTCAATGGGCGCTCAACGAATTGAAGAAGGCCGGGCTATCAGTGGACTGGGCGCAGCTGACCGATGACCTTTCGATCTGGGAACGGGAAAAGACGCGCCGCGGATGGGCGGCGCAATTTCTGAATATAGACAAGGAGGAGAAAACACCGTGTTAATCGAAATCCATGTAATTCAAAATCACCCACCATCGAACCTGAACCGGGACGATCTGGGCGCGCCCAAGACGTGCTACTTCGGCGGTGTATTGCGCTCGCGAATCTCGAGCCAATGCATTAAGCGAAGCATTCGTATGAGTGACGAGTTCAAGGCTCTGCTCGGTGGCGTTGCTACTCGCCGGTTGGGGCAGTTAATTGCTGGAGATGGCTTCGATTTATCCAAGTTTGAAAAAGCAATGAGGGTCCTTAAAATCTGCGGCATTGCGCCAAAAGAGAAGAAGGGAGGCAGCGATAATGACAGCCTGAAAGATGAAGATAAAAGCGCTGGGCGCGTATATACGACTCACAAAGCGGTCCATGAAATGTCTATGCTGCTGCGGAATGAGGAAAAGTCGGATCAACAACTGGCAGTAGAATTTGCCAAACTAATTGTTGAGCATACTGCCGCTCCGGATATGGCGCTTTGCGGGAGAATGCTGGAGCCCAAAAAAACTAAGAAAGCTAAAAAGGGGAAATCTGATGACGCGGACGAGATAAAAGACGAAGAAAGTGGCGAGAAACCCAAAGATAAGGGCGTATGGAAAGGAATGGACCTGAATGTTACAGCAGCTCTCCAAGTAGCTCATGCGCTCTCGACACACGAAGCGCGCCCGGAAGTGGATTACTACGTCGCCTCCGACGATGTTCCTGGCGACGACGCAGGAGCAGCTTTCGTAGATGAAGCAATGTTCGCCTCGGCCTGTTTCTATAAGTATTTCTCGATCCACTGGGAAACGCTGGTTAAGAATCTGAAAGGCGACGAAGAACTGGCCGCGCATACTGTTGGCGCTTTCATTCGTGGCGCTATGCTTGCCAATCCCACTGGCAAACAGAACAGCTACGCGGCGCATAATCCTCCTGACGGTGTCGCTGTGGAAATAAAAGAAATGCCGATCAGCTATGCCAACGCCTTCGCAAGCCCCGTCAAAACGGATACGCGCGACATCGTTTCGCAGAGCATCGCCCAACTGGCCCAATACATGCGCGACTTGGACGTTGGCTATGGGAAGCCAAACCATCGCTTCTGGTTCTCACCCAATCTGCACCATGCTTTGACTGTGATTGAGGAAAAAGTGGAAATGCCGCTGGCAAGCGAAAACCTCAAGTCTCTGGATGAACTCGTCGTGAAGACTATCAGCGCGCTGGGATTTGATTGGGCCGAAGTGCAAAAGAAAGTTATCAATGCCGAGGCTGTATCATGAGCGCGAACACACTCTTGCTTCGTCTCGAAGGCCCTATGCAAGCATGGGGCGATCAGGAATCGAAATTTGTCGTCCGCCGCAGCAGCGAAGCGCCTACCAAATCCGGCGTTCTCGGATTGTTATGCGCAGCGATGGGCGTTTCTCGCCCTGCGGCTCGCGATACTTTGCCCCGGCTGAACGCTCTCGAAATGGGAGTCCGTATAGACGCTTCCGGAGTTCGATGGTGGGATTACCATACCGTGGGCGGCGGCGTGATGATGCCGACAGCCGAAGGCAAACTAAAACCGGGCGCTATTCTCACACGGCGCGAATATTTGTGCGACGCCAGCTTTCTCGTCGCCCTGCGAGGTGATGCCGCGTTAATCGCCGAGCTCGCGCAAGCCATGCGACATCCGCGCTGGACGCTCTACCTTGGCCGCAAGTGCTGCCCGATGTCGCGCCCGCCATTCGTGGCCGAACCCTCCGAACACAGCAGCCTTCTCTCAGCGTTGCGGTCTCACCCGCTGCAAAGAAGACTCAAATACGACGCCATTCCTGAATCCGTAGACTGCATCCTTGAATGGAGACCGTTATCGAATGAGCCCAGGGCGCCGCGAGATGCTGAAATCTGGTATGACGCGCCGTTGTCCTTCGAGCCTCCGTCGCATCAGGCTCGTTTCGTTATCCGAAAGACACTGATGGTCGGCGAGAATGGGGATATTCGTGTGGATGAGAAGGCCGCCCAATCGGGAACGCCTCCGCCTCTTAGACCCCGCGCCGATTACACGAACTCGCAATACAGAAAGAAACGAGAGCAGCGCATGGAAATGGATGCCGGTCTCTGCGTCTTCTGCAAGGCGATGGCGACGACGGTGCAGCACACTACCTATCGCCACGCCGGCGGCAATGAACAAGTAGAAGAACTCAGGTCCTTGTGCCGCTTGTGTCACGATGCTGTCACCATGCTGGAATACGGCGCGGGCATGGGATTGGACCGCATCAATCCTGAGGAGCCTCAATGGCGCGAACAGATCGCCGAGAAGCGCCGCCAGATTATCGCGTTTCGTTCATTGGAGCGGCGGCGCCGCAGACTTGCCGCCGAGGAGGTCGAATAATGTATCTGTCTTGTCTTCTGATAAACGTGGGAGACGATCCCGACCGCCCGAGGCCGGGCCGCCTTTGGCTGCGCAATGTCTATCGCGTGCACCAGCGGTTGGCGATGGCGTTCCCATCGAAGGAAAGACTCGAGCGAGACGCCGCCTTTCTGGCGCCGTTTGCGCCGGGCGATTTCGCAGCCGATGTCCACGAGCAGCGCGACGCCGACAAAGGTTTCCTGTTTCGAGTGGATGCGCTGGCCGGACGCGGACCGGTGATCGTTATGCAATCAGCGCGCAGGCCGGATTGGGATTATGCTTTTGCCAATGCTCCGGAAATGCTGCGCGCGCCGGTGACTGTGAAGGAATGGACGCCTGACTTCGCGGAAGGGGAGCGCTTGCGTTTCCGCCTGCGCGCCAATCCTACCATGCGCATGAAGATGTCAAAGGCCGAAAGACTGGAAGGCGGCGCGAAAGAAAAACACCGCCGCGTCTCCGTCACATGGGAGAAAGAACAGAATCCCGGAGAGGCCCTTGCGGAGTGGCTGAAGGACAAAATCCAGTCAAGCAAGCAGCCCTGCGGTTTCGAGATCGAGCAATGCAAGGTCGAGCAACTGGGTTGGGTTTCTGGGTCCAACAACAAACACAAGATGCGATTCCGCTCTGCGCTGTTCGAGGGCGTTCTTCGCGTGACGGACGCTCGCGCTTTTTCCGAAACAATCATGCGGGGCATCGGATCAGGAAAAGCGGTAGGCTTCGGCCTGCTTTCCGTCGCGAAGCCATGAAACAAGAAGCAACCTGGTTTTTCGACGGAGGAGAAAAACCATGCATGATCTGCACGACCTTCCCAAGGTGCGCGATGGGCTGACGTATCTCTATGTCGAGCATTGCCGCGTGGATCAGGAGGCGCAGGCCATCGCTATTCATGACGCGAGCGGCGTCACGCCCGTTCCCGCCGCCGCGCTTGCGCTCCTGATGCTGGGGCCGGGAACGCGGGTGACTCATGCCGCCATCAAAGCCCTGGCTGACAACGGATGTCTGGCCGTCTGGTGCGGCGAGGAAGGCATCCGCTTCTACGCCGCCGGCATGGGCGAAACGCGCCAAGCCGCGCATCTGCTCGAACAAGCCCGCCTCTGCCTCGATGAAAAACTCCATCTCGAAGTCGTCTGGCGCATGTATCAAATCCGCTTCCCCGAACCGCTCGACACGCGCCTTTCGATCCAGCAGATTCGCGGCATGGAGGGCGCCCGCGTGCGCGATGCCTACCAGCAAGCCGCGCGCAAATATGGCATTCAATGGACGGGCCGCACCTATGATCGCGAGGCCTGGACGCGCAGCGATCCGGTCAACCGCGCCCTGTCTGCCGCCAACGCCTGCCTCTATGGCATCGCCCACGCCGCGATCCTGTCTGCGGGATTCTCGCCCGCGCTCGGATTCGTCCACACCGGCAAGCAACTCTCCTTCGTTTACGACATCGCCGATCTCTACAAAGCCGAGTTGACCATTCCCGTCGCTTTCGAGATGGCCGCCGCCAATCCGCCCGGCCTCGACCGCGCCGTCCGCCTGCGGCTGCGCGACGCCTTCCGCGAACGGCGCATTCTCAAACGTATCATTCCCGACATCGAATTCGTGCTCGGACTGCGGGACTCCGCCGCTTCTTCTTCTTCTGCTGTTGCTGCTGATGCCGCCGAAAGCGGCGATGCCGCGGTGATAGATTTCAATTCCGATCCGGCGGCGCCCGCGCCCTTGTGGGAACCCGCCGCGAGCGAGGCGGCGCTAACGGGAACCGACGGACTACCGCCTTCTCCCGCTTCGGCGCCGCAACCGCTGCAAACCGCCGCGCCCAAGGCCGACGGCGCTTCCAACGAGGCCGCGAGTCCGCCAAAGGAAGCCGGAGCATCCCGCCAGGCGCCGGAACCGCAACCGCCAAGCAACGAGCAGGAGTACCCGAGCGGCCCCTATGATTATCGAAAGCCCCGCAAGACCCTGGACGAGCAAATGGAGGAATTAAAATGGTAGTCCTGATCCTTGAAAAAGTTCCCCGCTCGCTCAGGGGGGAAATCACACGCTGGATGATTGAGCCCAAAGCGGGCGTGTTCGTGGGCAATCTCTCGGCTCTTGTCCGGGGATATCTCTGGCGGAAAGTTTGCGAAAAATCAAATGGCGGCGGATGCATCCTGCTCCACGGGACCAACAACGAGCAGGGATTCGACGTTGAATTCTGGGGCGCCACCAAGCGTAGAATCGTCAATTGGGAGGGGCTCAAACTCGTCACCCATCCAAGGAAGAAAGAAGATGCTTCAGCGCCCCCCACTGGGAGCGCCAGCGTCTCGCTGGCGCATCACCCATCTTCAGAGGATGACGACATACTACCTGAGCCAGATAGCGGCAAGAGCAGTGCTGAAACAGATCTTGTTTTTTAGGATGTCACAGCTCATGGCAAAGGAGTTTAATCATAAGCATTCATAAAAGGACCTTAAAGTATTTATAATGCCTTATATCGCATTACTGACTAGAAGGTAAATTAATGGATAATTCTCAGCAAAAAGCAGAGTATTCCCCACGCACGTGGGGGTGAACCGTAGGTTTCAAGATTTCGATCAATCAGCGGATAGTATTCCCCACGCACGTGGGGGTGAACCGGCCCCAACACACGAGAGAAATCAGAACCCTACGTATTCCCCACGCACGTGGGGGTGAACCGACTG
>JAPLSP010000452.1 GCA_026398575.1 Candidatus Sumerlaeota bacterium | reverse complement strand
GCCGGTTATTCCGCTTTTTCCATTTCCTCCCATGCCTTCGAAAACTCAAACGATGATCACGTTCATGCTGATTCCAAGTTACGACTGTGCACTCAGGATGAGCACCGCTTTTCACCCACTAATTCCTCAAGGGAACCTTATATTCATTGTATCTTTCAGCCACTTTGCCTTGCGCCGCATCGCCCTCATGGAAATAGAAGCGATAGCGGAATGTCACGCTGCCGCCCGCCGCCACTTTCAGATCGCCCGTTCCTTTTTCTTTCTTTTCGAAATCGTGCTGTCCATAAGGATTGGCGGCGAAGAGGCCGTAGTCGCGCACGTGCCACCAGGTGGGATAACGCGGATTGGAGGGGTGATCGAAGATCGCGACGCCGGAAATCTTGTCGGCGATTGGCCCATAATAATCGCACCACGCCGCGCGCTTACCCCAGGTATCCTTGTCTTTGACGCCTTCGCTGTTCACAATATGACCCGTGCCGGGTTTCAGCAGCTGCATCGTCGTTTTCAGGCGCATGGCCATCGAGCCTTCCTTCGTGTCGCCGAGCGTCAGGGGCTTATCGGCGGGCGCTTTGAGCGTGATGTTGAAATCCATGATCACGCCTTTTCCGTCCGGCGCGCTTTGGAATGTCATCTCGCGTTCGTCCGTGCAGACCGTCTCGCCGCTCTGGGCAACCCATTTGTCTTTCGTGGCGATCACACCCGATTTTTCCCCCGAGGCTATTTTCGTGAAACCATCATGGACCGTCTTGCCCGCTTTGGGGTTGTCCGACCAGAAATCCATGCCGTTCAAATCGCCATGCGCATACCAGAGCGAGCGATGGTGCGGATGATCTTTCGCGTCGCCAGCGGTATCCTTCATCGGCCAGTCGCGCGAGATCGCCTCGCCGGTGGCCCCGATGACCGGATGGAAGTAAGGCCGCGGCGTGTCTTTATAGCAATATTCCGTGAAGAGTTTGCCGCCGATTTCCACGCGGACTTTTCCATCGGTCTCTGTGATTTTTACGCCTTTCTCATCAGCCGCTGCGAGGGAGCGCAAGAGGATCGCAGTCGCAATGCCCAGCGAAATAACGAGTGCGATCATGCTCACCATCCGGCGTGTCAACATCATTGCGTGCGTGTTCATAAATATCCTCCATCAAAATTGCGTGGTGTCTATATCGCGGATCACAAGATGCAGCCTTGTTGCTCGTCCGTCATGGGCGCCACCATGTCGTCAACGCAAACGGATGAATTTCCTGTATTCTGGCAAAATGGCTATCGGCAGTAACAAGAGTGCATTCATGCTGGATCGCGGCGGAGGCGATCCAGAGGTCGTTTTCATGGAGTCCAAGCGCACTCGGATCTATATGAACACGTTCCTTGGAAACCTTTGGGGCGAAGCGCTTTATGAATCGTTCTTTAATTTCGCCATATAATTGAGCGGTTCTGGAATCAATTGGAAGCACGCGCAGGTCATCCATTAAAGCAAAAACCTTCCGCAGATTTTCCTCCTTGAGCATAGAATGAAACGCCATAAAAATGAGCTCGCCATAGACTGCGGCGGAAGTGCAAATATTGACCCAACCGAGCTGTTCAACTTTGTCCACCATCATCCATTCATTTTCGAGCAGCTTGCTGAGCTGATTTGTGTCAAGCAGGTAGCGCTTCACCATTCGGCCTCCAACCTTGTCTTGGTTACAAAGTCCAGACATTCGTCAAGATCATCCCCTGCCCAGCATCCCGCGTATTTTTTAATCATCCGTGCGGTTTCTTCATCCACGGGTTTAGCGCGTTTGGCCGCCGCGGTTCCATACTTCCGCTGGGGGACCACGGTGATCCTTACGCGACGGCCTTTGAAACGGGAGGCCTTCTTTATCACATCCTCCCATTTTCCTTCTATGGTAGTGGTTTCGTGGTTCATAATCAAGGCTCCTTTAATCCCGGCTCTTTCAAGCATCGAACTAATATACGTCTAGGCTCTCATACCGCCGCGCGTCAATTAAATCCATTCGCGTAGTTTTTGAAAATCACGCTTGACCGCGGGCAGGAATGACTTGGCTTTGGCTGCGTCCGTCATTCCGGAGGAGCCGAAGTATTCGCAGTGAAGTGATACCGGCCCTGTGAAAGATGATTTTTTCAATATCTCAAAGAATTTGAGGCTGATCATTCCTTCGCCCAAGGGAATCCAGCGCGTCTTTCCGGTTCCATCGGGCGTGCGATCCCACTGGAAATCCTTGACGTAAACCGCGCGCGTGAATGGCTCGACCAGGCGCCAGAGCAACGGCCACGAGGTTCCGCCGTCCGCAGTGGCATGGCCGATGTCAAATACGATAGCCACGTAGTTGGGGTCCAAATCCTTGACCAGTTCATAGGCGTCCCAGAGAGGCGAGCCGACGTATTTGCCGCCGGAGTGATTTTGATAGACGCTGCAGATGCCAATTTCGCGGTTGAGCGCGGCCATGTCTTTCATCTGCGCCTTGAACTCGCGCAATTGATCGGGCAGCGGCCGGTCATCCTTGTAATAATAATAGCCGGTTCGATAGTGCTTGATCCCGAGTTTGGCGGCGGTGCGCAGGACTTTTTCCGCGTTCTTGGAAGTGGGATTCACAATGTCCGTTGTCATGACCAACACGGTCAATCCCTTCGCCTTCAGCGCGTCCATCAGGCGCGGCAGGTCTTCTTCCACGCGATCCGGAAGGACTTGCCCGCCTGGCCGCACCGCGCTTTCGATGCCGTCCCAGCCGATGTCAGCGGCGGCGGCGGCGGTTTCCTGATAACTCAGTCCCTGGATTTCCTTGGTGAAGCCGCAGAACAAATATCGCTTGGCCGGCGAGGGGCTTGCCGCCTTTGACGGAGAAGATGCATTTGCGCCGTTCATATTGCCTCCTGTGGGCGAGGTTGAGGTCTGGGCGCGCACAGCGGCGGCCACCGCTGCGCATCCGGCGCCCAAGGCAGCCGTTCGAACGAGAAATTTTCTTCGGGATAATTCGCCAGGTTGATCCATGACAGTCCCTTCATCATTACGCTTACGCATTAGATACTCCGTTTCACCCCCGCGAATCAACAGGCATTTCACCGGTCGAAATTCATGGCGGCGGCGGAGGGCTTGGCGCTATCATTCTTCGCCGCGCGCAATGGGGCTTCGCCGCGCGGAAGCTGCGAGGAAAGCTGCCAAGGAGGCTTGTTCGCGTATGAGCTATTCGCCTGCCAGCGACCGCTATCGCGCCATGAAATACAACCGCTGCGGCAAAAGCGGCCTGAAACTGCCTGCCATTTCCCTGGGATTGTGGCATAATTTCAGCGGCGTGGATACGCACGAGAACAGCCGCGCCATGATCTGCCGCGCCTTCGATCTGGGAATCACCCACTTCGATCTGGCGAACAACTACGGCCCGCCGCCAGGATCGGCGGAAGAAACGTTTGGCCGCATTCTCAAAACGGATTTGGCCGGCTATCGCGACGAATTGGTTATCTCGACCAAGGCGGGCTACCTGATGTGGCCCGGGCCTTATGGCGAATGGGGCTCGCGAAAATATCTGATCGCCAGCCTCGATCAAAGCCTCCAGCGGTTGGGGCTCGACTATGTGGATATTTTTTATTCTCACCGCCCGGACCCCCAGACTCCGCTCGAAGAAACGATGGGCGCTCTCGATCAGGTGGTTCGTCAGGGCAAGGCGCTTTATGCCGGCATCAGCTCTTACTCCGCCGATCAGACGCGGGCGGCCGTCGCGATCCTCAAGCGCCTGGGAACGCCCTGCCTGATTCATCAACCGTCGTATTCGATGCTGGAGCGCTGGATTGAACAAGGGCTGCTCGATGTATTGGGTCAGGAAGGCATCGGTTGCATCGCGTTTTGTCCACTGGCGCAAGGCTTGCTGACCAGCCGCTATCTGAAAGGCATTCCCGAAGACTCGCGGGCAGCCAAGCCGCATGGTTTCCTCAAGGCGGACCGCGTCACTGAGGCGGTCATGGCCAAAGTGCGGCGTCTCAACGAAATCGCGGCGCGGCGCGGCCAGACGCTGGCGCAGATGGCGCTGGTCTGGACGCTTCGCGACGCGCGCATGACGTCGGCGCTCATCGGCGCCAGCCGCGTCGCGCAAATCGAGGAAAACATCGCAGCGCTGAAAAATCCGGATTTCTCGCCTGAAGAATTGGCCGCCATTGAAGCGGCGCTGGCATCTTAGTACTCATATTCGGAAATACGATCTCGCAAATCATCGCAGATTTACATGCAGGAAGAGGAGACATCCATGAGCGCGACTCGCACGGGAGGCTTTGCCATTGGTTTCCGCAGAGGCGGAGGCTGGCAGGGCGATTTGGAAGCGCTGATCCGCTGGGCGAAGCAAAATGAGTTCAGCGCGATTGATTTGGGACGCGACGCCGATAAAACAGGCGCCGTTGTCCAGCAGGCCGGATTGCGCCTGGGGTCGGTGGATTTGGCTGAATGGCAGCCGATGATCTCGCCGGACAAGGGCAAACGCCGCGCTGCCGTCGCACGCAATTCGGAATATATCCGGGCCTGCGCCGCCTTGGGACCGCTGAACTATTTTTTCGTCATGCTGCCCGAGAATCCCGCCCTCCCGCGCAAGGAAAATTTCGGCTACATGGTCGAGAGTTTTTCCGAATTGGCGCCCGTGATGGAATCGTGCGGGGCGCGTCTGGCGATCGAAGGATGGCCTGGTCCGGGCGCGCTTTGTTGCACGCCGGAGGGCTATCGAGCCTTTTTTGCCCAATGCCCGTCAAAGGCCATGGGCATAAACTATGATCCGTCGCACTTAATTCGGATGGGAATTGATCCGATACGTTATATAAGCGAATTCGCGTCGCGGGTTTGCCATGTTCACGGCAAAGATACGGAGCTTTTGCCCGAGCGGCTTTATGAATACGGCAATCTTCAGCCCGCCACGTTCGCGGCGCCGTTTTTTTGCGGCGAACAGTGCTGGCGTTACACGATCCCAGGGCATGGCCAAATGCGTTGGACCGAAGCCTTCCGGATCTGCGGCGCCGCCGGATATGCGGGCTGCGTTTGCGTGGAATTGGAGGACGCCAGCTTCAACGGCACGGAAGAAGGCGAAAAACTGGGATTGGTCTTGGGGAGGCGCTTTTTGGAGAGCTGCTGAGGATCGGGCGCGAAGAGCGTGACAAGAGGTATCGGAAAGGCCGGGAGACGTGGGAGCGCGCAGTTTATGGTTTGCGCATGGCAGAATGCTGATCCCCGCCCCTTGCGATCCGCTTGACCTCGGCGCGGGTAGTTCTCTAACGTTGGCGCGCGAGGAATCCGGCGCCGATAAGGAACCGGGCATCGCCGCCCGCGGCTTAACTCTTGAAGTTGATGAGGGCAACGCATGGATTTCGCATCGTGTATCGGAATTTTCTTCGGGGTCGCCATGATCCTTCTTGGCCAGGCGCTCGAGGGCGGCAGCGCCAAGCAGATCATGCAGGTCACGGCGGCTATCATCGTAATCGGCGGGACGATCGGCGCCGTTATGTTGCAGTTCAGCCCGAAGAAACTCATCGGCTCCGTTCTCGGGCTTAAGGCGGTTTTTCTTGGCGTCAAGACTGATCCGGTCGGGCTGATATTGCAGATTGTGGATTTCTCGAAAAGAGCCCGGCGCGAGGGCATTCTGGCGCTGGAACAGGAAGTCGGCAAGGTGCCCGATCCTTTCTTGAGCCGCGCGCTGCGCCTGGCAGTGGACGGACTCGAGCCCAAGACCATCTCCGAAAGCATGGAAATCGAGATGCAGCACATTGAGGAGGAATGGAAGCATAAGGCCGAAGTCTGGGAGGCGGCGGGAGGCTATCTTCCCACCGTCGGCATTATTGGCGCGGTCTTGGGCCTGATCGTCGTCATGCAAAATCTAAGCGACATCACCAAAGTAGGGCATGGAATCGCCGTGGCCTTTGTCGCGACCGTCTATGGCGTGGGCGCCGCGAACCTGATTTCGTTGCCGATTGCGGGCAAGCTCAAAGCCTGCGGCAAGGAACTGGTCGTCTCAAAAGACATGGCATTGCGCGGCGTATTGCTGATTCAAGAAGGCGCCAATCACACCGTCATCGCCGAGGCGCTCAAAGGTTTCCTGGATGAAAAAGCCTTGAAGCGTTTCGAAGCGCTTGTGGAGAGCGCGGAAAAGAAATAAAGGAGTATGAGAAATGGGTAAACGAAAAAAGGAACCGGAACCTCATGCCAATCATGAGCGTTGGCTGGTATCCTATGCCGATTTCATCACGCTTTTGTTCGCTTTTTTTGTTGTCATGTTCGCGGCCAGCAACAGCAACAAAAACAAGCTGGCCGAGTCGGAAAAAGCTTTTGTGGCCGCGTTCGAAAGCTGGGGGCTTTTCCCCTCGCTGGGCCGGCCCGAATTGATAGACAAAGGCGCCAATACAGGCGATGCCGCCTTGTCCATAAAGCCAAGGGATATTTTATCGCCCAATGTTACGCCGAATCCGGACGAGGCGATGAACAGCTCAAAAAAAAATCCGGGCATGGGGAATGGATTTACCTCAAGCAGCCTTATGCATCCTGATATGGAGCCATCGCCCACGCCCAAACCCGAATATGCGGAAGACGGCATCGGCATGGATGGATCGGCGAAGATTAAATCATTCTTCGCCATCCTCCGCAAAGCCCTGGACAAGGATATTCAGGAAGGAAGAATCACCATTCGGATGGATAAGCGCGGCGTGACCGTCAGCTTGCAGGAGATGGATTTTGTGAACCCCGGTTCGGCGGAGCTGAAGGAAGCGGCGCAAGCGACCCTGGACCGGCTGGCCGCAAAACTGGTGGAGATCGGGAAGAATAACGTGATTCTGCGCGTGGAAGGCCACACGGACGATTCGCCGTTGCCGGAAAAATGCCGCTTCCAGGACCCCCAGGAGCTTTCCGGCGCCCGTGCCGGCGCGGTGCTGAACCGGCTGTTGATCCATGAGTTTTCGCCTCAGAATCTGGTCGCCTCCGGCTATGGCAAATGGCGGCCGGCCTTCAGCAATCAAAGCCCCGAAGGAAGAAGCGCCAATCGCCGCGTGGACATTGTCATTCTCAATGACGCCTTCGCCACGATCGAGGCGAAGGCGCGCATCGTGATGCCTCCGCCGCTGCGCATTCCCAGCCTGACGAGAGCTACGGAATCGGATAAATAACGCAATCGAATCATCGAACGCCGCTTTCATTTTTTTTCGCTGTAAAGGATTCTCAATGTCCGCAGTCGCACAAGCCCTTCCTGAAGCGCCCGATTGGGGCGCCGATGCCGATTATGCGCAGCCGGTAGCCCGGCCGACGTTTCAGCCCGTGCTCAATCCTCCCGTTGAAATCACGCCGGACCTGATCAAGTTTCACGGCCTGACGGGGAGCGAATATGAACACGTGCTGCAAATTCTCGGGCGCGTCCCGACGCTCACGGAACTGGGCGTCATTTCCGTCATGTGGAGCGAGCATTGCTCATATAAATCCTCCAAGCCGATCCTCAAACGCTTCCCTACCCAGGGCAAGCGCGTCGTCCAAGGGCCGGGCGAAAACGCCGGCATCCTCGACATCGGCGACGGCTGGGCCGTGTGCTTCAAGATCGAATCGCACAATCATCCCTCGGCCGTCGAGCCCTACCAGGGCGCGGCCACGGGCGTCGGCGGAATCCTGCGCGATATCTTCACGATGGGCGCCCGGCCCGTGGCGATGGTGGACCCGCTGCGGTTCGGCAATCCCAAAACGGTCCGCACCCGGATGCTCGCGGGCGGCGTGATCGCGGGAATCGCCGAGTACGGCAACTGCGTCGGCGTGCCGACCATCGCCGGCGAAACGCATTTCCACGATTGCTATGAGGAAAATATTCTCGTCAATGTCTTATGCGTCGGCCTGGTGCGCCACGATCAGGTTGCGTTGGGGCACGCCTGCACGCCGGGCTACAAAGTCGTGTATTTCGGAAATTCCACCGGGCGCGACGGCATGCACGGCGCCACGTTCGCCAGCGTCGAGCTGAGCGACCAGACCAAAGGGCAGCGCTCGGCGGTTCAGGTCGGCGATCCCTTCATGGGCAAAAAAATCCTCGAAGCTTCGCTCGAATTGATCCACTCCGGCGCGGTCGAGGGCATTCAAGACATGGGCGCCGCCGGCTTGACGTGTTCGAGCTGCGAAATGGCCGGACGCGGCGGAACGGGCATGCGCCTCAACCTCAACCAGGTTCCACTGCGCGCCGAAAACCTGACGCCTTATGAAATCATGCTCTCGGAATCCCAGGAGCGCATGTTGTGCATCGTCGCGCCGGAGAAGATGGAATTGGCCGAGCGCATTCTCAATAAATGGGAAGTCGGCTGCTTTGTCGTCGGCGAGGTGATGAATGACGGCATCCTGACGGTGCTCTGCAACGGCGAGGAAGTGGCTCGCATTCCCGCCGCAGCCATTTCCAATGAAGCCCCGGTCTATAACCGCCCCACGCAGGCGCCGCTAGAAGGCGCCGTCCGCATGGTGGATCAAAAAGCGCTCGCCGAACGCTCCGACCTCAACACCGATCTGCTCAGTCTGCTCAGCGATCCGAATTTCGCCGTCAAGGACTGGACCTGGCGCCAGTACGATCATCAAGTCCAGACCAATACGGTCGTCTTGCCGGGGGGCGATGCGGCGGTCATCCGCGCGCGCGACGCGGGGCCGGATAAATTCCTCGCCATCAGCGCAGACGGCAATGGCGCTTATTGCGCGCTGAATCCTTATCGCGGCGGCATGATCGCCGTGGCCGAGGCCGCGCGCAACGTCGTGGCGGTGGGCGCACAACCGATCGGTATCACCAATTGCCTGAACTTCGCCAATCCCGAGAAGCCCGACATCTTCTATTACTTCGAACAGGTCTGCGCCGGAATGGCCGAAGCCTGCCGCGCGTTCAATACGCCCGTCACGGGAGGCAACGTCTCTTTTTATAACGAGTCTTACGGCAAGGCGATCTTCCCCACTCCCGTCATCGGCATGATCGGCCTCATCGAAAAATCCTCCTTTATCACGACGGCCTGGTTCAAAAATCCGGGCGATCTGATTTTCCTCGTCGGTCCCGCGCCCAAGACCTTGGGCGGCAGCGCCTGGCTTCAGCGTCATGCCCTGCCGCTCAGCGAAAAAGAGCGCGAGGAATGGGAAGCATTGGGGCCTTATGCCGGACGCGTCATCGGTCCATGTCCGGAACTGGATCTGGCCGCCGAACGCGCCTCGCAGATTTTTGTCCTCGATGCGATCCGCTCCGGACTGATCGAATCCTGCCACGATATTTCGGACGGCGGGCTGGCCATCGCGGCGGCCGAGTGCTGTTTGATCGCCCCCTCCCCCATCGGCGCCGTTTTAGACCGCCCCACCGCGCAGCCGCCCGCGCTCGTCTGCTTCAGCGAGGATCAATCGCGCTTCCTCATCAGCGCCAAAAGCATCAACGCTCCTTCGCTCCACCAAATAGCGGAAGAAGCCAACGTGAGCTTGGTCGAAATGGGCCGCGTCGGCGGCGACACCCTGCGCATCAACAACTGGATCAACCTCCCCCTCTGGGAACTCGAAGACGCCTGGCGGACGGATTGGCGAAATACCAAGTAATATTGCCATATCCTATATATCCTATAGCAGCTGCTGCCGATATCACGATATCACGGGTGCACTTCAGAATTCCATTGCCCTTCGCCACCACCGGGCCTTGCGCCGGTGGAGCGATGATTTTGCTCTAGAAAGG
>JAPLSP010000485.1 GCA_026398575.1 Candidatus Sumerlaeota bacterium | reverse complement strand
CCTTTCGATTCGTATCTGGCCGTGCCGCTGCGCAAGGGCAACGAGAAGTTGGGCGTTCTGGTTGTGCAGCGCGCCAAAGGCAAGGTGTTTTCGGATCAGGACGTCATGGCCATGCGCGCCACGGCCTCGCAGATATCCAGCGCCATCGAAAACGCCCGCATTCTGATTCAGCTGGGCGCGCCGGCGCCGGCCAAGTCCGAATATCGCCAGGAGCAGCCCGGCATTTTCCGCGGCCAGGTGGCTTCGCCGGGCTTCGCTTATGGACCGGTGGAGATCGAGGATCCGGCGCGCGTTCAGCGCATGCTCAGCGCCCGCGAATTCGCCCGGCAGTACACGCTCGATGAGTTTCATGACGCCCTGGGCGAATGCGGGCGTCAGATCAAGGAGCTGCAACAGAGCCTCGAAAGCCGGCTGCCGGAGATGGTCTCCATGATCTTCGACGCGCAGCTGATGATGCTCAAAGACATCAGTTTCATCGGCGAGATGATCGAGCGCATCGAGGCCGGCGAAAATCCGCCTGCTGCCGTTCTGGCCGTCGGCTTGAAATACCGCGATCTGCTGGAGAGCAGCCCCCATCCCTATATCCGCCAAAAATCGCAAGACGTGATGGACCTGGTCCGGCGGGTGATTTCGAATCTCACCGGGGACGCCGCGCATATCGTCACCAGTGGCGACGCCCGGATCGTCATCGCGCGCGTTTTATTTCCTTCCGATATCCTGAAGCTGGCTTCCAGCCCCATCGAAGGCATCGTGCTGGCCAGCGGCGGCGTCACGTCGCACGTCTCGATCATCGCGCGTTCGCTGGGATTGCCGCTCATCATCGCCGACGATCAGCGGCTGCTGGAGCTGCCCGAAGACAGCCAGGCGTTGCTGGACGCCGAATCGGGCAATATCTTCATTGATCCGCCCGGCGATATTGTCCAGGGGTATCAGGCGCGCAGGGCGGCGCGCGTCGAGATTGACCGCGTCAAGGAGGAGGTGAAGCCCGAGACTTATACGCGCGACGGCGTGCGTGTCCGGTTGATGGCGAATATCAACCTGCTGGTGGACCTGTCGCTGGCGCGCGACGTCCAGGCCGAAGGCGTCGGGTTGTACCGCAGCGAGTTTCCCTTTCTGGCGCGCGCCGTTTTTCCCTCGGAGATGGAGCAGACCGTCATCTATCGCCGGCTCATCGAGGGAATGCCCGGCAAAAAAGTCACCTTCCGCACGTTGGACATCGGCGGCGACAAACTGCTGGCCTATTACGACGATATGAGCGAGGCCAATCCTGCGCTGGGGCTGCGGTCCGTGCGATTTTGCTTCCGGCACCTGGACGTTTTTCATCAGCAGATTCGCGCGATCCTGCGCGCCAGCGCCGGCATGGACACGTTGCGCATCATGTTCCCCATGATCACGTCCGTCGAGGACTACCTCAAGGCGCGCGAGTCAGTGGAAATCTGCATGAACGATCTTCAAAAAGAGGGAATAACAAACCTTCATTCGCCGCAGCTTGGGGTGATGGTCGAGACGCCGTCGGCCGTCGTGCTGGCCGACGCCCTGGCCAAGCACGCCGATTTTCTTTCGATTGGCGCCAATGACCTGATCCAGTTCATGCTGGCGGTGGACCGCAACAACGAGAAAGTCGCCTCCTATTTCCTGCCGTATCATCCGGCGGTGCTGCGCGCCCTGAAGCGCGTGGCGCACGTCGGCGTCAAGCGCAAGATCGAGGTTTCCATCTGCGGCGAGATGGCGCACGAAGAAGCCTACCTGCCTTTCCTCCTCGGCATCGGAATCCGCACGCTCAGCGTCGAGCCGCGCTGCATCCCCCGCCTGCAAAAAGCCATCGGCACCCTTGCCATCGCCGACGCCGAGAAAGAAGCCCAACAGCTGCTTTCCGAATCCACCATCTCCGCTATTGCCGCCCGCCTATGGCCGAAGGCGAAATAGCGTTTTTGATTGCCGCCAGGCGGAGCGGGCGGCCTACTGCAAACGCCGAAGTATAATCGTGAAAGATTAGGGTGAAGCCGGGCGCAACCCATGGCAGCTACAGCCAGGACGCGGCGCCTGCTCTGACAAGATAATGTCTGACAAAACAATAAAGACACGCTGTCATTGAATCAGGAAAGAATGGCTTTGTGCCATTATTTTGTCGCACATTATTTTGTCAGACCTTTTCCGGCACGTCAAGGTAGCTCGGCTGAAATGCGCCCGGTGAAGCCTCTGCCCTTGACATACTCCCCAACACCGCGATAGGTTTTCGCTTAATCCATAAACTGGCGCGCCAGGCAGGCCGAAGACAGGCTCGATGTATCCGCTGTGTGGCTGCGGGTTGTGTTCGCGTTCTTTGTCCTTCTAGTCATTACCATCCGCGCTGGATCGGATGAGAAAGAATGAGGATGGGAACATGATACAGCAGAGAAGAAAGCGATTTTCAAATCCCATGCCGATGGCGGGCGCTATTGCCGTTTCTCTCTCGCTCCTCTTCGCTTGCTTAATTCTGGCGCCACCGGGCGCGCGAGCGCAAACCGACTGGCCGAATTTTCAACATGACCTTCAACACACCGGCCATACGCCCAGCCTGATCCCATCCCCCTTCGAGATAGATTGGGCCACCACGCTTGTTCTGCAATACTATACAGCCGCCGATCAGCTGGGGCTTTGCGTTTCCGATGGCAATCTGATCATTATATCTTCGTACAGCACGAAGCAAAGCGTTGCTGATACTTCGTCGTTGCGGATATGGGCGCTCGACATTGCCACGGGCGCCATCGTCTGGCAGCGTCCGATAAACGGCAACGTCGCCGGCTCGCCGCAAATCGTCAATGACAAGGTGGTCTATGCGGTCTGGGACGCGCGCCAGTTCGATTCGGACGCCAGCAGTTCAACCCTTTATGTTGTGAATCTCGGCAATGGCGGTTTGCTATGGGCCAGGCAGTTCCCTGACGTCCGCGTCAATGCGCCCGCGGTCGCCCAGGGTCTTGTGATTTTGCCGGTATTGGGCGATCATTACGATCCGCATGGGAACCAGGACGTGATCGCCTATGACGAAAACACAGGCGCGCAAGTCTGGCGGACTCCGATCGGCGAACGCGGCGTCGGGACCCTCGGATCATTCCACCCCTATCAGGCCACTCCGCCTTGTGCGTTGAATGACCGCATTTATCTCCTGGCGCATCGCAGCGTTTGCTGCCTGAATCTTGCGGATGGGAAGATTCTATGGCGCAAGCTCGATTTCTCAGGCGTGGAGTTTTGGGAATTATATCCGCTCCTGACCGTGGCGGACGGCAAAGTTTTTTTCGCGGATTATAGTCACAATAATGGGCCGTCGGCTGTATTCGCCGTTGACGCCATTACCAGCAGCGATCTCTGGCAGTGGGACTCCGATGGTTACGCGTCAGCGGACGATATCATGGCGCTTTCATATTATAATGGGATGGTTTATACGGCAGTTCGCTCGACGGAGATGGACGACAAACTCGTGGCGCTCAATGCTGCGAATGGCGCAAAAATCGGACAATCCACCGACATCAATGATATCTATTTTTCACCCATCATCGCCGGCGACGGAACGGTTTGGCACAACGGCACGGACTTCAAGATTTTCACGCCGGACTTGAGCCAGAGGCTCTATGACTTTGACCGGACGCGGCGCGATACTTTGTATCTGTTGGGTGGCCATTCCATCACTTATCTCAGCAACCGGATCATTGGTCACATCACCACCCCTGCCAATTCCGATTTCCTGACGCTGACGGCGCTGCGGCATGACATTACGCCCCCCGTCGCAATCATCACAGATCCCGGTCCGACGATTGTCAATCCGCCAGGCAGGATAGACGTCATGGGAACGGCCTATGATTTTAATATCAGTCTGTGGCGGCTGGAATACGCGCCGCTCTCCGATCCCTCGAACTGGACGGAGATTTCGTCGGACACCTATTCGGCGGTGAATAATGCGTTGGCGACCATGTGGGAAGCGAGCGCTTTGGGCGATGGTGAATATACCATCCGCCTGACCGTGACGGATGACGGAGACCTGACGGCAACCGCTTCGATTTCCTTGACGCAGGACCGCACGCCGCCGCAAATACACATCACTTCGCCCCATACCAGCGACACTTTCGAAACCGTCGTCATCACAGTAACGGGAACCGGATCGGACAACATGGGATTGGCGCTCGTGCAGGTTTGGGATTCGGAATCCGGCGTTTGGCATGACGCCGTAGGGACGGCAACCTGGGCCTATACTTGGACGGGAAAGAAACCAGTCCAGACGGTGACGTTCCAATGCCGCGGGATTGACTGGGTGGGGAACATCGAGACGCCCTCCGGCCAGGTGACGGTCTTTGTTGTATCGAAAGCGCAGTTGCTGGTCATTTATCCCGAATCGCACGCGACCACATCCGTCGTGATGCAGGGCGGGCATTTTTATCGTACGGTCAAGGTCGTTGATGCGACAAGCCAGCCGCTGGAAAACATCCGCGTTTATTATGCGAAGCTCCCCACTGGAACGGGCTATGCGAAAACCGGCGCCGATGGAGTTGCGAATCTCGACGTGGATTCGCTCGATCTGACGACTTCCTCGGCGCGCATCACGACGGCGATGGATGTCGCCCTCCATATCACACGGCTGCGATATCTGGTGGGCGCGGATGATTTCGATCTTACGCCCATCGTCGCGCTCCCTTCGATTCCCGTGCGAATCCTGCCGCGCGAAGCGGAGCATTTCTGGAAAGGCGGCCTTTCGAAATCGCTGAAGGCTGGAATCACGGCTTATGTGGCGGGCGGCTGCGGCGGCGGGACGAAGGTCTCGATAGATAACGCGCAGAACCTGAGCGTCGTTCAAAGCTTCGACGCCAAGATCGGAGTCGGGGTCAAGGCTGGTCCCGAGTTCAATCTCGGCGTGGCGGACGCGGAGGCCAAGGTCGGCGCGGAGATTGACTTCCTGTTTCGGGGCGATCAGGGCTTCAACATGGGCAATGCCCTGTGCGGCGATCTCGGCAATGCGGACTGCCGCAGCCGGCGCAAGGCCTATGCGGGAATCATGATCGCCTCGCTGGCGCAAACGGCTTCGATTCTTTCCGATCCGACGGTGACGGTGTTGATCAATGCGCTCGTGGGTGGTCTGACGCAGGGCGTTTACAGCGACTATCTCGAGCACCAGAAAATCCTCGCCGGCATAGGCGTGCAAGCGGGAGGCGGCGCCAGTACGAGCCTGGGATTTGAATCGCAAAAGGGAAGCTCCGGTGAGAAAGCAAAGGCTTCGATCGGCCTGAGCGTCATTGACGGTTCGGTTTCGCTGGCGTTTCTGATCGGGGCAAGCCGCTATCCGCAGGAGCAACGCCTCGGCATGGTCTGCGTCCAGGAAGTGGAAACCAAGCTTTCCGTCCTTTCATTCCAGGCAGCGGGGAACGAAGTCGTTAGCGCGACGGACTTTTTCGGCCTTGCGGGCGCCAACAATTCCTTCACCTTCACGGAAGAGGTTCGCTTTGACTATGACGGCGCCCCCAGGGAATTCATCCTCTCCATCAATGACGGCTCGCAGGAAGTGATTTATCGCTTCAGCGATTTCGATCGCCTCCAGCAAATCCTCGCATCTTCAGGCTCCAACTTCAAATCATTGGCCCAAAGCTTCGGCAGCAATTCCGGCGGCGGGTTGCAGCTGGGATTTCAGGGAATCTCGAACGAGCTGGGCCGCCTGTTCGGGCTATTCCAGGGGATTCCGTTTACTTACGAGCGCAAAGATACGCATAACGTGCGCGAATTCGATTTCACCTTCGCGCTGGATTTCAACGTTCAGATCATCACCGTGGGATTGGAATCGAAGATCAACTACTCCGAAGGGCGCGAATATGTCTCGGAAGAAGGCCTTTTCCTGGGAACGGAGAAGCATGTTCTCGCCACGTATGCCTACGACACTTATGTGCAGGGCGATACGCACACGATGGGCAATCTTGTCAGCGGCGTTCTCGACGGAACGTGGACCTACGTCGAGGATGCGGTGAACTGGATCAAGGGCACGGCCAAGCGCGCCGTCGCGTGGATCATTCGCACGAATCCGCTGTCGGACGCGGGCGTTGGGGCGAATGACGCCGCCACGACGTCTCCATGGGCGCGGCTGTCGGGTCCGCCTTATGCCGTGCCGCAGGACACGGATGTAGCCATCCTGGGTTATCCGCCCGATCCCAATCCATACAAGGGGCTGACAGTGGTGGGTCATTGCTTCAACTTGCAGCCTGAAGATTTGCAGGTCCTGAAGCCGCTGTCGCTGGAGATCGGCTATGGCCTCACGCCGATGCCGGCGGGGGCTCAGGAAAGCCAATTGGCGCTCTTTTTCTGGGACAACGCCATACATCGGTGGCGCGCTGTCGCGGGCGCAACGTCGAATACCCTGGATCATGAATTCGCCACTTCGATCACGCAGCTGGGAACCTATGCCATCGGCATTGATCTGACCACGCCCGTCATTCAGCTATTGCCGACGGCGAGCGAGGGATTCACGACGCCTTCCGCGGCGCTGCGCGCGCTCATCTATGACGAAGTCAGCGGAGTCAGCCTTATGGAAGCCCAGCTGGACGGCGTGACGGCGCCCAGCGACTATGACACCAGCGGACAGATCCTCAGCATCCGGCCGTCGGCGCCTTTGGCGGAAGGCCTGCACTCACTGGCGATCTCCGCCACGGATGGGGCTGGCAATGCAGGTTCTGTCACAACGAATGTCATTGTGGATAGCGTAGCGCCAGTGGCGCAGATCAGCTCGCCGGCAAGCGGCGCGGCGATCCGCGGCATGATCGAAGTTATCGGAACGGCCAACGACGCGAACTTCGCCTTCTATACCGTGCAGTTCATCGGCCGCAAGACGAAAGGCCAATGGTGGATCGGCCTGCCGTCTTCGTCGCCTGTGAATAGCGGTCTTCTCGCGCGCTTTGACACCCGCTTATTGCCTGACGACACCTATACGATTATTTTGCGCGCTCTGGACAAAGCCGGGAATGAAACGTCCGCCCAAAGCGTCATCCGGTCAAAAAACCGTCCGACATCGCCTTTTTGGCTGTCGTATTAACCCTGGGAGCGCGGGCGTCCTCGCCCGCACGAAAGCGTTTTGTGGTTCAATGGCGTTGCGGACGAGGACGTCCGCGCTCCAAGGGCGTCCTCGCCCGCCAAACGCGCTTTGTGGTTTAAAGGGCGTTGCGGACGAGGACGTCCGCGCTCCCAGGGCGTCCTCGCCCGCACGAAAGCGCTCTCAAGATTTTGCCGCTTTTCCTGCCGCGATTTCTTATGGACTTGGCGCGCAGCTAATGCGTATTTTATTCGCAAATAAGTTGCAGATCGGTTTTCGCAGCCTTTAATTTTTTATTGGCTGTTTTTTGTTGGCGGGTGCGATTTTTTTTTTGCCTGAAAGTGGCTGGAAATAAAAATGAATTCATTATGGTTGATCATCGTGGCCGTGGCCGCGTTTGCCGTGGCCTATCGCTTCTATGGAGCGTTTATGGCGGCCAAGGTCGCCGTGCTCAATGACCGCCGGGTGACTCCGGCGCACCGCATGCGCGACAACGTGGACTATCACCCCACCAGCCGCCTCGTGCTGTTCGGCGTTCATTTCGCCGCCATCGCCGGCGCCGGACCTTTGATTGGACCGGTGCTCGCGGCGCAATGGGGCTATCTGCCGGGCTTTACGTGGATCATTGTCGGCGCGTGCCTGGCCGGCGCGGTCCATGACTTTGTCTTGCTATGGGCCTCGGTGCGCAGCAAAGGCCTTTCGCTCCCAAAGATCGCCCAGAACAACATCGGCAAGTTTTCAGGGATCGCCACTTCGTTTGCGACGCTGTTCATTGTGATCAGCGTGCTGGCCAGCATGGCCATCGTCGTGGTCAACGCGCTGAGCGAAAGCTCCTGGGGGATGTTCACGATCATCGTCACGATCCCCGCCGCCCTGATCACCGGATTCTGGATGTATTGGATTCGGCCGGGGCGGATTGCGGAGGCTTCCCTCATCGGCGTCTCGCTGGTGCTGCTGGGCGTCTTCCTGGGAGCGCCGTTTTCCACCTCGCAGGCGGGCCACTGGCTGCTGTTTGACAAGCGGACTCTTTCCTATATCCTCCCGGTCTATGCCTTCATCGCGTCGGTGCTTCCGGTGTGGGTGCTGATGTGTCCGCGCGACTACCTGAGCTCGTACATGAAAATCGGCGTGATTATCGTCCTGGCCGTGGGGATCGTTGTGGCGCACCCCACGCTGAATATGCCGGCGACCACGTGCTTCATCGGCGGCGGCGGCCCGATCATCTCCGGCGCAATCTGGCCGTTTGTCTGCATTGTGATCATGTGCGGAGCGCCGGCGCTGATTGCCGCCTGCGCGCTCGAACCGGGCGATTACTTCGCCATCAACATCGCGCAGGACAAGGACAAGCCGGCGCAGGTAACGGCTTATGTCAAGTTTGTGGAAACGTCGGGGCCGCAGTTCGTTGGAGGGCTCGAGCCGAAGGAACTGGCCATGCTCGAAAAGCAGACGAACGAGAATCTGAGGGGGCGCGTGGGCGGCGCCGTGACATTGGCGGTGGGGATGGCGAAAGTGCTGGCGAACGCGTGCGCAAAAGGCGCCAACCTGGATCGTCTGATCGCATACTGGTATCATTTCGTAATCATGTTTGAGGCGCTGTTCATCCTCACGTTGCTCGAAACCGGGACGCGGGTGGGCCGGTTTGTCTTCCAGGAAATCACCGCGCAGGTCATGCCGTCGCTTGCGCCCGGCGGAAAGGCCAAGTGGGGCGCCAATATCGCCCTGAGCGCCCTGACGTGCGGGGCGTGGGGATACCTCCTTCTGAATAACAATATCAATACGCTCTGGAGAATGCTGGGCATCGCCAATCAGTTGCTGGCGGCCATCGCGCTCGCGGTCGGGACCACGTTCATTCTGAACCGCGCGCCCAAGCGCATCTACGCCTTGTGCACCGGCATTCCGTTCGTGTTCGTTCTGATCACAGTCGCCACCGCGAGCGTGCAAAGCATCAAGGGCTGGTGGAAGCAAGCGGCGGTCGAAACGGATAACCAGAAACTACAGCTGCAGTTGATGTGTTTGCTCGGAACGATAATGCTGGCGCTGACGTGCATGATTACCGTGGACGCCATTCGCAAATGGCGCTTGATTTTATTGTCGCCCGTCGTCCCACAACCAACTTTTGAGGAAGAGGCATACGCGGAATCAGGAGCAAAATAGTCAGGCGCAACGCGCAGCGCGAGACCGCTGCGCCGGTCCGTGTTGGTCCGTGCCAGTCCGTGCCAGTCCGTGTCAGTCTGTGCCAGTCCGTGCCCGTCCACAAAAGCGCAAAAACCTTCGCCAAAACCATTTTTCCAGGAGACTCGTAAAAATGCCCACGCACGTCACACGCCGCGCCGCCCTGAAAACCGCCGCCGCCGTCAGCGCCGGCGCCGCGATCGCCCAGGCGGGAACCGCAGTTGCGCAGGAGGCGAACAAGCCGGCGGAGGCCGGTTCAAACGCGCCGCGCAAAGTCGCCTTCATCGGAACCGCTCATATCCATACGCCGAACTTCATCCGCATCATCAAATCGCGGCAGGACATCCAGACCAAATACGTATGGGATCATGACGCTGCGCGCGCCAAGGAAAATGCCGGGCTGCTGAGCGCGAAGGCGGCGGGCGAGCGCAAGGAAATCCTCGCCGATCCCGAGATCGCCGCCGTCGTCGTCTGTTCGGAGACCAACCGGCACGAAGAACTCGTCTTGGAAATTGCGGCGGCAAAGAAGCATCTCTTCGTTGAAAAGCCGATTGGCCTTGGCGCCAAGGATGCAAATGCGATCGCCGACGCCGTCGAAAAAGCAGGCGTCATCTTTCAGACCGGCTACGCCATGCGCGGCGATCCGGCGCATCTGTTTCTTCGCGAGCAGATACAAAAAGGCGTCTTCGGGACGATCACGCGCGTGCGCAAGAGCGTCTGCCATTCGGGCAGCCTTGGCGGATGGTTCGACAAGGAATGGCGCTGGATGGCCGATCCCAAGCAGGCCGGCGTCGGCGGATTCGGCGACCTCGGCACGCACGGGCTTGATATCCTGATGTGGTTTCTGGGCGATGTCGCGCGCGTGACGGCAAGTATTCACGCGGTTACACATCGCTATGGCGACTGTGACGAATTCGGCGAAGGGATTCTTGAATTCAAAAACGGCGCCGTCGCGACGCTGGCCGCTGGATGGCTTGATCTTCAGAATCCGCTGGACATACTGATCAGCGGAACGGGCGGCTGCGCGTATGTCATGAACGGAAAGGTCTTTTTTCAGTGCGACAAAGTGGACGGCGCTGATGGCAAACAGCTCTGGACCAAGCTGCCGCCGAAGGCGCCGCATGCCTTCGAGCTATTCCTCGACGCTGTCTGCGGCAAGAAAGACGCGGCGCTCGTCGGCGTGCGCGAAGCCGCCGCTCGTTGCTCGGTGATGGAAGCGATGTACCGCGCCGCCGAATCGCATAAGTGGGTTGAGATATGATTGAGTTTCACCACAGAGGCACAGAGACACAGAGAAATTGAAAATTTTCTCTGTGTCTCTGTGCCTCTGTGGTGAAAACTTTTATGCGCGATGATTTCTATCAGGCGATTCCAGGAGTTTTATCTCATGCGCCGACGCGAATGGATATTTTTGCTTCTGGTAACTCTGGCGGTGCCTTTTGGCATCGCCGCCCAGAATCAACAAGCAGCATCAGCAGCCGCCAAAGCGACGGCCCCTTTGGGCGCGGTAGCCCTGAATCAACGCCCAACCTCCGCAACCAAAAAGATAGCGTCTCCCGTTGGCGGGACGGCCCAGAATCAATCCTTAAACTCCGCAGCAAAAAAAACGGCGCCAACTCCGGCGCCTCCTTTGCCATCCCTTCTGCCCAAAGCGCTGGCGGGTCCGATGAAAGGGATTGAGGAAATCGTCTTCTGCTCTCGCGCCAAATACAAAGACGGGCATTGGTACGCCAATATCGGCTACTATTGCGACAATGAAACATCGAAGGCCTACGCCGGGAATGGGCAGCCCGACGTCGGCAAGCTTTTGAAGTGGAATGTCAAGACGCGCGAGACCAGCGTCCTGCTGGATGCAAAAGGCGGTTCGATCCGCGATCCGCAAGTCCATTATGACGCCGGCAAGATCGTCTTCTCCTATCGCAAAGCCAATACGGACTACTACCACCTATACGAGATTCAATGTGATGGAACAGGTTTGAGGCAACTCACTTCCGGCGAGTTCGACGATTACGAGCCTTGCTATCTTCCCGACGGCGGGATCGTTTTCGTTTCCACGCGCTGCAAACGCTGGGTCAATTGCTGGATGACGCAGGTGGGCGTGATCTATCGCTGCGACGCCGATGGAAAAAATATCACACTGATCTCCGCCAACACCGAACACGACAACACGCCCTGGCCGCTGCCCGACGGACGCATCCTTTACACGCGATGGGAATACGTGGACCGCAGCCAGGTGGACTTCCATTCCCTGTGGACGTTCAACCCGGACGGCACGGAACCGATGGTCTATTACGGCAACATGCACCCCCGGATCGTCATGATTGACGCCAAGCCGATTCCGGGAACCAATAAAATTCTTTCCCTGTTCTCACCCGGACATGGCGCCAATGAACACGCCGGCATCGCTACGATTGTCTCGCCGGACCAGGGGCCGGACGAGAAGGCGTCCGCGCGCGCGCTGCACAAAGGGAAACTGATTCGGGACCCGTATCCGTTTTCCGAAGACTGCATCCTTGCGGCGCTCGACAACAAAATCATCCTGCTCGATGACGCGGGGCAGATAGACCCAATCTATACCTACGCCGGCGAAGGCAATGTGCATGAGCCGCGCCCGATAACGCAACGGCCGCGCGAACGGATCATTCCGCCGCGAACGGATCGCGCGCAAGCCACGGGCCGGCTGGTTCTTTCGGATGTCTATGCCGGACGCAACATGGCGGGCGTCAAGCGTGGCGATATCAAGAAACTGCTGATCCTCGAATCGCTGTCCAAGCCCGTGAATTTCAGCGGCGGGCCGGATTTGCTTTCGTGGCTTGGAACGTTCACGCTCGAACGAGTCGTGGGCGTGGTCCCCGTGGAAGAGGACGGTTCCGCTTATTTCGACGCGCCGGCGGAACGGCAAATCTTTTTCGAAGCGCTGGACGGCAATGATCTGTCCGTCAAGCGCATGCAGAGCTTCTGCAACGTGATGCCCGGAGAAATTACCGGCTGCGTGGGATGCCATGAAGAACGCGTCAGAACGCCGCGGAACAACGGCGCCAGCGCGCTCCTGGCCTTGCGCCGCCCGCCGAGCGTCATCCAACCGTTTGAGGGTCTGCCGGACGTGGTGGATTTCACGCGCGACGTGCAGCCGATCCTGGACCGGCGCTGCGTGGTGTGTCACAACTACGAAAAGCGCTCGGGTAAAGTCGTCCTGGCCGGTGATCTCGGGCCGACCTGGTCGCATAGTTTCTTTACGCTGTTTGCGCGCCGCCAGATCGCCGACGGGCGCAATGGCCTGGGCAATCAGCCGCCGCGCACCATCGGCACGGGCGCCAGCGCGCTCATGCAGAAGATCGGCGGCGGACATCACAACGTAAAACTTGATCCGCGCGAATGGCGTATGGTGTGGCTGTGGATCGAAAGCGGCGCCACCTATGCCGGCACGTATGCGGCTCTGAGAAATGAGATGGAACAAGCGGCTGATTTCGGGGCGACGGGAAGAGTCTTCAGGGAAGCGGGCAAGGTATTGCAGCGCCGTTGCCGCAGCTGCCATAGCCCGGACGAAACCGATCCGATCAAAAGTATCGCGCTGCCATATAATCCCGAGTTGCGAAAACTGATCAAGCGCGATCCAACGAAAGAATGGGTCCCGCATGAGCGCATTGTTTTTGAGAACGACCCCATCGCGCGCTTCAGTCCGAACATCCTGCTGGACTTCACGCATCCGCGCCAGTCGCCGCTGCTGCTGGGGCCGCTGGCCAAGAGCGCCAAAGGATGGGGAAGCTGCGGGGAGGTTTTCAAGGATGACCAGGACCCTGATTTCCGTATTCTGCTATCGGCGATAGAAAACGCCCAAAAAGGAATAGACGCCGAGCCGCGTTTCGCAACCCCCGGCTTCAAACCCAATTGGCAATACGTCCGCGAGATGAAGAAATACGGCATCCTGCCAGCTTCGTTCAATCTTGCCAAAGACGAGATCAACATCTTCGATACCGACCAAAAATATTGGCGTTCACTCTGGCATCAGCCGGTCGCGGATAGCTCGCAATGAAGGCCGGCCATAGTCAGCTCTTCTTTGCGCCCTCCTTCAGGAGAGCTTGGTGTTTGGACTTCTTTTCCCGAAAGGGGAACAACAATTATAGCCGTGGGTGAAACGAAGCGATAGCGGAGCGAACCCACGGCGTCGGCAAGGAATTATCGGTCTTCGAATCAGCATCGGATATGTTGCGGTCAATCGTGGTTCATCTCCAAGGAGCTATCTTTCATGTCTATGAACTCTCTGATACGATGTCTTCTCTTGCTGAGTCTGGCTTCCTGCTTTTCCAGCGCCCGCGCCGCTACATCCGAGCTGTGGGGCGCCGCCGGGGAAAAGTGGACGCCGGAAAGCCGCTTGCCGGATTTTTCTTTTGCGGGGTATCGCCGGGGCGAAGAGCCGTTCCGCATTCCCAAACAGCAAGTCTCCATCACCTCCTTCGGCGCGAAGGGCGACGGGCTGACGGACGACACGGCGGCATTCAAGACAGCGCTCGATCGCGCGGAGAACCAAATCCTCTTTATTCCGGCAGGGCGATATATCCTGAACGGCCTGCTCGAAATCCGGCGTTCGAACATTGTCGTGCGCGGCGCAGGACCGGAAAAGACAGTGCTGATCTTCCGAAAGCCCGGCGACGTGCTCAATCCGCGCCCGGCAGTGAATGACGGCGGCACGCCAACAACGAATTGGTCGTGGGGCGGCGGGCTGATTTCGATTGGCGGCAGGTCTAGTCGCGGCGGCGCCTCCACAGCCATTACGCTCGAAGCCAAACGCGGCGCGCGGCAATTGATGCTCGACAAGCCCGCTTTCAAGAAGGGTGACGAAGTCGTACTGACCATCATAGATGACGCCCAGAAAACCATGCTGACTTATTTGTATCGCGGCCAGGCGGGAAACACGTCGGGCTTGAATAACTGGAAAACCCGGAAGATTTTCCGTATCGTTTCCGTCTCGGGGAACACGATCACGCTCGACCGTGGCTTGCGCTTCGACGCGCGCCTCGCCTGGAAGCCTGCGCTGACGGCCTTCGCTCCCGCCGTCACCGACGTGGGGATCGAGGAACTTGGCTTCGAATTTCCCGCCGCGCCCTACGCCGGCCACTTCAAGGAGCTGGGCTATAATCCAATCGAGATAAACAGCGGCGCCGCGCACTGCTGGCTGCGCAACCTGCGCATCTGGAATGCTGACAGCGGCCCTTATGTTAATGGTGCTTTCTGCACGCTCGACGGCATCCACCTCGGCGCCGATCCGGCGCGCGCATCGAAGCAGAATGGCCAGACCGGACATCACGGCATCACGTTTGGCGGTCAGGACTGCCTGTGCCAGAATTTTCAGATTGACACCCAGTTCATTCATGATGTGACAGTGCAGAGCGCGGTCGGCTGCGTCTTCTCGCGAGGCAAAGCCGTGAACCTCTGCATGGACCATCACCGCTGGTCGCCGTTTGAAAATCTTTTTACCGATCTTGACGCGGGCGAATGCAAACGGCTCTTCTCATCGAGCGGCGGCGGCAACCGTGGATTCCACGGCGCCGAGGGCGAGACCTTCTGGAACATCCGCGGACGCGCCACGGTGGACTGGCCCAAAGAATTCTCCGACGTCATGAATATGGTGGGCGTGAATCTGCGCGGCGCCGCGGAACGCTCGCCCACGGGAAAATGGATCGAACTCATCCCTCCCGGCGCCATTCAGCCGCCCAATCTCTACGAAGCCATGCTGCGCAAGCGCCTGGGCGCCTCCGCCATTCCCGCCTCCTCCGCTGCCGCCTCCGCTCCCGATGCGCCGCGCCCTTGAGCCCCGAAGGGGCGGCATAAAGGCTGGCGAAAGAACTCTATCACCCTTCGCCACCGCCGGGCCTTGTGCCGGTGGGGCGATGATTGCCGGCTAGAACCATATGACATCTTTACTTTGCCGCCACCACCGACCTCGCGTCGGTGGAGCGATGATTATAAACCAGCAGAGCGAATTGTTTGCGGTCTATTCAAAATTATCACTTCGTATAGAGACGCAGCGTGTCCAGCGCACAATCATCGCTCCACCGACGCAAGGTCGGTGGTGGCGAACAGAGCAAAGATCGAGCGCCTTTCTAGCCGGCAATCATCGCTCCACCGACACAAGGTCGGTGGTGGCGTGCTATACTTCAATGAGAAATTTGACCGGAATTCCGAACTGCAATCGCGGAGCATCTGCACGGCAAACCCTCGTTGACACGTATGCCTCTGAAAGGCACAATCTTATTCGTGTTTTGTGTCCGTGATTCCGAATCCTGAATTCCAAGAGAAATAACCATGGCCAAATCCAAATCCGCCTCAGTAATAGTCCCTCCCGATCCAGGCATCGCTGCTGCTATTCAACATGTGAGCAAAGGCGGGCGAGTTGTCATTCGCCAACGGGGGAAAGCCGTTGCCGCGATAGTTTCCATGTGGGATCTGCGCGTGCTCGAGAATTGCCAGGGCATTCCGGAGGCGGAGTTTGCCAAAGTATTGAGGCGCCGAATGGCTGAATATACGCGCAAAGAAACATCGAAGAAGCGAACAAAAAAAGAGCTGGACTGTGAGTCGCAGCCTGTTGCGTTGAAAGGGAGGAGCGCGCGGAAAAAATGATGGAGTTATTCACCCTATGGCGCAATACGCGGATGATCGTGCTCGTGGCGGTCAGCGCGGCGGCTTATGCGGCCATTCTCCTGCCTTTCAAAGGCTTTGCCCTTATTCCGGGACTGATCGAGATGCGGCCCGGGGCGGCGATTCCGATTGTGATGAGTTTTCTGTTCGGACCGGCCGCGGCGTGGGGATCGGCGTTCGGCAATCTGATCGGCGACGTGCTGGGCAGCACGCTCAGTCCGGGAAGCGTATTCGGCTTCGCGGGCAATTTCATTTACGGCTATTTGCCGTACGCGCTCTGGCGGGCGCTCATGGGCCAGGCCAGTCCCGTCGCGTCAGGGCGCAAAGGCGGGCTCGTATTTGCCATGATTCTTGGAGTGGTCTGCTTGGCGATTGCATCGGTCATCGGATGGGGACTTGACCTTTTGAAACTGGCGCCATTCCGCCCGGCGGGAATTATGATCGCAGCCAATAATTTAATCGCTTGCGCGACGATTTCAACCATTTTGATCTCGCTGCTTTATGCCCGCATTCATAATTGGGGGATTTTATACTTTCAGATTCTCGATGAGGAACCGGGTGAGCTGCCTCATGAATTTCCCGGGCAATCTGCCGAGGCCGCCGGCGCCGCAAGGATTGGCGAGGCTGCAAAGAGGAATCCGCCTCGCGGGAAAATAAAGCTGCTGGGCGCCGTTTTGTGCATTAATGGCGCCCTGTTATCCTTTGGCTGTGGGGCTTTTCCTTCGTTTTTCGGCTGCGGGGCCACGGGCGCTTTCTCTGTTGAACTGGGGATGCTGCCGGGGCTTTTGATGCTGTTGGGCGGCGCGGCGTTATTATAGAGCGCGGAGTCGAGCGCATGAAGGAACTATTCACAATGTGGCGCAGCGCGCGCATGATCGCCCTGGTGGCGCTGAGCGCTGTCCTTTACATGGTGGCGATCATGGCAATGACCTGGATGGCGGGCGTTCCGGCTCTGAATCAAGCGCAGTCCGTGAGCCTCAAGTTTATATCGGATATTTTGCGCGGCATAGGGCTCAATCTGACGACGAGCGATCTAAGGCCCGGCGCGGCGGTACCGGTCGTTATGAGCTTCCTTTTCGGGCCAGCGGCCGCGTGGGGATCGGCCATTGGAAACCTGATCGGCGATGTGCTTCGCGGCAGCACGCTCGGCTCGAAGACACTCTACAGCACTGCCGGTAATTTCCTCTATGGCTATCTGCCTTATGCGCTCTGGCGCGCTCTGATGGGGCGCGCCCATCCAATCTGTTCCGGCGCCAAAGGCTGGTTGATTTACGTCGTGGTTCTGGCCGCCAACGCCCTGGCGTGCGGGACTGTGATCGGGTGGGGATTCGACGCGCTTGGCAAATATCCATTTTCCGCATTCGGCTTTGTGATCGCGATCAATAACCTGTTTTTCTCTGTGACGATTGCCACGATATTCCTGGCTCTCCTCTATGGTCTCATTCAGAAGTGGGGATTATTGTATTATCAGATACTGGCGCCAGCGCCGGGGAAGGGACCGGAAGGGCTCTCCGGGATGACTGCTTCGACCGTAGATACCGATTCCGTAAAACTGGCGCCGCCGAGGCGCAAGATTGTGTTCATCGGGGCCATCGTGTGCATCTGCGGCATCTCACTAGCTTTCTTTTCGGGACTCATCATTAGCGCCGAGATTCTTCATGGCGGCGTAGGCGCCGCTGCTTTTGCCAGCGCAGGCAAGGGAACAATAGAACTGGCGTTGGGCATGGCGCCGGGGATGCTGATGATGCTTATCGGAGCGGCCTTGTTGTGAGTGTGACCGATCTATTTCCTTCCAAAGCATAAGGGGGAAAAAGCTTTCATTCCTGTTGAAAAATCTTGACATCAGACATCAAACGCGCCAAAAAAGCCCCACCATCACGAACCGAAAGGGCGCCGCACACAGTTTATTTTTTTGCTTTTGAGGTTTCAGGCCGCCCTCCCGATCCGGGAGCGCCGCCCATGCGACAGACAGCAGGGAGGGCTGCATGATCGCGCAATACTGGCCTATTTTTGTTTATTGCTTTCTCGTCCTCATCATCGCCTCGGCGATGATCGCGATTTCATTCCCGCTCGGACAGCGCCATAAGGAACGCGCGACGGGCGAGCCTTTTGAGTCGGGCATCGTCTCGACCGGCTCGGCCCGTTTGCGCTTTTCCTCCAAGTTCTACCTCGTCGCTCTGTTCTTCGTCATCTTCGATCTGGAAAGCGTTTTCATTTTCGCCTGGGCTGTGGCGTTTCGCGAGCTGGGCTGGAGCGGATATTGGGCCGCGCTCATCTTCATCGCGGTCCTGGTTGCGGTTCTTGTTTATGTGTGGCGCATGGGCGCGCTGGATTGGGGCGCCGCCGGTTCGGATTCTTCCAAGGAAGGACGGCGGCAATGAAGACTGTGAATGATGTTCTCCAGATCAAAGGGCGCGACGTCTGGACCATCGAAGCCAGCGCCAAAGTATTCGAGGCCCTGACATTGATGGACGAGAAAGGAATTGGCGCCTTGGTGGTCATGGACGGAGACAAGATCGCCGGAATCATCTCGGAGCGCGATTACGCGCGCAACGTGATTCTGAAAGGGAAATCGTCCAAAGACTGCCCCGTCAGCGACATCATGACGCGCGAGGTGCTTTACGTCAAAGCATGGCAGACGATGGAAAACTGCATGGCGTTGATAACTGAAAAGCACGTCCGTCATCTTCCGGTGATGGAAGGCGATCATCTTGCCGGCTTGATTTCCATCGGCGACGTTGTCAAAGCTATCATCTCGGACAAGCAATCGGTCATTGACCAGATGCAAAGCTACATTCTCGGACGATAGGCAGCAAATGACGCAATATTTCACTGAATCCGAAACGGCCAAGGTTTTGGGGCGCGGCTTTGAAGGCCTTGCGCAGATCTCCGTGCGGCAAAATTTCCTGCTCACGAAGCTGGAAGACATGCTGGCGTGGGGGCGCAAGAATTCGATCTGGCCTTTCAGCTTCGGGCTCTCATGCTGTTTCGTGGAGATGGCCACCAGTCTTACGAGCAAGTACGACATCGCGCGGTTCGGCGCCGAGGTGCTGCGCGGAACGCCCCGCGAGGCGGATTTGATGGTGATCGCCGGGACGCCTTTCATCAAGATGGCGCCGATCATCCGCCGGCTTTACGAGCAGATGATGGAGCCAAGATGGGTGATTTCGATGGGATCGTGCGCCAACTCGGGCGGGATGTATGACATCTATAGCGTCGTCCAGGGTGTGGACAAGTTCATGCCCGTGGACGTGTACGTTCCCGGCTGTCCGCCCAGTCCGCAGGCATTCATGGAAGGTCTGCTGTTGCTGCGCGAACAGGTCGGCAGAGAGCGGCGCCCGCTGAGTTGGGTGGTCGGACCACAGGGAGTCGTCAAGCCCCAAACGCCTTGCCTGCGCGACCTGAAGCGGGAGGAACGGCGCGCGAAGGGTGTGCTGCGGGAACCGGATGAGGTGTGAGGGAGAAAGACGTCAAGAACCGCAAAGAACGCAGGGAACGCAAAGAAACCAAGGGTGTTATGGCTGAGAACGACACAATTATAGATATTCTGCATGCGCGCTTTCCTGCAACGGCCTTGGGCTTGCAGCCGGCGAAGGATGGCATTCCTACGGTGTGGGTTTCCTCCGATAAGATTCATGATGTGCTTGGTTTCCTTAAGCGCGAAGCAGAGCAGCCTTACCGGATGCTCTTCGATCTCACGGCGATAGATGAACGCAATCGCGCGGACCGAAACGCTCAAGCCAAAGGCGATTTCACTGTTGTCTATCAATTGCTTTCATTCGAGCGCAATTCGGACATCCGCCTCAAGACCGCTCTGAAGGCCGGCGCGCTCTCGCTGCCCACGATATGCGATCTCTGGCCGGCGGCCAACTGGTATGAGCGCGAGGCGTGGGATATGTTCGGCATCCGGTTCGACGGCCATCCCAATCTGCGACGTCTTCTCATGCCCGATACATGGCGCGGCCATCCGCTGCGCAAGGATCATCCGGCGCGCGCTACGGAGTTGCCGCCGTTCACGCTGCCCGATGACAAGCAGGACGCCGAACAGGAAGCGCTGCGGTTCCGCCCGGAGGAGTGGGGGATGAGCGCGCAAAGCGAGGACAGCGATTTCATGTTTCTCAACGTTGGCCCTCAGCATCCTGGTACGCACGGGGTGCTGCGGATCGCGCTGCAACTGGATGGCGAGAGGATCGTGGACGCGGTCGCCGACATCGGCTATCACCATCGAGGCGCCGAAAAGATGGGCGAACGCCAGACGTGGCATACCTACATCCCTTATACGGACCGCGTGGACTACCTCGGGGGCGTACTGAACAACATGCCGTATGTCCTCGCGGTTGAGAAGCTGGCCGGCATTGAAGTGCCGGAGCGCGCGCAGGTCATTCGCGTCATGATGTGCGAGCTCTTCCGGATCGCCAGTCACCTGGTGTGGTACGGCACGTTCGCGCAGGACCTCGGGCAGATGTCACCGGTCTTTTTCACCTTCAACGATCGCGAACGGCTCTTCGAAATCATCCAGGCGTTCTGCGGCGCGCGCATGCATCCGGGATGGTTCCGCTTCGGCGGCGTCGCGCAGGACTTGCCAAAAGGCTGGGACGGAATGATCCGCAATTTCCTCAACTACATGCCCGGACGCTTGGCTGAATACGACACGATGGTGATGCGCAACAGCATCCTGAAGGCGCGCACGATCGGAATCGGCGCATACACTCAGGAGCAGGCGATCGAGTGGGGCGTCACCGGGCCGGGGCTTCGCGCGTGCGGTCTGGAATGGGATTTCCGGAAGAAGCGCCCCTATTCCGGCTATGACCGGTTCGAGTTCGATATTCCCACCGCGCAGCACGGCGATTGCTATGACCGCGCGGTCGTGCGCGTCGAGGAGATGCGCCAAAGTTTGCGGATCATCGAACAATGCCTGAAGAACATGCCGGCGGGGCCGTATAAGTCATCTCACGCGCTCGCCACGCCGCCGCTCAAGGACCGGACGATGCATGACATCGAGACGCTTATCACGCATTTTCTGGGCGTCAGCTGGGGGCCGGTGGTACCGTCGGGCGAGGCGTCGGTGATTGCGGAGGCGTCGAAAGGGGCCAATGCCTACTACCTTGTCAGCGACGGCAACACCAAATCGTACCGCACGCGGATTCGTACGCCGTCGTTTCCACATATACAGATGCTGCCGTTGATCAGCCGGGGATTGATGGTTTCCGATCTTTTGGCCATTTTGGGAAGCATAGACTTTGTGCTGGCGGACGTGGATCGCTGAACGCTTTGTAAAGAGAATGGCGAAATGCTGAGCGAAGAAGAAAAAAAAGAAATCGATGAAGAGATCGCGACGCTGCCGCAGAAGCGCGCCGCGTGCCTGGGCGCATTGAAGGCGGTTCAAAAGCATCGCGGCTGGGTGAGCGATGAGGGCATTCGCGATATCGCCGAGTATCTTGAATTGACGCCAGACGAGGTGGACAGTCTGGCCACCTATTTCAGTTTGATTTTCCGCCATCCCGTCGGCAGGCATGTGATCCTGATGTGCAAATCCGTTAGTTGTTGGATCATGGGATATGAAACGATTCAGGATTATTTCAAGAAGCGCCTGGGGATTGACTTCGGACAGACGACGCCGGATGGAAGGTTCACGCTCTTGCCGGTGGTTTGCCTGGGGGCCTGTTACCGCGCGCCGGCGGTGATGATTGACGACGACCTTCATGGCCCCGTGACGGAACAAACGCTCGACAGGATTCTGGAGAGATACAAGTAGCTCCCTATGGAACTCCCCCTGACACAACATATTCCAGCCAACCGCATTCCGCTTTCGATTGACGAGTACGAGAAAGCGGGTGGCTATCAGGCCGTGCGCAAGGCTCTGACGTGCATGGGGCCGCAGGACGTGAGGACGGTCGTGACGGATTCCGGATTGCGAGGGCGCGGCGGCGGCGGCTTTTCGTCCGGGCTGAAATGGGGCTTGATGCCGATGGGTCCGGACTCGCCCCGGCCCAGGTATCTGGTCGTCAACGCCGACGAGATGGAGCCGGGGACGTTCAAGGATCGCTTTCTTATTGAAGGCGCTCCGCACCAGCTGATCGAAGGCATGATCCTGGCCGCTTATGCCACGCAAGCGGAGGTGGCCTACATTTTTTTGCGCGGGGAATATAAGCTGTGCGCCGCGCGTTTGAGCAAAGCGCTCGGCGAAGCCTACGCCAAAGGCTGGCTCGGCAAAAACATTCTTGGCAGCGGCATGCGCTTGGAGATGTATCTCCATACCAGCGCCGGGCGCTACATGTGCGGGGAAGAAACGGCGTTGCTCAACTGCCTCGAGGGGAAACGCGCCGTGCCGCGCTCCAAGCCGCCGTTTGCGCCGGTGGTGGGGTTGTGGGGCAAGCCGACGGTCTTTCACAACGTCGAGACCGCGTGCTGCCTTCCTCACATCGTGAACAACGGGGCTCAATGGTTCAAGGACCTGTCGCGGGGCGAGGACTCCGGAACGAAGATCTATGGCGCCAGCGGCCGGGTCCGCAAGCCCGGCGTCTGGGAGGCGCCAATGGGCACGACGGCGCGCGAACTGATCGAAGGCTATGCCGGTGGCATGAAAGAGGGATATGTGCTGCGCGGGTTCATTCCCGGCGGAGTCTCGACGGAGTTTCTCCTCGAACGGCATTTGGACGTGAAGATGGATTTCACCAACCTGGAAAAAACAGACAGCCGGCTGGGCACGGGGATGATCATTGTTCTCGACGACCGGACTTGTCCCATCGGCCTCCTCAGCAACGTGATGAATTTTTTTGCGCGGGAATCGTGCGGATGGTGCACACCATGCCGCGATGGTTTGCCGTGGCTGGCGAAAATCCTCTCGGAGATGGAAGCCGGACGGGGCCGGTGGGAAGACCTGGAAATTCTTGAAGAGCATACGCGCTTGCTGCGGTTGGGGCATACCTTCTGCGCCCTGGCGCCCGGAGCGATGGCGCCGCTGGAAAGCGCGCTTAGATATTTCCGCGAAGATTTCGAAGCGCATATTCGTGGCGGAAAGTGTCCTATGAAGCAAGCAATGCAGGCTCTCTGAGCCTGTAAGAGAGGCGTGAATGAACAAGGTCAGCATCAACATAGACGGCCTCGCCCATGAGGTGAACGAAGGCCAGAATCTGCTTCAGGCTTGCCTCATGCTTGGGTACCGGCTGCCCTATTTCTGCTGGCACCCGGCGTTGCACTCCGTGGGCGCCTGCCGCCAGTGCGCCGTCAAGTTGTACAAGGATGAGCATGACGCGCAGGGCCGCATCGTCATGTCGTGCATGACGCCGGTGGCCAATGGATTGCGCGTCTCCATCGAAGACCCCGAGGCGGTGGCGTTTCGCAAAAGCGTGATCGAGTGGCTGATGACCAACCATCCGCATGATTGCCCCGTCTGCGACGAGGGCGGAGCGTGCCACCTGCAGGACATGACTGTGATGGCGAAGCACACGTACCGGCGCTTCCGTTTCAAGAAGCGGACCTATCGCAACCAATACCTTGGCCCTTTTCTCAATCATGAGATGAACCGCTGCATCCAGTGCTATCGCTGCGTGCGGTTCTATCGCGACTATGCCGGCGGGCGCGATTTCAACGTCTTCGGCACGCATAACGAAGTTTACTTCGGGCGGCATGCGGAAGGCGTTTTTGGAAATGAGTTTAGCGGGAATCTGGTTGAGATTTGTCCGACGGGCGTTTTCACCGACAAGACGCTGAAGCAGCATTACACCCGCAAGTGGGATCTGCAGTGGGCGCCGTCCGTCTGCCCGCATTGCGGATTGGGATGCAACGTCTCGCCGGGCGAGCGCTATTGCACAGTGCGATGCATTCTGAATCGTTACAACGCGGACATCAACGGCTACGCCATCTGCGACCGTGGGCGCTACGGCTACGAACACGTAAATAGCGGCCAGAGAATTCGCCAGGCGCTGATCCGCGCGTCGCGGAGCGGAGCGGAGCAAGCAGCGCCCAAAGCAGCGGCTCTCGAACGGCTGGCGGAGTGGATTCGCGGGGCCGGACAGGGCAATGGCGGCAATGTGATTGGCATTGGCTCGCCGCGCGCGTCGCTGGAGGCTAATTTCGCATTGCGCTCGCTGGTTGGAGCGGAGCGCTTCTTCATGGGGATGGCAGCGAGCGAGCGGCGGCTGGCGCTGGAGGTCTTGACGATGCTCCGGGAAGGACCGGCGCGGACGCCCTCCATTCACGATGTTGAGGCCTGTGACGCCGTGGTTGTGCTGGGCGAAGACCTGACCAACTCGGCGCCTCGCCTGGCTTTGGCCGTGCGCCAATCGGTGCGCAGGCAGCCCATGGAGCGCGCCGCCCAGATTCCGATTCCGCTATGGAACGATGGGGCCATCCGTCTGCTCTGCCAGAACGACAAAGGACCGCTTTTGATGGCGACGCCCCAAAAGGACAAGCTCGACGACGTTGCCAGGTGGGCTTATCGGGCGAGTCCCGACGACATCGCTCGTTTGGGATTCGCCATCGCGGCCGCCATCAGCCCCGATGCGCCGAAGCCGGAAGCAATGAAAGACGCGGAGGCGCGGCTTGCCGGTGAAATTGCGCAGGCGCTGCTTGGCGCCAAGCGAATCGCCGTCATTGCCGGGATCACGTGCGCGAGCGAGGAGATTGCGCGTGCCGCAGCCAACGTCGCATGGGCTTTGCTCGCCAGAGGATTGAATGCAGAACTGTGCTTCACCACGCCCGAAGTCAACACCATGGGCGCGGCTCTCATGGGAGGCGGCGATCTCGATGCGGCATTTCAGGAGGTGAAATCGGGCGGCGCGAACACGGTGGTCATTCTCGAAAACGATCTCTTCCGCCGCGCGGATCGTGAGGCGGTGAACGCATTCCTCAACGGCGCCGCGCGCGTAGTGGCGATTGACTCGCTTCGGAACGCAACGACCGCGCAGGCCGATCTTGTTCTGCCCGCCGCCGCCTTTGGCGAGTCGTCTGGAACGGCGATCAACAATGAAGGCCGAGCGCAGAGATTCTATCGCAGTTTCATCCCCGAAGGCGAAATTCAAGACAGCTGGCGCTGGCTGCGCGACATGATGCAAGCCGCCGGGCGCCACGAGGCGGACTCGTGGAACAAACTGGATGTTGTTATCGCCGCGATGGCCCGCGCGCTGCCTCAGTTTGAGCGGATCGTCGCAGCCGCGCCGTCCGCGGAGTTCCGGGCTGAAGGACAAAAGATTCCGCGCCAGCCGCATCGCTATAGCGGCCGCACGGCCATGAGCGCGAACCGGAACGTCAACGAGCCGCAGCAGCCTGATGATCCCGATTCCACGCTTTCGTATTCGATGGAAGGGTATGACGGCGCGCCACCGGCTGCGCTAACGCCATTCTTCTGGGCGCCGGGGTGGAACTCGCCATCCGCCGTCAACCGCTATCAGGTTGAGGTGGGTGGATTGCTGCAAGGCAGCTCGTCGGGAATTCGCCTGATCGAAGCCAAACAGAATGGGGCGATCCCATGGAACAAGCCGGCGTCGCCGGCGTTTGAGCGGCGGGAAGGCGAATGGCTCCTCGTCCCGTTGCATCACATTTTCGGCGGCGAGGAGCTGAGCGCTCTTGGGCCTGCCATCGCCGAACGCGTCCCGAAACCTTATCTCGCTCTGAATCCCAAAGAGGCAGCCGCAATGGGCCTCAGTAGCGGCGATGCGATTCGGCTTACAACCGCCAATCGAAGTTTGCGCTGCCCAATTTGCATATCGCCGGCTATGCCAGATGGCGTCGCCGGAATGCCAATTGGCTTACCGGGTGTGGAGTGGATCGCGCTGCCGCAGTGGGTCAAACTCTCCTCGGGGACGACAGCATGAGAGATATCGCCATCCAGATGGCTGTTATCATAGGCGTGCTCTTCGGGCTTCTGACGCTGGCGGGAGGATTGATCCTGGTCGAACGCAGGCTGCTGGCATTGTGGCAGGATCGCTACGGCCCCAATCGCGTCGGGCCGTTTGGATTGCTTCAGCCATTGGCGGATGTGATCAAAATTTTCACGAAAGAGGACTGGGTCCCGCCTTTCGCCGATAAACCTGTTTTCATTCTGGCGCCGGCGCTGATCATCGTCGCGACGCTCATGTCGTTCGCCGTTGTTCCATTTGCGCCGCGAATCTGCGTGGCGGATCTCAACATCGGGCTGCTCTTTTTCCTCGGGATGTCGTCGCTCGGCGCTTATAGCCTGATCCTGGCGGGATGGGCCTCCAACAACAAATATTCCCTGCTCGGCGCGATGCGGGCGGCGGCGCAGGTGCTCAGTTACGAAGTGTTCATGGGCTTGTCGCTGATGGGCGTGGTGATGCTGACGGGATCGTTCAGCCTTGGGGCGATCGTCGAAGCGCAGCACGGCATGTGGTTCTGCGTGCCGCAGTTCCTGGGTTTCATCGTATTCGCCATTGCCGGACTGGCCGAAACCCATCGCCTGCCTTTCGACTTGCCCGAGGCCGAGAGCGAGCTGATCGCCGGCTTCCACTCCGAATATTCCGGCATGAAATTCGGCATGTTCTTTGTCGGCGAATACCTGGGCATCTCGCTCATTTCGGCTTTGATGGTGATTCTGTTTTTCGGCGGATGGCATGGACCGTTCCTTCCGCCCATCGTTTGGTTCGTGGGAAAAATGATGGTCTTCCTCTGCGGATTCATTCTGGTGCGGTCGGCGCTGCCGCGTCCGCGCTTCGATCAGCTCATGGCGCTGGGATGGAAGATTTTGCTGCCGCTGACGCTGCTCAATCTCATGGTCACGGGCGCGATTGCGCTCCTCAAGGGGTGAGGGAATTCAGATATGCTGAGCGCATTGCGATCAATATGGGCGGTCCTGAAACACACCTTCCATCGGAGGGTGACGGTCCTGTATCCGGAGAAAGCGATGTATCTGGCGCCGCGTTATCGAGGGCGTATCATTCTCTCGCGCGATCCCGATGGCGAAGAGCGCTGTGTTGCCTGTCACTTGTGCTCGGCGGCTTGTCCCGTGGATTGCATCGCTCTGCAGGCGACGGAAGACGAACATGGCCGGCGCTATCCCGCATTCTTCCGAATCAATTTTTCGCGGTGCATTTTTTGCGGCTATTGCGAGGAAGCCTGTCCCACGTATGCGATTCAACTGACTCCGGACGTGGAGATGGGCGAGTACCAGCGGCGCAACCTGGTGTATGAGAAAGAGGACCTGCTGATTGACGGCCCTGGCAAATACCCGGGCTATAATTTCTATCGGGTCGCGGGAATTTCGATCAAAGGAAAAGACAAGGGCGAAGCGGAGAATGAAGAGCCGCCCATAGACGTGCGCACATTGCTGCCGTGATAGGGGAATCAATTCAGGACTAGTTTCATGTTAGTTGTATTTTACATATCTGCCGCGATTGCGGTTTTGTCATCCCTGCTGGCGATCACTCGATCCAACGCCGTTCATGCTTTGCTGTATCTGGTGGTTTCGCTGTTGGCCGTCGCTATGGTGTTCTTCGCCTTCAGCGCGCCATTCGCCGCCGCGCTGGAAGTCATCATCTACGCCGGCGCGATTGTGGTGATGCTGGTGTTCGTCGTTATGATGCTCAATCAAGGACCGGCCTCCATCGCGCAGGAAAAGTCCTGGCAGCAATCTGGATTGTGGATTGGTCCCAGTTTGCTGGGGATGATTCTTTTTGCGGAATTGATCTACGTTATTGCGAGCGTCCATATAGGCGCCGGCGATGGCGGTGGCATGGGAGGAGTTGCCGGCGGCCTCGGGCGTGTTATCGAGCCGAAAGAAGTGGCCGTAGCGCTGTTCGGGGCTTATGCCATTGGGGTGGAACTGGCCTCGCTGTTGCTGCTGGCGGGGCTTGTCGCGGCGTATCATCTGGGAAGGCGCGATGCAGCGGAGAAAAAGGAACCAGTAGAAGATCAGGGAGGAAGACGATGACTACCATTCCCCCTGAATACGGAATCATTCTGGCGGTGATTCTTTTTGTGATCGGGCTGACGGGCGTTCTCGTGCGGCGCAATGTCATCTTTATTCTGATGTCGCTCGAAATCATGATCAATGCCATGGGACTAGCTTTCATTGTGGCAGGCGCGGCGTGGGGACAGGCCGATGGGCAGGTGATGTTCATCTTTATATTGGCCATGGCGGCGGCGGAAGTTGCCGTCGGACTGGCGCTGATCTTGCAGATGTATCATAAACTGAAAACGCTGGACGCCGACGCCGCCAGCAAGATGCGAGGATGAGGATGCTCGAACTGCTCTGGCTCATTCCTGCTTTTCCCCTCGCCGGCTTTGTCGTGCTGGCGTTGTGCGGCGGCAAGCTGCCTCGCGCGGCTGCATCCGTTATCGGCGCCGGATCGGTTGGAGCGGCGGCGGTTGTTTCATGTTTGCTCGGCAGCGCCTTCATACAGGATCCGCCGCAGGAGCATGCCTTCGTACAACACTTATGGACGTGGATGCGCGTGGGGACGTTCGCGCCGGCGGTGGCGCTGCGGCTTGACGCGCTTTCGCTCGTGATGACCCTGGTCGTCACGGGAGTCGGCTTCCTCATCCATCTCTATTCCACCGAGTACATGCGCGACGACAAAGGCTACAGCCGCTTTTTCGCTTACATGAATCTTTTCGTGAGCATGATGCTCATCCTCGTGCTGGCGGACAATCTCGCGCTGCTTTATCTGGGATGGGAGGGGGTTGGGCTGTGCAGCTATCTCCTGATCGGATTCTGGCATGAGGATCCCGCGAACGGCGCGGCGGCGCGCAAGGCGTTCATCGTCACGCGCGTCGGCGATACGGCGATGGCGCTTGGCCTCTTTCTCCTGTTCGCGCAGTTGGGCACGCTCGATATTCAGGAGATGATGCGTCGCGCGGCGGCGCAATGGCCCGCCGGGTCAGGATTGGCTGTCGCGGCGGCGGCGCTGTTGCTGGTGGGCGCGCTGGGCAAGTCGGCGCAACTGCCGCTACAAACATGGCTGCCCGACGCTATGGCCGGCCCGACGCCCGTCAGCGCCCTGATCCACGCCGCCACGATGGTCACGGCGGGCGTTTATCTCATCGCCCGCACCAACGTCCTTTTCACGCTGGCGCCGACCGTGCAGTTGCTGGTGGCGATCATCGGCGCTGTCACGCTGCTGATGGCCGGTTGCAGCGCGCTGGTTCAGACCGACATCAAACGCGTGCTGGCCTATTCGACCATCAGCCAGATCGGCTACATGTTTCTTGCGCTGGGCGTCGGCGCGTGGTCGGCGGCGATCTTTCATTTCATGACACATGCTTTCTTCAAGGCGCTGCTTTTCCTGGGTGCCGGCGCGGTGATTATCAGCCTGCATCACGAACAGAACATTTTCAAAATGGGCGGCCTGCGCAGACAAATGCCGTTTGTATTCTGGACGTTCCTGATCGGCGCGAGCTCGCTGTCCGCGCTGCCGTTCGTGACGGCGGGCTTCTATAGCAAGGACGCGATTCTTTGGGAGGCTTTCGCCGGCAAGGAGGTCGGAACGTTTCTGGCGGTGGCGGGATTGGTGGGCGCCTGGCTGACGGCTCTCTATACCTTCCGCATGGTGTTCATTGTCTTTTTCGGGGAAGCGAAGGCGAAGACGACTCATGCGCCGGGTCCCGCGATCTGCGTTCCTCTTGGTGTTTTGGCGGTTCTATCCATCGTGGGAGGATTCGTCGCGATGCCGCCGATCCTGGCGAAGTTTGAACCCCTTCGGCATCTCCTTCATGGCATTCTGCCAAAAGCGGAAACGGTCACTGCGGCATCCGGTAGGGAATGGCAACTCATGTTGATCTCTTCGTTCCTGTCGCTCGTCGGGCTTTTTCGAGCATATCAGCTGTATATGCCGCGTGGGGCGAGAGCGGAGGCATTGCCACAAAAATCCTGGGAAAGCCGGATTCGCCGCTGGTGGTTCGCCGATTGGGGCCTTGATTGGCTCTATGACCGTTTGTTTGTGGCGCCGTTTGTCTGGATGGCGCGCATCAATCGCGGCGACGCAGTGGATTGGATTTATCGCGGCGCCGCGCGGCTGAGCATTGCGATGCATTGCACGCTGCGCCTCACTCAAACCGGACAGTTGCGGTGGTATGCGTTCTGCATCGCGCTCGGCGCTGCGATCATTCTTGGGATGGTGGCGCTTTTATGACGCTTGTCTGGCTCATAGTCATTCCTTTGTTGGGAGGCGTTTTGGCATGGATCGCCGCTCGCTGGTCCGTCGCCGCATGCCGATGGATTTCCCTCGGCGCCCTCGGCATTGTCATGGCTCTAATGATCGGCCTATGCGCGCAAACGCGCGCTCCGGTTGGCGCGGTCTATAAAGCCCGATGGCTGATTGAATTCCATCGTGAGTGGATTCCACAGCTCGGGATCAATTTCTTTTTCGCGATGGACGGCTTGAGTCTTTTGCTGATTTTGCTGACGGTCTTTCTTGGAATCATCAGCGTTGCGGTTTCGTGGACGGAGATTCGCGAGCGCGTTGGCTTCTTCCATTTCAATCTCCTGTGGATTCTCGCCGGCATCATCGGCGTCTTCACGTCGCTCGATCTTTTCCTCTTCTATTTTTTCTGGGAACTGATGTTGATCCCCATGTATTTCCTGATCGCAATCTGGGGGCATGAAAACCGCGTCTATGCGGCGATCAAGTTTTTCCTCTTCACGCAGCTGAGCGGCCTCATGATGCTGCTGGCGATTCTGGGGCTATACTTTGTTCACGGGCGCGCCACGGGACGCTATACCTTCGACTACACGCAGTTGCTCGGAACGCAAATGCCGCCGGCGATGGCCCTGGCGCTGATGCTGGGCTTCCTGATCGCCTTTGCCGTCAAACTGCCCGTCTTCCTATTCCATACCTGGCTTCCCGATGCGCACACGGAAGCGCCGACGGCGGGCAGCGTCATCCTGGCCGGGCTTCTGCTCAAAACGGGCGCATACGGGATGATGCGTTTCGCGCTGCCGCTTTTTCCCGAGGCCGCTACGCATCTGGCGCCTCTGATGATGGCTCTGGGAGCGGTTGGGATCATCTACGGCGCCATCCTCGCATTCGGGCAGACGGACTTCAAGCGGCTCGTCGCCTATACCAGCGTCAGCCACATGGGATTTGCGTTGCTGGGGATTTTCGCGCTCAACGAACTGGCGATGCAGGGCGCGGTAATGCAGATGCTCAGCCACGGCGTGGCCACGGGAGCGTTGTTCATCGTCGCAGGCATGATTCAGGAACGCATCCATACGCGCAATCTGGGGGCGATGGGCGGATGGTGGGCGGCGGCGCCGCGAATGGGCGGAGCGGCGATGGTGTTTGCGATGGCGTCTCTCGGACTGCCCGGGATGGGGAATTTCATCGGGGAGTTTCTGACGCTGCTCGGCGCCTGGCAAGTCAGCCGGTTGTGGACCGCGATCGCCTCCATCGGCCTGATCGCCTCCACCATCTATGCGCTGTGGATGATGCAGGCCGTCTTTCATGGTCCCAGGAATAGGGGCAGAACTTTTCCCGATCTTGGAGTTCGCGAGATGGCGGTGATGGCGGCTTTGATCATTGCGATCCTATGGCTGGGTGTTTATCCGCAGCCCGCGCTGGACATCGCCCGGCCTGCGATCATGCGGATGTATGTATGGATGTATGGCATAGGGAGCAATTTTAGTGTCATGCATTGATTTCCAAATATTGGCGCCGCTGATAATCCTTGCGGTCTCCTCCGTTGCGGCGATGCTGCTGATCGCTTTGAGGCGCAATCATGGCGCGGTCGCCATGCTGACGGCGGGCGCGCTGACGCTTGTTGTTTTGAGCGTCGCCATCGTATTGCCCCTGGCGCCCCGGCGCGTCACATCTCTCCTGATCATGGACGATTTCGGGCTTTTCTTTATCGCGCTGATTGCTCTGGGAGCGCTCGCCATCACGGCCTTTTCTTATGGCTATTTCAATAGGCGCGCCGGATATCGCGAGGAATTTTATGTGTTGCTCTTGCTGGCAACAGCCGGCGCCGCCACACTCGCAGTGAGCAATCATTTCATCTCGTTCTTCCTCGCGCTGGAAATCCTGAGCGTGGCGCTCTACGGAATGGTCGCCTTCACGCGCGAACGCGAACGCAGCATCGAGGCCGGACTCAAATACCTGATTCTGGCCGCAACGTCCGCCTCCTTTCTGCTTTTTGGCATGGCGCTGGTTTACCTGCGCACGGGGACGATGGCCTTTTCCGCCGTGTCCGAACGCCTGCTCGCGGGCGTGCAAAGCGATCTCATGCTGCTGGCGGGATTGGGGATGATCATTGTCGGGTTCGGCTTCAAGTTGGCCGTGGCGCCGTTTCATCTTTGGACAGCCGACGTCTATGAAGGCTCGCCGGCGCCGGCCACGGCGTTCATCGCCACGGTTTCCAAAGGCGCCATATTCGCTCTGATGCTGCGATTTTTCGCGCGCTCTTCCGCCGGTCTGCCCCCTGCGCTGTTTATGGTTTTCGCCGCCATCGCCGTGGCTTCGATGTTCGCCGGAAACCTGCTGGCGTTGCTCCAAACGAACGTCAAGCGCATGCTGGCTTATTCCTCGATCGCGCATCTGGGCTACCTGCTGGTCGCGTTCCTGGCCGGCGGTTCCCTGGCGATGACGGCGGCGACCTATTATCTCGTCGCCTATTTTATCACGACGCTTGGCGCATTCGGAATCGTGTCGCTGTTGTCGGAGGCCGGGCGTGACGCCGACTCCTTGGACGACTATCGGGCGCTGGCATGGCGGCGTCCCTGGCTGGCAGGAGTTTTCATCGTCATGTTGTTTTCACTGGCTGGAATTCCGGTGACCGCCGGATTTGTCGGAAAGTTTTATGTCCTCGCGGCGGGTGTCAAATCCTCCTTGTGGATTTTGGTCCTTATCCTCGCGATCAACAGCGCCATCGGCCTCTATTATTATCTGCGCGTCATTGTGACGATGATCGCCAGGCCGCAAGCCGCGCCCGAGCGCGCGACGGCGGCGGAAGCGGCGACAGGCGGATTTGCGGGCGCCGCCGCGCTGGCGGCGTTGCTGCTGCTGCTGGTTTATCTTGGCGTATATCCTGCGCCGTTGATGGCTGTGCTGCAATCAATGGCAGTGCGCCTGCCATAGGATATGCATCGCGGTCTTTCGTGTTGCTTTGAGGAGAGAAGGACCGCAAGGACTGCAAGGACAACAAGGACCGCAAGGACAAGAAGAAGAGCAAGGACCATGATTTTGCTATCGGGGAATCCCTTATCCTGGCGTAAATTATTGCAGCCTGTGAGCGGAGCGCAACGGGCGCTCAAACCTGAAGAACCTGTGCCGCATGTCAAGCGGTTCTTGTTGTTCTTCAGGAGGGAGGGAACGCGACCGCCGGCTCCCTGTCCGGAGCTTGAGGGCGCCGCCAGCCAAATGCAGGGACATGAAATCTCTAATTGAGGAATTCGCCTTGGAATTCGAGCCAATCCATGGAAAGCCAATCCGCGCCGGTATTGTCCAGGGTCAGGCGATGGGAACCGGCGGGGATTTCGAACTTGAAGACGCGATTGTATTCGGGCGCTGTGGCGTCATTTTTATGATCGAGATCGGGTAGATCAACCGTGCGCTCGGTCCGGTTATCCACGCGATATTCGAGCCGCGCGCCGGTCGAGGCCACCGCCTGGACGTGCACGGAAAGAGTCGCCGGCTTGGCAGCGTTCACGAGGAAGGTCGGCGGATTGCGCAGCTCTGTGTGAAGCATCCCTTGGAGGTAGCTGCTCAGATCAAATGCCTTCTCGACGGCGCCATCCGCGTGCACGCGGAATTCATTGCGAGCGGGCCTTTCCCAGCGCCCGGTCAAACGGACGCGCGGCGGATCTTTGAGCAGCGTCACATTGACGGGCTGCTTGAAGATCAGACGTATAATCGCATAGGCCTCAAGATTCCGGAGCGTCACGCTCAACTGGTTGTTTGCCAATTGGCACTGAACGCTTTTCTCGCCTTCCCAATCGGGCGATACCGCAAAAGCTCGTTCCGGCGTTTCATTCAAAGGCAGTTTCACCGTTAATTCGTTACGCGGTTCGAGACGGTCTTCCTGCGCCTTGCGATTGATGACGTGGAGCGCGAGAGTTTGGGGAGTTTCGCCAATCCATGCCGCCAGACTGAGCGAGTCCGCGTCGCTCGTCAGGCGCTCGCAGGATAGAAAGCGGCCTTTGAGGAAGAGATCGCGATTGGCCTGATAGAACGCCGCCTGCCGCGTGATCGTCGGCAGCGTTCCATCCTTCCCGGCGTCGCAGCCGAAAGGTCCGAGTACCGGGAAGGCGAAGAATCCGCCGGCGGCATAAATCTCAGCGCCGCGCGTGCGCATCCAGAGCTCGCGCTGGCCTGGCTTGACTGCCAGCCACGGGAACGGTGGATTGCCAAAGCCCCAATCGTGAAATAGGACGACCGGCACACGGCGTTCGGCCAATTCCTGCCCCTGCGCAACCAGGGTGCGCCATGTAGGAATTTGACTTTGCGAAAGAGCAATTTTTCCGCCGGGCGCGCTCCAGTATCCCCAGACTCCGAGCACCTGCAAATCCACATAGCGCGCCAGGCCGTTGGCGCTGATATAGACGCGGCGTTTTTTCTCGGCGGCGTAGGCGCGGATGCGGTCCGTCAGGGATTTCCACGCGCGATCGTCTCGCCACGCTCTGAAGTTATGCCACAATCCCGACATCGGATTGTCCGCGCCGTCGGTTTTTGCCGTCAGGTTTTTGGCCTTCAGCCATGCGCGATAATCGAATGTGGTCATATTGCCGCCCGGGCAGATTTGTTTGTCGTCGAGAGCGATCTTGAACTGGCTCTGCCAGCGCGGATCGTCCGGCTTCCAGCCTGATGTCTGCGGGCAATGTTCGAGAAGAAAAGTCCGGAAATCCTTGATCGAATAATCGTCGTAGCCTTCACGCCCTCCCAGCGCCGCCGTGTGTTCGTCCATGAACAGATAGTCCGCTCCGGCGTCCATCTGTTCGCGGCACCAGCGGAAGAGATAATCGAGGTAGGCAGGGCACGACAGTGAGCCATGCCGGATGCCTTTTTGCCCCCAGGCCTCCACGATCTGCCTGTCCGGACCGCGCGTGGCCATGTCGCGCCATTGCTCCTGAGTCAGGCCGTTCTCGCCGTCATAGAGCGCGCTGCACGTGATCCCGCCCCCGAACAATGCGCCGAAGCGATGCGCCTGCTCCGCAAAATCGCGCCAGCGATCGAACGCGGGCGCCTTGTTCCACTTGAACCATCCGCGAATCAACATCTCCGTGCGCGCGCGCTTCGCCAAATCCAGACTGGCATCCGAATTGGTCAACTCATTCATGGTATAAACTACGACATCCTGAATGTCGCGCGCAGGCTCGGACGGGAGCGGGGGGGCGGAGGGAGGCGCCATCGGTTTGACGGTTTCCGCGGCCCAAATCGCGGACACGAATAGGAAACTAACTCCGACAAGCAGGCGGACAATGTTCGATTTTCTCATGATATAATCCAGTTGCGGTAGTTCGGGACAGCATCTCAACCAGGGAAAAGCTTTCGCAGAAAATCTTTGATGTCATCCAGAGAGGCGTGATCGAGATTCCAATACCCCTTTCGAGCGGCGACGCCCAGCGAGTTCACAATTGGAACGCGAGCGGCGAGGTAAGCTTGAACTCTTGATTTTGGCGCATTGAATTTTGCCTTCTCATCCGCCGACATTTTTGAATCAATGCAAGTCTGGAAATCCTGGACACAAACGTAAACCGGACGATCTTCGATTGTCTTGAGGCATATTTCTTCCAGCATTCCTTTCCCTTGGTTGTCGGGCATGATGAAAATGCTAACACGGGGTTGTCGGCCGGGTGGCGTGATCTGAGCTGGGGCTGCTGGTACTGGCAGAGAATGCGCTTTCAATGTGCCGCAAACGCTATCGAACGCAGATTTTGCGGGATTTCCTTCCGCATCGCGCACAAACCCAAGCTTTGTAATATTCCCAAATCCTTCAGCATTATATAAATTTGGAAATTCAGAGGCAAATTTTTGACTGCCACCGATTGGCCAGACTTGGACATCTGCAATTCCTATATGCTGAAGCAATACATCAAAGAAATTGCATTCATCCTTTCCTTCGACCGCAAGCAGACGCGTTGATGTAATCTTTTTTGTATCCATCAGCGCACCTCATATTCTTTCTCGATGCCGGCCTTCAATACTTCCGCTGTATATGGGAATGCCGTGTGATGATCTCCCGATCGGTCAATACGAAACAGGCGAATATCATCGCCCTGCGGGCGCAATTCTTGATATGCGTTTGAAAAAGCCTCAATACATTCGTAAGAATGAGTAGTTGCAACCAACTGGACATCATATTCCTCACATGCGGCGATAATCGCCTTCCATAAGACGATCAATGAGGCGTAATGCAAACCGTTTTCAATCTCATCGATAAGAATCACTCCGTTTTTCACACTGGCAATGGCTGTCATTACGTTCAATATCCTCAGCATGCCATCGCCCATGATATTGGCGGGCATGAGGGTTTCCTGCCCAATATCAACATAGATCATTCCTCCAACGCCCATGCGAATGTCGCGCACCTTAGGTTCAATCGCTTGAAGAACTGCTATTACTTTATCTAGTTTTTTATGAACTGTAAGCTCTCCCATCCACCTATCGAGTGACGCCCCGAGAGTAATGGAATTCAGCAAGCCGCAATGTAGATCTTCTTTATAATTACCGTCTGTCATTACCTTGTCGTCTTTGATGCTTATGGTTCCTTTGAATTGCTTGCCTTCATGGTTTGTGAATCCGAATTTTATGCCATCTATGCGCTCGGCAACAACTGAGGTTGATGAGGTGATGTTTGCCATAGGAATAAGATCATGGTCCACATACTGGGGTTCAATTGCCAGCATGCGCTCCTTGCTATTGATAGAACCTTGAATATTGATTGGAGTCGAAAAACTCAAATCTTTAAACATAAAGCGAAAACCCTCGTCATCGGAGAGTGCAAGACTGCGGTATTTATGGATATTCATCGCCAACCGAGGATTGGACATGCCAGACAAAAGAAATATCGCTTCAAGCACGGAAGTTTTTCCGCAATTGTTTCTTCCGACTAGGAGATTCACTCGCTTCATATCGGTGATTTCCAGTCGGGAAATTCCTCTGAAATTCTCGATGGATACTGATTGGTAGCCCATAGTTTTCTCCCCCCGAAGCCTGTAAAACAGTTGGCAAAATAAGCTTAGCGTGCAGAATCTGTCAACTCTCATCTGCGCTCTTGCTGTAGCGGTGAATAATGGAGAAGGTTCTATGACTTGCCGCCTGGGCGGGAGGCCAGGGCTTTGTCTATGACTTCATAGAGGTAGCCCGGGCGCACGGGCTTTTCGACGACGTCGAAGACAGGGAAATTGACCGGGTCCGGGACGAAGTTGAATGGGAGGTGCATCACGCGCCGGGCGGCGGTCAGGAGGATGATGGGGATCTCCTTCAGTTTGTCATGTGTCTTCAAGGCGCGGGTATATTGCAGTCCGTCCAGATTGCCTTTCAAGCCCATGCTGGTGATGAAAAGATCCGGTGGAGTTTTCTCGGCCTCAGCCATCGCTGATTCGCCATCGAAGAACGATTTGACCTCGTAGCCGCGCGCAACCAGCATCGCTTCGTCTTGATCCAAATATTTCTGATTCTGGTTGCTTTGATAGATGAGTATTTTTTTCTCAGCCATTGCTATTAGCTCCGTGGATCGTGGTTCGTGATTCGTGATTGGTGGTTCGTGATTCGTGATTGGTGATTCGTGATTGCTGATTCGTGATTCGCAACTCAGGACTGTTATTTGCTCTTTCGCGATTGAAGTGAGAATTGGTCTCTCACTTGGAAAATGAACATTTCAAATTTCAAATTTCAAATCTCAAGTTTCAAATTTCAAATTTCAAATCTCTTTGCCTATGCTTTCGCCGCCGTCACGGCTTTGGCCGCGGTCGCGGGCTTGGCCGAATTCGCGGGCTTGTGGGAGGCCGCTGCCGCCGCCGCCAGCTTGGCCGCTTCCTCGGGCGCCATGTCCTCCTTCACCTTCTGTTGGTATTGATTGAGGATCTTCTGCGCGTCGGCGATGGTCACGCGCGTATGAACGTCGTCGTTGACCATCAGCACAGGCGCCTGGCCGCATGCGCCGATGCAGCGGGCGCATTCGAGCGAAAAGATGCCGTCCGCCGTCGCTTCGCCGAATTCGAGGCCGAGGATGCGTTTGAACTCCTGGGCCAGTTCGCCCGCGCCCTTGACGTAGCAGGCCGTGCCAAGGCACAGCGAGATGCGGAACTTGCCGCGCGGCGTCAGTGAGAAGAGGTGATAGAACGTCGCGACGCCATAAATCTGCGCGCGCGGGATGTTCATCCTCGTTGCGATAAACTCGACGGCTTCCTCCGCGATATAGCCGAACAGAGTTTGCGCGTGGTGTAGGACCGGGATCAGTTCGCTTTTTTCATGCGGCTTGCCCTTGCGCGCGTCAATAAATGCGCCCAATTCCTCGAAGCGCGGATCCTCCGGCGTAATGCATTGAGTCGCCTCGCCGATGCCGCGCGACATGATGACGCCGTTGGGGTAGTGCGCACGATAGCTGGTATGCAGCAGCCGATGCGAGACGCGGCTGCCGGGCTTTTCGAGGAAGTCCTTGTACAACTGTTTGATGTGCTCATTGTCATGCGACAGGCGCTTCGCGTTCCGCTCGTCTATCGTATAAAGCGCTTGCGCGCGCTTGGCCAGCAGGGCGCGGTCCATCGGAACGGCCGAAGCGCCGGCGTATGGCTGGCCGCCACCGCCGATACATCCGCCCGGGCATCCCATGATCTCGATGAAGTGCAGTTTCTTCTCGCCCTTGCGGACGGCCTCGAGCAGTTGGATGGCGTTGCCCAATCCATGCGCCACCGCCACGTTGACCTCAAGGCCGTTCATGCTGACGCTGGCTTCCTTGATATTGCCCGCAACGCCGCGCACGGCTTTGATGTTCACGTCCTTCATGTTCTGGCCAGTGACGAAGAAATAGGCCGTGCGGATGGCCGCTTCCATAACGCCGCCCGTCGCGCCGAAGATCGCGCCGGCGCCGGTGGATTCGCCTAGCGGGTTGTCGAATTTCGAAGGCGGCAGGTTGGCGAAATCCAGGCCCATGGACTTGATCATCCACGCCAGTTCGCGCGTCGTGATGACGTTATCCACATAAGGCAGGCCGTTTGGATCGCGCAACTCTTCGCGCGAAGCCTCGTATTTCTTGGCCGTGCAGCACATCGCCGCGACGGAGAAGATGTCCTGCGGCTGAAGGTTTTGTTTCTGCGCCCAGTATGACTTGATCATCGCGCCCAGCATGCTCATGGGCGACTTGCAGGTCGAAATGTTCGGCGCCATTTCCGGGAAGAACTGCTCGACGAACTTCATCCACGCCGCCGAGCACGAGGTCAGCATCGGGAGCGGACCGTCGTTCTTGATGCGCTCGACGAGCTCGTGCGCTTCTTCCATGATCGTCAGGTCGGCGGCGAACTGCGTGTCGAAAACGTAATCAAATCCCAGCCGGCGCAATGCCGTCACGGTCTGACCTTCCATGTTGGCGCCCGGCGCAATGCCGAAGGCTTCGCCGATAGCCGCGCGCACCGAGGGCGCGAATTGCGCGACCTTGACAACGTTCGGGTCGCTCAGCTTTTGCCAGACAGATTTGCTGTCGAAATTTTCCAAAAACGCGGCGGTCGGGCAGACGTTGATGCACTGTCCGCAGGCGGTGCAGACCGACTCGGCCAGCGATTTCTCAAATTCCGGCACGACGACCGAATGAAAGCCGCGGTTCGCCATCGTCAGCGCATAGACGCCCTGCACTTCGGCGCACACGCGCACACAGCGTCCGCACAGGATGCACTTGTCCGGATCGCGGATGACGGCGGGCGAGCCGAAATCGCTTTCGTAGTGTTTTTTGGCGCCGGCAAATTTACGCTCGCGCACGCCCAGCGCATAAGCCTGTCGCTGCAACTCGCAATTGCCGTCGCGTTCGCACGTCTGGCAATCCTCAGGATGGTTGTCCAGAATCAGTTCGACGATATTGCGCCGGATTTGCCGCAAACGCGGACTCGTTGTGCGCACCTTCATCCCGTCGGCCACCGGATAGGCGCATGAAGCCACCAGGCCCGGCGCCTTCTCGACTTCGACGACGCACACACGGCAAGCGCCGGGAATGCTCAAGTAAGGATGATAGCACAGCCGCGGCACATGCACGCCCACCCGCTCGGCCGCATCCATGATCGTCGTCCCCTCCGCCACGGACACCTCGACACCGTCTATCACCAGTTTGACTGTTTTCTTCTCAGAACCGCTCATCTTCTATTCTCCATTTTTTCAATCACTGATTGCCATAATTGCACTAGGCTCTTATCCAACGATGAACGACAACATGTTGTCGTTCATTGCCATCCGTGTTATCCGGGAAATCCGTGGTTGAAAATTAACCACGGATTTCCCGGATAGCACAGATGTCGGGCCGCGAGACGGCATATTTTTGCAGACGTAGTTTGCGAAAGTCCTAGCTTTTAGGCGATAAGGATGAATTGCAGCTTCTGGAATTCTCATCATATATTTCACCGCATCACTTCGCGGCATTTAAGCGTCTGTACTTAGCTGCTTTCTCGGCGACGGAAAACTTGCTTTGAATTTCATGTTTTTGTGCTCCGGTCTTTGCTTTTTGCTTCCTCGCTTCATCTTTGGCAGCCTTCGGCCCAAAAGGAATTGGGAATGTAATCGGCTTCAGATTTGCCAAGCGATGTTTATGCTTGCGCTCAGCTAATTTGAGTCTGCGGAACATCTCATCAAGGTCATAGTTACATTCCCGAGCAAATTGCCCTTTGATTTCCCATATCTCTTCCATTACTGGATCAGTATGTAAGGTTTTCATATTCACGGCCTCACCTCGCGTCTTGGCCGCAACAGGAATAGGAAACTCAATCGGTTTCAGTTTTGCCATGCGATGCTTGTGCTTGCGTTCACCAGCCTTGATGCGCTTATAGATCAGATCAATGTCATATCCGCATTCCCTTGCCAATTGGTCTTTGATTTCCCAAACTTCCTTAAGAACTGGATCACAGATTGATGTTTTCATCGTCAATGGCCTCCTCGGGCGAGCAAATAAACGGCAAGCTAAGCCCCAGCTGCTGATGAATTTGCCTAAGCCTTGTCTGGACTTGCAGGGACGCTATATGAGCGCAATTCCACGTTAGGAGATAATCAATGCTATATGTCGCTGCTATCGCAATATGGAATGCATCCAAAACTTTCTTCGCTGGGATAATGCCTGCCTGCATATATCGCTTTGCCAAATCCCTTGTTACATCTGTTGTCGTTAGCAAAGGGAAGGGCTTGACTGCCTTTAATCGGGCTTCGGCTGCCGCTTTGTCGCCCTTGCTTACTTCATCTATGACAAACTCAGAAATATAGGCTTCAAAGCGATGAAGGCGCTTTTCCCAAAAAATCCGGGTTATTTGCTGCTTGGCAAGAAGAATGATATTTCGGCTTGGCCGGGCAGTCAAGATGCTTGGCACCGATGTTTCGAGATAAAGCGTTGGTTTCTTGTTCATAAAATTCTTTTCAGAGGCGCCTGCCGCATGTCAGATCCCAATCCCAAATTATGGCATTCCCGCCTTTTCTTTTCCAGCTATTCTCTCCCCACTGCATTGAACTTGCACGTTGCGAAGCACTCGCCGCATTTGATGCAGCGCTTCTGGTCAATCAGGTGTTTCTTGCGCGCCTCGCCCGAGATGCAGCTGACCGGGCATTTGCGCGCGCACGCGCCGCAGCCGATGCAGTTGTCGAGGATATTGTAGGTGACCAGTTGCGAGCAAACGCCCGCCGGGCACTTCTTGTCGCGCACGTGCGATAAATATTCATCGCGGAAGTGCCGCAGTGTGCTCAGAATCGGGTTCGGCGCCGTCTGGCCCAAACCGCACAGCGACGCGCTCTTGACGGTGTCGCCGAGCTCTTCGAGCAGATCGAGGTCTTCCTCTGTGCCTTTTCCCTGCGTGATGCGCTCGAGTATCTCGTACATACGCGTCGTGCCCTCGCGGCACGGCGTGCACTTGCCGCAGCTCTCGTCCTTCGTGAATTCGAGGAAGAACTTGGCCACGTCCACCATGCACGTCGTCTCGTCCATGACAATCATGCCGCCCGAACCCATGATCGAGCCGATGGCCTTGAGCGACTCATAATCCACAGGCGTGTCGAGATATTGCGCCGGAATGACGCCGCCCGACGGCCCGCCCGTCTGGATCGCCTTGAGCTGTTTGTTTTTCTCGACGCCACCGGCCACGTCATAAACGATCTCGCGCAGCGTCATGCCCATCGGCACCTCGACGAGCCCGGTGTTCTTGACCTTGCCCGCCACGGCGAACACCTTGGTGCCTTTGCTCCGCTCCGTTCCGATCGAGGCGAACCATTCGGCGCCATCAAGGATGATGACCGGGACATTGGCCCACGTCTCGACGTTGTTGATGCACGTCGGCTGGCCCCACAATCCCTTCTGCGCCGGAAACGGCGGACGGGGACGCGGCATGCCGCGACGGCCTTCGATCGAGTGGATCAGCGCCGTCTCTTCGCCGCAGACGAACGCGCCGGCGCCGAGGCGGATTTCGATGTCGAAGTCGAAGCCGGAGCCCAAAATATTTTTGCCGATCAGGTTACGCGCCTTGGCCTGTTCGAGCGCAATCTCCAGGCGCTTGACGGCCAGCGGATATTCGGCGCGGATATAGATGAAGCCCTGATTCGATCCCATCGCATAGCCGCCGATGGCCATGCCTTCGAGAATCGTATGCGGATCGCCTTCGATGGCGCTGCGGTCCATGAACGCGCCCGGATCGCCTTCGTCGGCGTTGCATATCACATATTTAGGATTGGGCGGCTGCCTGGCGGTGATCTCCCACTTCAGGCCCGTCGGGAATCCGCCGCCGCCGCGCCCGCGCAGACCGGAAATCTTCATCTGCTGGACGACCTGGTCCGGCGTCATCTCCGTCACGACTTTGGCCAAGGCCTCATAGCCGCGCACCGCCAGATATTCATCAATGCTCTCGGGATCAATCACGCCGCAGTTGCGCAGCGTCAGGCGCAGCTGCTTGCCGAAAAAGCGCGCGTCGCCGAAGAGAGAGAAGCACCGGTTGGCGATGCGATACGCATGGCTGACCTTGTCCACCAGCGGATGGCCGGCGACCAGATGGCCCTGGACGATGCGCGTGGCGTCGTTGGGCGTCAGTCGGCAATACGTGACGTTGTCCGGATAGATATGCGCCACCGGGCCGCGCGCGCACAGGCCGCGGCAGCCCGTCTCGACGACCTCGACGGATTCCTGGAGATCGGCGCGGACGATTTCGCGCTTGAGATTGGCGAACAGCTCGCGCGCGCCGTTCTTCGAGCACGTCGGCCCGAGACAAACGGCGATCACGCGCTGCGTCTTGACGACGGGCGCCTCGTTAGCCTTGGAGTGTCCATTCTTCGATAGCATTGCCGCCATAAACATGTTCCTCTATGACCCGGCGCATCTTGTCCGGATTCATCTTGACATATTTGACCGGGATTTCCCGCGCCCGGACAACTTCAACCATCGGTTCCATGTCGCAACGCCCCACGCACCCCACCTGGCCGATATGCACGTTATCCAGTCCGCCGCCCGCCTTGATGTTTTTGAGCAGTTCCCAAATCGCCTTGGAACCGGCGGCGTGTTCGCACGTGGCCGCGCCGACGGCGATTCGCGTGCGGCAGGAGTATTTCTTCGACCAGAGTTTGGTGATGGCCTCATTGCGCATGGAAATCAATTTTTCCAAAGGCGTCGGCATGGTGGATGTTTCCTTGCAAAAAAAGTGTTAATACGCTGTCAAACGGGCGCGGATGATACTCTGGCGCGGGGCAGAATCAACCAAAGATTTTTGAAATTCTAAACGGCGCCCGGCTGCGTGGCTGCGCGAAGCCAAGCGCTTTCGGATTGAAGCGCGCGGCGGCGTGTCCTAGAATTTCACGCCAGTGGATTCTATGTGAGACATCGCATCCTATTCAAGGGGGATCAGGATCATGGGCGTGGCGCATGAAATTGATTACAAGATTTCGGGCGATGACATGCAGTTCGTCGAAATCGAACTGGACCCGGGCGAGACGGTCATCGCCGAGGCGGGCGGGATGATGTACATGACCGCCGGCATCGAAATGGAAACGCGCATGGGAACGACGGGGCAGGAGACGGGCCTTTGGGGCAAGCTCAAATCCGTCGGCAAGCGCGTGCTGACAGGAGAGAGTTTGTTCGTAACCACCTTCACCCATCGCGGGACCGGCAAGGCGCGTGTGGCCTTTGCCGCGCCGTATCCAGGCAAGATCATCCCGATGAACCTGGCCGAGACCGGAACGATGCTGTGCCAGAAGGATTCCTATCTGTGCTCGGCGTCAGGCATTGATATCGGCATCGCCTTCACAAAGAAATTCGGCGCGGGATTGTTCGGCGGCGAGGGATTCATCCTGCAGAAGTTGTCGGGCGATGGTCTGGCGTTTTGCCACGCAGGCGGAACCATCCATCAAATGGACCTGGACGCCGGCGAGACGATGCGCATAGACACCGGCTGCATCGTCGCATTCCAGGAAAGCGTACAGTATGACATTCAGTTTGTCGGCTCCGTCAAGACGGCCTTCTTTGGCGGCGAGGGGATGTTCTTTGCCACGCTGACGGGCCCCGGGCGTGTCTTCCTGCAATCGCTGCCCTTCAGCCGTCTGGCCGGACGTATCTATGCCGCAGCGCCCCAGCGCGGAGGCGGCGGCCGCGAAGACGGCTCCGTCCTCGGCGGCCTCGGAAGGATGCTGGGCGGGGACAATGAATAAGATCTTGTTCGCCGTTATTAGTCCGTGTTAGTCCGTGCCAGTCCGTGTTGGTCCGTGTCTGTCCAAACGGCGCTGCTCAAATAGAGTCAGGATAAATTCATCCTGACTCTAATTTATCCTGACTTTGTTTTTCCATTTTCTAGTGGCATCTTGCGCGATTCCAGGCGACGACGTCGGCGTAGGGGAGCGGGCCGCCGAAGATGTCGAGGGCGCTGCCGATGGTCAGGTCCACTCTGCTGCTGCCGGCTTGTTCGACGCGGTCAAGGTCCTCCAACGAACGGGCGCCGCCGGCGTATGTGACGGGGATGGTGGACCAGCGCGCCAGCTGCTCGACGAGTTCCAGATCAATCCCTTCCTGCTTGCCTTCGACGTCCACGGCGTGAACCAAATACTCGGCGCATTGACCACCGAGCACGCGCAGTGTCGCATCGTTGACTTCGAGATCAGTGAAGTCGCGCCAGCGATTCATCGCGACCCAGTATTTCCCTCCGCGCTTGCGGCATGACAAATCCAAAACCAATCGCTCGCGTCCCACCGCCTTGACAAGGGCAGCCAGCCGTTCGGCATTAAGTTTCCCATCGCGGAAAACCCAGCTGGTGACAATGACATGACTCGCGCCCGCGTCGAGCCACGCCTGTGCGTTATCAAGGTTGATCCCGCCGCCCACCTGCATTCCTCCCGGCCATGCCGCCAACGCCTCCCGCGCCGCCGCTTCATTGCCCGGTCCGAGCATGATGATATGTCCGCCGCTCAGATCGTCCTTGCGATAAAGCTCGGCGTAATAGCGGCTGGGATGCTCAGAGACAAAGTTCGTCTTAAGCGCGCCGGCGCTACCATCATCGCCAGCAGATTCAAGCGTGCCGCCAACGATCTGCTTCACTTTGCCTTCGTGAAGATCAATGCAAGGTCGAAACATGAGAAGGAATCAATGTAAAATGTAAAATGAAAAATGAAAAATGAAAAATGAAAAATGAGAGATGAAAAATGAAAATGTGCAGTGATAAGAGGAGAGTCCTTTTGATTTTGGCAACCGGATTCGGTCAGAGTTTTTTTGTCAGAATGATTGTAGAGTCAGAATAATTGGCATCTACGGAAATCATGCTGACCTGAAATCATGCGGACCTCAGGAATCCAGGCGATCCAGTTCGTGTATCATATAAGCCTCTTCAGCGCCGAATGCAAATCTTTGCATACATGCGAACACAACCCCGCCGTTCCGCTTTTGCGCAGGTTGCCGCCGCCGATGCCGATGCAGGCGAAGCCGGCCAGGCGGATCGAGACGACGCCGGCGCCGCTGTCTTCCATGCCGACAACGCATGCCCGCTCCGAGAAATCAATGCCCAAGCCCACACGCGCGGTTTCGGCATAGAGCCATGGATGCGGCTTGGGTTCGAGTTCGCCCAGTGTGCCGACCTCGCCTTTGCGCAGCGCGAATCCCGCCGTGATGATGGCGTCGTAGAAATCTCTCGGATCGCCCATCTTCAGCGTCTGGAAAGCCGCCCAAATCTCCGGCCACGCTTTCTCATACAAGCCCGACGTGACAAGGCCGATCTTGATGCCTTTGCCCTTGAGCGCGAGCAGAAAATCCTTCAGCCCCGGCGCCGGCACAAAGGCGTCCACGCGTCCCGTGCCTTTGAGGATGGCCTTCATCTCGCAATGGGTGATTTCAAAGTAGTATTTCCGCGCCTCCTCGACCTTCTTCCCGGGGCAGTATTTCTCAATACAATACTTCAAGTGCTCCGAGACGCTATGTCCGGAGACATGTGGCTGATCGCTCTCTTCAAGCGTGAATTTCGGATTGCCGAGCAGGCGCGCGGTCGTTTGCTCGATGATCCAAATCCAGAATGGCTCGCTGTGCACGCTCGTGCCGTCAAGGTCCATCAAGACGGCCTTGAGCGGCTTTTCGATCCGGACCGGATGCAGCGGATAGATCGCCGGGTACCCCATCTGCGATCTCACGTGCGCCAGCGCCTCGCCATTGGCGAAGCGGATGAACTCCACCTTGCCGTCGCGCGTACCAAGGATTTCGCGGACGCCATTGTATCCGGTTCGGAAAAGCTTTTCCGCCGCCGACTTAAGCCGTGTTGGGTTATCGTCATCGGATAGAAAATCCGGCATGGCTTTCTTTTGCGGCATGATTTGGCTGCCAGCCTTTCCATCTATGTCGTAGAAACTAATTGAGAAAGAAAAGTTTATAGCATTCCTGGGCTAAGGTAAAGCTGCATTGTGGGTACGGAGGCAAAAAAATCTTCTTGGCCGGGATTTCTTGTGGCGCCGCTCAAAGTATTACCATTATACTCACTTTTCATCTTGAGAACGGGCATATCGGGAACATGAAAATCAAGCGCGCCATTATTAGAAACTTCAAAGGAATCGCGGATCTCGAACTGGATTTTTCGACGGGTTCTTCCGGGAAATTCGCTCGCCTGAAGGCATTGATCGGAGATAACGGATCCGGGAAAACATCGGTTTTGCAGGCCATGGCTCTCACGTTGTCGCTGGCGACTCGGCGTACTTACGATACCGCGTCCTTCCGTTGGCATGGATTTCTCCCTGAGCGTGTTGCCAGCATGGGGAAGACCCGTATTGAATTGAGCATGGTCTTTGACGATGAGGAAATTCGATTAACCCAGGAATTATTTCAAACTTGGCGTGATTCACGCCCTTTGGATTGGCGCCAAACACACATGCCGACTCCTCCTTCTGCGCTGAAGGACGTAACGCTGGTCTTTGCATCCGGCCGGGTGACAAGTCCCCAAGGACAAGCCGCTGTG
>JAPLSP010000111.1 GCA_026398575.1 Candidatus Sumerlaeota bacterium | reverse complement strand
CAAGCCCGATCGCCGGGCGTCTGTCTGCACGGAATGAAACCAGGCGCGATATTCCGGCCCGAGATAACCGGCCACTTTCAGGCGGCACGAGGCGGTTTCCGGCCGGGATTTCAGGATGCGGAACGCTTCGATCAGCCGGGCCAGGCCTTTCTGCGGAATGAGCCTCCCCAAGTAGCCCAGCGTGAAAACTTCAGGCCAGGCGCGTTCCTGTTCCGGCGGCGCATAGCCGCTGCAATCAATGCCGAGCGGCACGACGCGAAAAGCCTCCGGCGGCAAATCCAGATAATCGGCCATATAGCGCGCATAAAAACGGTTGTGCGCGATCAGGCCGTCGAGTTCGCGCGCGCGCCGCCGCAGCTCGGTTATCACTTGCTCCTGCAAGAACGCCGGGAATTCGTCAATAAAAAGGTCTTCGCCCGATAGCTGGCTGATGACGGGGGCCTTTAGCCGGCGGCGCAGGAACGCGGCCATCCCCGCCAGCATTGAATTGGGCAGCACGATGGCGTCCGGGCGCGGCTGGCTTTCAAGGAAGGCGGCCAGACGCTCCAGTTCCTTGATCTGGGGGCCGGACGGCCCTTGCAGCGTCGAAAGGGTCAGTTGCGCCAGGTCCTGCGCCGTCGTAAAGCTGCGGAAGCGCGAGACGAGACTCAGGGCCGCCGCGCTGTCGAACAGCCGGTCCAGCCATCGCGGAGTGCGGCGGAAAAACGCGAACTTGCTCTGGAGATAGACGTTGATGCCGCCGTAAAAAAGGCCGCTGCTGCGAGCTGATGGGTCCGACCGGTCCGACCGGTCTGACGGCCCTTCGCCACGCAACGGCGTATAGACCGGCGTCAGCATTACATCGTGCCCCTGGTGCATCAGCGCGCGGGCCAGCGCCGCATCGCGCAGACAGCTGCCGCATAACATGTCGCCAGCCCCGGCGGCGATATAGATGATTCTCATGGTGTTTCTGGTGATTCGATAAAGTGGCTTTGGCAGGGATAAGATAGCAAAGACATCAAGGACAGCAAGGACCTATATGCTGTGCAATAATGGGAATCATCTTTCACTGGCTATGAGCTATAGGTCTTTGTTGTCTTTGCGGTCCTTGATGTCCTTCGCCGGCTGCCCGCTAAAGAAAAACCAGCAGACCGCTATAGTATCGCCGCCGTGCTCTTGGATTGGGCGGCGACTTCCTCGGCGCTGACTTCCCGGCCGAGCCGGTCCGAGAGATAGATGCCTTCCTGTATCAGCATGGTCTGCAAGGCCACCTGCGCCGTCGGCAGCAGCGCCACGCGCCCTTGCAATGCCGCGATCCAGTGCTGTTGCGAGGAATCGTAGGCGTCCTCGTTTTCGCGCAATTGATGCCACCGCCAGTCCGAGCCATCCAGATCGAATGTCCCGTCCATCACCATGTCGCTCAGGGTGCAATGATAGCTGAACGGCGCGAGGCGCACGCCGCCGGCCGAACCGGCAATCGAGCTGCCTTCGAACGCGTTGACATGGATCGCCCAGGCTTCGATGAGGTCGAGCGTCAGCCCTCCGGCAAACCGGACCAGCCCTACGCCCAGTTCTTCGACGTTGTAGCCGCTCGATGCGCGGCGTCCGGCGTCCATCTCCGTCTCCTGATAAACCTTGCCCGAAATCCGCTCGACCTCCGGCATCCCGAGGAGATACAGGACTTGTGCGATGTGATAAACGCCCATGTCATAGAGCGCTCCGCCGCCGGCCACGGATTTCTTGACGAAGTTGTCCGTGCCATACCCGTCTACAAAAGGCCGTCCGCGCCGCCGCCAACCGGTCGAGCGCGCGTGATAGAGCCGTCCCAACCGTCCATCCTCAATCAGGCGCTTGGCGGCCTTGGTTTCCTTCGCATACAGGGTTCCCAGCTGGATGTGCAGTTTGCGCCCGCATGCCTGGGCCGCGTCCACCATGGTCTTGCCGTCAATATAGGTTCCGGCGATCGGCTTTTCGCAATAGACGTGTCTGCCGGATTCGAGCGCCGCCAGCGTGCCGGGGGAGTGCAGGTTGTTGTGAAGGCAGACGTCAATCGCATCCAGATCATCGCGCAGCAGCATCTGCCGGGCGGTGGGATAGGCGTTGGGAATTTTGTATTTCTCAACGACGCGCGCCAGTTCGGCGGCGTCAATGTCGGCGGCCGCGACAACCTGCGCGCCAGGAATCTTTGCATAGTTGTCCAGATGGTGCTTGCCGATTTGCCCTATCCCAATGATTCCAATGCGCACAGGTTCCATACAGAGCCTCCCCAGGCAGTTTTCGGTTTTCGGTTGAGGTTTTCAGTTTTCGGTTTTCGGTTTTCGGTTTTCGGTTTTCGGTTGAGGTGGACGCTGTGGACGGAGTGGACTCAGTTGACACACTAACTGCTTCTCCGCGTCTCCCCTCTCCGCTTCTCCGCGTCTCCCCTCTCCGCGTCTCCGCGTCTCCCCTCTGCGCGTCTCCGCGTCTCCGCATCATCCTGCCGACAGGATCGAGCCCTTTTCACCGGAGGACTGGACGCCCTGGATGTAACGGCGGAAGGCGTAGAAGTCATCGCAATGCCGCGATCCCTCTTCGATGCTCATCTTGCCGATGCGTACCAGATCGGCCAGCGCCTGGTCGAAAATCTGCATGCCCATGTCGCGTCCCTTCATGGCCCCCAGGCAGTCGGCGATGCGGCCTTCGCGGATCAGCTTGCCCACAACGTCGGAGACGACGAGAATTTCGAGCGCGGCGATGCGGCCCGCCTTGTCGCACCGGCGCACCAGGCGCTGCGTGATCGAAGCCTTGAGGTTCAGCGACAGCTGTTCGCGGATCAGCTGTTGTTCGAGCTGGTCAAAGTGCGAAATGATGCGCTGCACCGTGTGGATGGCGTTGGTGGTGTGCAGCGTGGACCAGACCAGGTGGCCCGTCTCCGCCGCCTTGATCGCAATACGGATGGTTTCAACGTCGCGCATTTCGCCGATCAGAATGCAGTCCGGGTCCATGCGCAGCGCATGCCGCAAACCCGCGCTGAAGTCCTGAATATCCTTGCCCACCTCGCGTTGCGAGATGACGCATTTGTTGGCCTTGTAAATGTATTCAATCGGGTCTTCGATCGTGATGATGCGGCGCGCCTCGAGATTGTTCAGGTGATCGATCATCGCCGCCAGCGTCGTGGATTTGCCCGAGCCGGTGATGCCCGTGACCACCACCAGACCGCGGTGATACATGGCGAAGGTCTTGATCACCTCCGGGAACTCGAGACCATCAATGGTGGGAATCTTCATCGGGATGAGGCGGAAGACGATGCCAATGCCTTCGTTTTCATAGTAGGCCACGCAGCGGAAACGAATGCGGTCGCCGAGCTGATACGAAAAGTCCGCTCCGCGGTGCTCTTCAAGCAAAGGCCGCAAGTGGGGCGGGAGGATGCCATTGATGGCTTCGCGGATTTCCGCCGGCGACAGCGCCGGCTGGTCTATCCGCCGCAGATCGCCATGAATGCGGAAGATCGGCCGTTCTTTCGGCACCAGGTGCACGTCCGAAGCGCCGAGTTTGAATGCGGCGTCGAGCATTGCGTCAACGTTCATATATGGTATTTCCCCCGAAAAGATTAAAGTTTTGATCGTGCGCCGTTTCGCAGGAAGCAGACGCCAATTAATGAAGTCTAAGCTAATCCTTGATCGCCCGGCGTTCAATTGCTTTTTTTGTCGCTGGCGCCGCAGGGTAGGCCGTTCCGCTCCGTCGGACGGCCATCGCGCGCCAAGGCC
>JAPLSP010000387.1 GCA_026398575.1 Candidatus Sumerlaeota bacterium | reverse complement strand
TTGGCGTAGCTAAAGCGGCAGCAAGCAACCGCACTCCAAAAGCTGGCGCCCCGCCTATTCGCATCAATCTTTCGTTCCGCATGGCGCCCGGATGGATTTTTTTATTGCCTCTTATCCTTTTGGCCGGACATGCGAAAGGGGCTGACAGCGAGCGGCCTTATGAGATGGTTTGGGCCAATCGCACGCAGGACGCCCGTCCGGCGCTGATTGATTTTGAGAATTTGGATGGCTGGAGCGTTGAGGCGCGCGATGCGACGGCGACGATGACGCTCTCGCGCGAGCAGCAACTCTGGGGACAATACGTCGCGCGCATCGCCTATCGTGGAACTGCGCCGCAAGCCCGCTTCATTTTGCGCCCTCCCAAGCCAATCCCTGTTCCGGCGCCCTTCGATTGCGTGGATTTTTGGGTTTATGGAAACAACTGGGGATGGGAGAAGTCGTCCGGCACGCCCAGGATTGCGATCCATCTCCTGCTTCAAACCGCAGCGGGAAAGGATTTGCGCGTTACGCTTTGCGGAAGCATGAACTGGAAGGAATGGTTCCTGATCCATAAGAAGTTTTCTCCCTCCGATGAAGCGGCGGTCAAGGACGGCGCGCGCGTGACCGGCATTGAAATCACCAACGCGACCAACACGGACGAGCGAAAGATCTATCTGGATAATCTTTCCGTCTATCAAGAGACGCTGGCGCCGCTGACCTTCGATCCTCGCCCGCGCCGAGGGGTTGAGCCTTTCGCGGGACAGTCTCCCGGACTCAATACCGGCAAGGATCGCCTCCCCTTCCCAACGCGCGAAGAGACGCTGCTGCCGGATAATCTCGACCGCGAATATAAAAGCCAAGTAATCCAAAACGGTGAGACCTTCATATTCCGCTATCGGGGCAGCGATGGAACGCTTGAGTATCGTTATCGTCCGAAAACCGGCGATTGGAGCGACTGGGAAGCGCAATGGATGAATGGCGGCGGCGCTTTCCAGCCGCTGGCGCAGGGCGGCGCGCGTTTCATTGAGGAAAAAATTTCAGGCCAGCCGCCAGCGCCCCTTCAGCGCCAGCTGATCGAATGCAAACTTATCGGCGATATACTGACGGCCTCCTGGCGAGTGAGCCAGGGCGTCCGTTCGGCGCAGGTGGACTATACCTTCCGGATATGGCAAAAATCCCTCATACTGGATACGCGCTGCCTGGGCGGCGAGATCGGGCAGGTGGATTTCGGGAGCGCGATTGGCGCTGAAAATCCTCGCCTGGTCAAACTCCCTTATCTCGTTGGTGAAGGCTCGAACCGCCCCGCCGTTCTTGCGATGGGCGCGCCGGACAAGCCGCTCTTTCTGATGGGAATTGCCGATCATACGCGCACAAACGCATCGCGGTTCTGGTTCCGGAACGAGGTAGGGGAGAAGGGTGTTTCATACAATGGCGGCACGCGCTATGAGCCAAAGACTGACGGACGGCGTAACGACTGCTTCGAGCGGTTCTTCCTCACGATCTCGCCCGCTTTTCCGGAAGTCCTGCCGAACATCCCCAACCCCAAATCGCCATGGATGGAAGCGGCGGGCGAGCGCGTTTGGATCGCGAACGGCGCCAGCGTCCGCGAGAAAGACCTTCAGGCATGGAAAGACGTCGCGCGGCGCAGTATGACGAAAATCCTCGTGACGGATCACGAGACCGGCTGGCGCGACGGCGGCGAGAGTTTCACGTTCCGCACGAAGGCCGCCCCCAAGAAAGGCGGCGACGAAGGGCAGGCGTGGTATTCGAGCGAGATGCACAAACTGGGCTTCCGCTATGGCATCTACAACAACTATACCGACTTCGCGACGGTCAATGAGTTCTGGAGTCCAGACATGGTCACGCGCCTGAGCGACGGCAACTGGCGCACAGCCTGGGCGCGATGCTACAATCCCAAGCCCGCGCGCGCCGTCGAATACGAAGCGCGATTGACGCCCATCATTCAGGAAAAATTCCATCTTTCCACCGCCTATTGCGACGTGCATACCGCTGTGTCTCCCTGGGCCTATGTTGACTATGACGCGCGCGTGCCGGGCGCAGGGACCATGGCTGCGACGTTCTATGCCTATGGCGAGATCATGCTGCATCAGAAGAAAACCTGGAACGGCCCCGTCTATAGCGAAGGCAACAATCACTGGTACTACAGCGGCCTGACCGACGGCAACTACGCGCAGGATCAGGAATACAACCTCTACGAGAACCCGTGGCTCGTGGATTTCGACCTGCGCAAGATGCATCCGCTCAACAACAACTTCGGCATGGGCAATCTCGATATGTTTATGGGTAGGTCAGGCGGATTCAGCGGAACCCCTGAGGAGAAATCGCGCAAGCTCGACCGCTTCATCGCCGCGACACTTGCGTTTGGGCACACGGGTTTCCTCGTGCGCGAGATGGGCATGCCGGGAACGGCGCGCAGTTACTTCATGACGCAGCAGCCCGGCGAATACCTTGCCGGCGCCAAGGTCGAACGCTTCCATTACTACAACGAAAAAGGCGAGGCGTTCTCAACGGGCAGCGCCGTGGCCACCGGCGCTTACAAACGTTCGCAATTGCTCATCTACTACTCGAATGACGTTTGCGTCGCCGTCAACGGGCACAAGACTGAACCGCTGCGATTCGGCATAAGGAACAACGAGGACATCACGCTGCCGCCGAACGGCTATCTTGTGTTCGCGCCGTGCAATGAGCCATTCAATCCGCCCTATCTCTGGGCGATCAGTTATGAGCGCGATGGGCGGCGCGTGGACTACATTGACTCACGCGCTTATATCTACGCCGATGGACGCGGCGCTTTTACGCGTTTTAGAAAAGCGGCTTGCGACGGGCCTTTCGCCGCGATCCGGCAAAAAGACGAGCGCACGATGGAACTCATTCCTTTCAGCGGCTGCAAGGAATTCGCAGTTGGTTTCGAGTCCACGAGCCCCTTCTCCGACTATCCCGGCGTAACAGCGCGCGCCCTGGGTGAAAAGCGCGAAGATATGGGTCCCGCCGAAACGCGTTCGAGCCGCGGCCTTGTCTATGTCACGCCAAAGCCTGGGGCCGTTAGCTATCTTGTGACGAGTGGGAATCGCTCAATTCCGAATACCTGGAACGTCCGCGAGAAACTGATTCCCGGCGAACGCTTGGAATTCATGACGCCCGATGGCCCTTCGTCAGTGAGTGTTCCCCTCACCGCGAAGATTGGATCGCGCCTGTGGCAAAAGTGCGGACAGTATTGGCTGGACTTCACCGTCGTTCCGCTGGCGCGCATCGAGACGCGCGTCATCGAAGACAGCCAAAACTTGTCGCAGGCGCTCGAATTGACCCTCACAAGCAATCTGCCCAAACCGGCGGACATGACTGTTGAGGCGTTGTCTCAGACGAAAACTTTTGCGAATCTGGCGCCGGGAACCCCGGCAGCGTGGCGGCTGGCGCCGGAAACGCCTCAAAAAGAGGGCGTGATCGAAGTTTCCATTCAATGCCGCGCGCAAGGCTTGAGTCTCGCAGAAAAACGCTGGCTGAAATACAGTTTTGAATCCCGCCGTGTCGCCTCTCTGAGCGATGGCGAACGCCCGGCGGAAATTCTGCGCTCTGGCGGACAGTGCAAACGCGGCGGTCGCGAAGAGGCGCTCGATAGCGATACCGGCGCCAGCGTCTCGCCGCACCCGAGTCCCTGCGGCGGAAAGACACAGCCTGGCCTTTTCATGCATCCGCCATACCAACACGGTGTAGGATATGCCTTCGCGCAATTCGGGCCTCTCATGTTGCCGGCGCAATATCCCGCGGCGCTGCGCTGCGAAGTGGGCAAGGCCGACGGCAGCGATCCGGGCGACGGCATCTGGTTCCGCGTGGCAGTGGTGGATTCCAGCGGCTCGCAAACCCTCGCCGCCGAGAAGCATCTGATCCGCCATGAATGGGCGCCGCTGGAGGCGGACTTATCGCGATGGAAGGGCCAAACGATTCGCATCAAACTCATTGCGGACGCCGGCCCCAAGGATAACACGTCGGGCGACTGGTCCTGCTGGACCTGGCCGGCGATTGAAAGCCTGCGGCCCATCATGAGTTTGACCATTCATGAACAAAGGACGCCCTCTGATCCGATTCCATGAATAGAGGGGATAGGATTGATGCAAATTCCTGCATCTGAGATAGCGTCTTAAAAAGCGTATCCACATCTTTCTGGGTAGCCAGTTGAATTACTTTGTCAATCTCTGCTTTCACATCAGTCCTTTGAGATACTTTTTGGCTGATTAGAAACTGATGCTCAAAGACAAGATCGCTGTGTTTTGGCACAAATTGAAGGATGACTGCTTTCAATGCTTTTTCGAGGGCTTGTTGAAATTTCGCCATGGCTGCATGATAAGGAGGTTGACCATTATGTACTTTGTCATCCAGTGGCGTTTTTTCCAGATGCATAGCCACTCTGAAATCAGCCCATGCTTGTCGCAAGCTTGGCTGGATAAAATCAGCGGGTGATTTTAATTTCAGTTTTGACATTCTATGGTCTTTATTATTTTCTGTGTCGCTTTGCTCTTGTCGCGAAAGATTGGCTCACAGCCTTCGCGCTGAATTTTCTCCAAGAGCCTGTATCCCTTTGATTTTGGCTTCTGAGTGGCATCGAAAAACTCTTCTGGGCTAATATAAGTAATCTTGAGCGTCGTCTTAGGGGGAAACCCCAAGTCTAAAGGGGCAAGCATCTCAAAAGTTTCCCATGAAGCATCCCCTGGATTGGATACTCCCTTACACACTTCCAGAAGATGGATCGCCTTTTTTTCCTTGGTGGCATATAATGCGGCGAAAATCACAGGCGTAGGGGTTTTCCTGCGATGACATTGCATTAGTTTTTGCAGAGGAGCTTGCATTTCAGTTCTTGTCATTTTCTTCTCCTTTTTCCACCAGCCGATGCTTGCTTTGTGAAGCTATTTAATCACCCGTTCGCCCGGGCATAGACTTGCTGGACCATCTTTTCGGCGATGATTTTAATGATCTCGATGATGTCTTCCTCCGAGTCGCATGTGCGCGCCTCGGCGGTGCCTGGAATCAACTGCCCCAGCTGACAGCTGAAGAGGCGGCATTGGACGACGTAGCGCTTGCCGAATCGCGACACGCTGCCGACGACGAGGTAGTCGGCGCCCGTCTTTTGGCCCAACTGCTGGAAGCGCGTAATGCGGTCCAGTGACGGCGTCTTGTCAATCTCCTCGAGGTAGCGGTTGATGTCCTGGCGCTCGATGATATAGACCTTCTGGGGATGGCGGTTCATCACCGTCACGATGCACTCGGGGATGGAGCGGATCATGTAGTCCATGCGATGATCGTTGGTGGTGTTTTCAAAATCCAGCACCGCCACTCGTTTGACAGGAGTCACACAGCCCGTCAAAAGAAAAGTGAGCGCCAGGCAGCCCATCAACAGCCGGAAGCAACGGGACATGAAAAGTCTCCTAAGAATGCAATTCCAAACTCGATATTGCCCGCCCCTTGATTTTCACCCCAAGGCGCCATAATTCGTCAATGGCTAATTATCCTTACACGCGCATTTCAAAGTCTTCGATCCCCGCCGCTTTCAGAACTTCCTTCTGAACCCGGATCAGCCGGTCCACGCCCGCGCGCGCCAGCGCGAGCAGGGAAGCCAATTGCTTTTCGTCGAACGGCGCGCGCTCGGCCGTTCCCTGCAACTCGATGAATCGGCCCGAGCCCGTCATCACGACGTTCATGTCCACTTCGGCTTGCGAGTCCTCGATGTAACACAGGTCCAGCGCCGGATATCCCTCGACGATCCCAACGGAAACGGCGGCGCAAAAATCCTTGATGACATTTTTGGCGATAACGGCTTTTTTCTCGTAACTGCGGATGGCCAGCGCCAGCGCGAGGAAGGCCCCGGTGATCGAAGCCGTGCGCGTGCCGCCGTCGGCCTGGATGACGTCGCAGTCGAGGATGAACTGCCGCTCGCCCAGACGATCCAGGTCCACGACCGACCGCAGCGAGCGTCCGATCAGCCGCTGGATCTCATGCGTGCGCCCGCCGATGCGCCCCAGCGCGGATTCGCGCGCGACCCGCTCCTGCGACGAGCGCGGCAGCATCGAATATTCCGCCGTCACCCATCCCCGCCCCGTCCCATAGACGTGCGGCGGCACCCTGGGCGTCAGCGTGGCGGCGCACAGCACCCGCGTTTTGCCGATTTCGATCAAGACCGAACCGTCGGCGTATTCCTGATAGCCCGGCGTGACCTTCACCGGGCGCAGTTCGTCCCACATTCGCGCGTCAATACGCGGCGGGTACTTATTGGCATCATTCGAAGCATTCGCATCCATCGCCGTTTCTCCCTTGCCGATGTTTGCGATACTTCAGCACCTTTCCACCGCTCCCGGCAACCTGAATTTAGCGAGCGGGCGAGATTGCGAGATTGGCAGGTGTGTCCCGACTTGTAGTATGGGGCCATGCCTCAGGAAAAGCTCAGCGCGTCTATCAAAGCTGGCGCCGAATGGTAGGCCGCTCCGCTCCGTCGGGCGGCCTTGGCGCGCT
>JAPLSP010000590.1 GCA_026398575.1 Candidatus Sumerlaeota bacterium | reverse complement strand
CAGCTCGATTGCCTGCATTGCCACACTTCAAGCGGACGCTATCGCTTCAAGGAATCCGAGGCCAATCAGGCCTGTCTGCCCTGCCACGAAGACCGCGTGAAAAACGTCGCCGCGCATTCGCATCACAAGGCCGATGGTCCGGGTGTCCTATGCGTCTCGTGCCACATGCCTCAGACCGAATTCGCCCGCATGCGCCGCACGGACCATTCGATGCGGCCTCCCACACCTGCGGCGACTCTCGCCTTTAAATCGCCCAACGCCTGCAACCTTTGCCACTCGGATAAAGACGCCGCGTGGGCGGATCGCTATGCGCGACAGTGGCAGACAAAGGACTATCAGGCGCCGGTCCTGCAGCGGGCGGGATTGATTGACGCCGCGCGCAGAGGCGATTGGCGCCTGCTGCCCGAAATGCTGGCGTATCTGGCGCGCGGGGATCGCGACGAAGTCTTCAGCGCGTCACTGATCCGGCTGCTGGCTCATTGCCCGTCCGCCGAAAAGGCGCCGTCGCTCATCCGCGGTCTGAAAGACGCTTCGCCGCTGGTGCGGGCGAGCGCGGCGCAAGCGCTGGGAAGCGGATTATTTGTCGAGGCCATCGAGCCTTTGGCGTCCGCCGCGCGCGATGACACCCGATTGGTCCGCATTCGCGCCGCCGAGGCGCTGGCCGGCGCGCCTCTGGACATGATTCCCGAAGCGGGCAGGCCGGCCTTGCAGCGGGCGGCGGAGGAATTTGTCGCGGCGATGCGCGTGCGGCCGGACGATTCCATCTCGCATTACAATTTGGGGAATTTTCTTATGGCCCGGAACGAGGCGGAACAGGCCGCGAAGGAGTTTGAGACGGCGATCCGGCTGATGCCGGAGAACCTGCCGGCGCTGGTGAATGTCTCTCTGGCCTATAATCAGATGGGCGATAATGACCGGGCGGAGGCTTGCTTGAGACAGGCGTTGAAGTTGGATCCCGCCAGCGCCGCCGCCAGCCTGAACCTCGGCCTTTTGCTTGGCGAGCAGGGGCGGAATGATGAAGCCATTGCGGCCTTCCGCGAGGCGTTAAAAAGAAATCCGAAATCCGACACCGCCGCTTATAACCTGGGCATCCTGCTGGCCGAAAAGCGTCCCAAGGAATCGCTTGAACTGCTTCGCCAAGCGGTCACGCTTCGTCGTGATGATGCGAAATACATTTATAGTCTGGCTTTTTATTGCCGCCAAAATGGCCGCGTTGAAGAGGCGATTGAACTGATGAATTATGCCATCGAGAAGCGGATCGTTACTGCGGACATGTATAGTTTGCTGGGCGAGATTTACTTGCAGACGAATCGAAAAGCCGATGCGGCATCCGTCTATCGCCTCGCGTCTGAAAATAAAAAACTGCCCGAAGCAACCCGCGCGCAGTTCCGGCAGAAATGGCTCAGTATTAAGCCCAGTCAAAAATAAACGCCAATATTCATATATGCGATGACATGAATTCAGGAGTGAAGAAAAGAAGATTTATGCGGACTCGAACGGCGCCAGCTTTTGGAGTAAGGTGGCTTGCCGCCTTCTTTTTGGCGCCAGGGCTGTTGATACGCCATTAAGAAGGCGGCAAGCCACCTTACTCCAAAAGCTGGCGCTGGCTTCAACCGCATTACATTGCATCTCCCCCTGCCTACTCCGCTTTTTCCATCTCGATGGTCCGAATCGCGCCGAACTCGCTTAGCGGACGATCAAATTTTTTAGAGGCGCCGACAACCAGAATGACAAAGCGGTCGGAATGAAGATTCTCTTTGATGACGCGCTGCAAATCATCGGCCGTCACCGCGCGCACGCGGCCAATATAGGTTTCCATGAAGTCGGATGGATAGCCCAGCAGCTCCAGCTCCGCGCGGCGGTTGACGATCTTCGCGGGTGAATCATAGCTGAAAACTTCCTTCTTGATGATTGCCGCTTTGGACTCCTCGATTTCTTCCTGCGTCGGGGGTTTCGTGAAAAGCGCCTTGGCCTGTTCGGTCAGCGCCGCCACGCACTCGGCGGTGCGCTCGGTCTTGGTTCCCGCCGCCATGGCGAAGACGCCGCGATCGGCGCCCGGCGTGAGGAAGCCGAACACGGCATAGGCCAATCCGCGCGCGCTGCGCACGTCCTGGAAGAGCCGCGAAGTCATGCCCATGCCGAAGATCTCATTGAAGACGTCGAATACCGGCTCATCCTTGCCTGAGCGGCGCGGTCCCAGGTGTCCCATGCGAATCTGCGATTGCGTCTTGTCCAACTCGATAAGGTTGACGGAAGCGGGCGGATCGGGCGGGACCGGCGCGACGGCCGGCAGCGACGCGCCTTTCGCCGTCCATGATCCGAATCTTTCATTCAACAGTTTTGTGAGTTCTTCGCGCGTCACGTCGCCCGAAACCGCCAGAATGATGCGATCGGGCGTGACGAATTTCTTATAGAAGGCGATCAGGTCTTCGCGCGTGACGTTCTTGAGGGCGGCGATATGCGGCACGCGCGCCCAGGGGCTCTCCTTGCCTCGCGTGAGGAAGCGGAACTCGCGGCGAGCGACCTCTTCCGGATCGTCGTTACGGCGGCGGATCGTCTCGACCATCTGATTGCGCGCCAGCTCGACTTTCTCGGGGGCGAAGGCCGGATCGCGCAGGACCATCGCGAAGATTTCGCCCACGCGCGGCAGGTCTTTCTTCAGGCATGACATGCCCACTCTTCCGAATTCCTCGCCGATATTTGATTCAACTTCCGCCGCCAGAAATTCCAGTTCTTCATCCATTTTTTCATAAGGCAGCGCGTTCGAGCCGCCCGTGCGCATGACCTCGCCCGTCATCTTCGCCAATCCAACCTTGTCCGCCGGCTCATGTATCTGTCCGATACGCAACCATGCGGTGATGCTCACCAGCGGCAGCTCTTTGTCGGTCAAGAGATACACCATCATCCCGTTCGGCCCCTCAAATCGCTCGGGCTTCGGAGGATTGAATTTGATCTCCTGAAAAGTGAGCTGCTCGGGGCGGCTGGGGATGTTTTGCTGCGACGAGACGCACCCAATCCAGATCGCCGCAAGAAGCGGAAGCAATAAGTAGATTCGCTTTTGGAATTTCATAAAGTGCAATCCTTTGTTATATTTGTATTTGTTCAATTATGCTACTTCTGGTTTGTGAGCTGCGTCATGAGAGTTTCGATGTCTTGTATATAGATAATGCAAGGTAACACAAATATTGATGGCGATAATTAATACAAGAGCACAATATGTTATTTCAAGAGAAACACGTTGCATGGCGCTTAGGTCTTTTAATGTAATATAAATGTAAAATATTAATGGAATAATTTGCCCTCTCAGCAAATAAAAGAAAAAGCCTTTGGGTGGAACAAACAGCACCCATAGATTCAAAATCATTGAAGCCGCCATGGCTACAGGCAGATAAAATACTAATGAATCCAATAGGTTTGTGCCGAAACTTTCCTGAGGGTCCTCCAATGTCATCAACCAAATAACACATGCGGCGATGGGCGCAAAGAACACGCCCAAAGCAGCATATCCCCATGACACAAGGTTCCTGTGCACTTGATTTCTCTGTGTTAATTCGCTGGTATGCATGTGAGTCAGTATTCCAAAGCCGGTATGTCACTTCCTATGATACCGTGGCATCCGGCATGTGCGGGTAGCCGGAGCTCCGGATGGCATATTCGACTGCTTGGGAAATATCTTCTGCGTCCATCTTTATCGCAGAAAGCCTCCCTTGCGTCTTGATATGCGAGGCTTAATGCCTGTTTCCTTATACAGTTTTTCGCATTCCTCTTTGACTACTTGTGCATAGGTCCTGGAGGTGTCCTGGGCTTTTTGCCAAAGCCTTCTTTGAGCCCGGTGTTTCTCTTCCACAATTATATCAGTGTACATGGCGGCTTACCTTTCAAGGAATAGTTGCATGGGTGTCACAATAGTTGGAGTAGCTAATCCAAGACGGTGGTTAATTACTTCGATGTGTTTTGCCTTATTTGCGTTTGCGAGATGCTCACAGTTCCACGTTAACAAATAATCAATATTATAGTAAGAAGCATAGGCCAGATGATATGCGTCACCGTGGGCATCATTCGGCATGAGAGTGTCCTGGATATATTGCGCCACAATGTCGTCAATGATGGGAACATGCGCACATTCGGCAATCGTACCGGCAAAATCTATCACCTCTTTCTTTCTTGGATACTCCCCGTTTCTGAGCTCTGCAAATGTATCGCGAGATGTGTAGATCCCATATCGCTGGCTCTCCTCTTTCCACCACTTCTCCGTGATCTTGTGAAGAGTTTTTACCGATTCTCTCTCATCAAAGAGATAGCTGAGAATGGTAGTATCCAAATACACAGTTTCTTTGTGTTTGTCAGTCATTTGTGAATCGTCAAATGCTTCATCATATTTCTTGCGCGACCATGAGCATGATTGGGGGATTTTCTCTCCCCCTTCTTGGCGCGCGCAAGCCTTAAATGAACTCACCAAAACCAGAAGCGCGTCACTCGCAGCCGTATTCCTTCGCCCACGCCTGAAATATCACCAGACTCCACAACCTCGCGCTGACTTGGTAGAGGCTTAATTCGGCTGATGGCGTCTGGCGCCAGGCGGCGAAGGCGTCGAGTGTGCGCGCCACGCGAGCAGGATCGAACAACCCTTGCGACTTGATTTTCTCCGGCGACAGCAGGTCGCGCGCCATTGCCAGAAAGCGGTCGTCCAGATAGGTGTGCAGCGGGATCGCGAAACCCCACTTGCGGTGGCCGATGACCTCCGGCGGGAATTCCGGCGCCATCGTGCGCTTCACAATGTATTTTTTTTCGTGGCCGTGCAGTTTGAGATCGTCGGGGACGCGCATGGCCAGCTCCAGCATCTCGGCGTCGAGGAAGGGGCATCGCGTTTCGAGCGCCACGGCCATGCTCATGCGGTCCACTTTCGTGAGCATTTCGCCTTCGAGGCCGACTTTGAAATCGAAGTAGAGGGCTTTTTGCAGAATGGTCGAATGCGCGGGCATCTGTGCCAGCAGCGAATCGAAATATCCCGCGCGGTCGTATTCGCTGACCGAGGCGAGCGTTTCGGCGGCCAGCGGCAAGTCGCGCTCGGGCGGAAAAAACAATGAGTACATTCCCCAGACGATGCGGTCCGCCGGTTCGAGCGAGAGACGGTTTCCGCGATAGGCCTGCCGCAACGTTCCAAGCGAGCGCAAGCCCGGCAACGCGCGCGCGGCGGCGAGCGCTGGCTGCATCAGACTGGCGCGCAACGAACGCGGAATCCGGCGCAAGCGCTCGATCTTCCGCAACCAGCTATAGCGGTCGTAGCCCGCGAAAATCTCGTCCCCGCCGTCGCCCGTGAGCGCCACGGTCACGTGCGGGCGAGCCAGACGCGACACTTCAAAGGTGGGGATGGCGGAGGAATCGGCGAACGGCTCGCCGAAGTGCCGCACGATCCGCTCGACGTGCGCTGGATCGAATCCGCCGATATCAATCTCGAATTCCGTGTGGTCGGTTTGCGCGTGGCGGGCCATCGCGCGCGCGTAGGCGCTTTCGTCGTATTCCGCGTTGCGGTTCGTGATCGAGAATGTTTTCACTCCGCCGGGGCCGCGCGCATGAGCCATCGCAGCCACCACAGCGCTCGAATCAATGCCGCCCGACAGAAAGGCGCCGAGCGGAACGTCGCTGATGAGGTGGCGGTTGACGGCGCGGCGGAAAGTCGCCAGCAGTTCCTCGCGCCATTCGGCCTCCGGACGCGGGCGTTCATCGGTTTTGAATTGAAATTCAAAGTAGGGTTTGACGCGCAACTGTCCGTTTTCGAAAACGCCGACGCAACCCGCCGGAAATTTTCGGACAGATTTGAAGATCGTATAGGGCGGGGGAATGTAAGTCAAATTCAGATAGTGATACAGCGCCGCCGTGTCCAGTTCGCGCGGGATGGCGCGATTCTGAACGAGCGCGCGCATCTCGGACGCAAAGACAAACCGCCCGTTGTTTGCATGATAATAGAGCGGCTTCATACCGGGGCGATCGCGCGCCAGCAGCAACCGGCGGCGGCGGCGATCCCACAGCGCGAAGGCGAACATGCCGTTCAGCCGCCGGACGAAGTCATCTCCATCGAGCGCGTATCCGTGGATCAGGACTTCGGTGTCGGAGTGCGAGCGGAAGCGGCATCCGCGCGATTCATATTCGGCGCGCAGTTCCGGGAAGTTGTATATCTCGCCGTTGAAGATAACCGCCAGGGATTCATCGTCGCTGAAAAACGGCTGATGTCCGAGGGGCGAAAGATCAATGATCGCCAGCCGGCAATGCGCCAGGCCGGCAGAGCCTTCGTTCCATTGCCCGACGTCGTCCGGTCCGCGATGCGCCATGGCCGCGTTCATGCGCGCGAGCGCTTCGGCGTCCACGGGACGTCCGTTCGATTCAATGATGCCGCAGATTCCGCACATATTATTTGCCGCAAAAAATGGCGAGGATGTCCTTTGGCTGCGCGATCCAATAATCCGGCGAGTAAGGCGCCAACTGCTCGCGCGAACGGCCGCCATAAAGGCACGCCGCCACACGCGTTCCGACGGCGCGCGCCACTTCCATGTCCGTCTCGCCGTCGCCGACGACCAAAGTTTCAGCGGGCACAGCGTTCAACTCGCGCAGGACGAGTCTCAGACTTTCGGGATCGGGCTTGCAAGGCAGATTGGGCTGCTTGCCGCAAACGAGCGCGAAAAACGGCGCCAGCCCGGTTCCTTCGATGATGCGTGTGGTCAATTCATGGGGTTTGTTGCTGAGCACGGCGAGTTTGATGTCGTGGTCGCGCGCGGCGCGCAAGACGTCCTCGATCCCCGGATAGGGCCGCGTGTAGTCAATGATATGCGCGTGATAATATTCGAGGAAATCGCGGGCGATCTGTTCCCTTGCTTCCGGCGGCAACGGATGATCCGAGATGGCCGAATCCAGCAGCCGCAACAAACCATTGCCCACACGCGCCGTGGTCTCCGCCAGCGTCAGCTCGCGCAACCCGAATGGCCGGATCGCATGATTGAGCGCCTGCCGAATATCCTCGAAGGCGTCAACGAGGGTTCCATCCAAATCGAAGACAATGCTTTGAAACATATAAAGACCAAGGCAAGAAGGAACGAAAATACAAATTCGTATTTTTTCGTGGAGCAATTCTAATTCCTTGCGTTTGCTGACAGCCATAGGTTAGTCAAAGCAAGACATCTGATCAAACGCTTTCTCATAAAGCGCCCCCATTGAGAGGAATTCCATCAAATAGCAACTCCTGCGCGGTCGGGTTGGCTGACTGGCTGACTTGTCTGCAAGCAAAAACGCTTGACATCAAGCATCAATGGCTTGATGGTCTTGCTAAAGAGAAAAGTGAGGGATGTAGTCGGGACGGATTTAGAAGCGTCAACGAGGACGATCAATGCCCAGTCGTCATCAATACATTAACTGTATTTCAAAATTTGATTTCGGCCACTTGCAGGCGCTCTGGCAGCGGATATTGAAGAGACAAACGAAAGCAGATGGGTGGAAATCTGGCAAAGCTTTGGAATATTTTATTCTTAGAGCATTTCAGGAGAGCGGGGCGGAGGTTCAATGGCCTTATAGTGTGAGCTCTGAAAAAGAAGAAATTGAACAAATAGACGGTGTCATCTACACGGATGGATTGACGTGCCTGATCGAATGCAAGGACGAAAAGAGTGAGATTAATTTTGAGCCAATCGCCAAGATGCGAAGCCAATTGATGCGTCGTCCCAGCGGTGCAATCGGCGCAATCTTCAGCATGAGCGGCTTTACCTATCCCGCAAAGATGTTGGCTGATTACACTTCGCCACAGACGATTTTGCTGTGGAGCAAGGCTGAAATTGATTATGCATTTCTCAATAGACGCCTTTGCGATGGGCTCATGGCTAAGTATCGGCATTGTATTGAATACGGAATTGCAGATTTTGTTATCAGAAAGGATGCGCTCACATGACAAAGGCGTATGTGGTTGTTGCGGGAGAAACGGATGAGGCGTTGATGAAAAGTCTTCTTCTTCCATTAGTGAGTAAGGATGTCAAATTAATCAGCGCTGAAGGACGCTCTTCAGCTATGTCATTAGCGACTTCGCTTCTCGCAGCCAAAAAACTTCCCGTCGCGCTCGTAGTGGATTCAGATACGCTGAATAAAAGCGCGATCGCCGAAGAAAAAGATTTCCTTCAGGCAATGTTGCGCCGCGGATCTTCCGGCACACGCTATAAAGTGGTGATGGCAGTCCCCACCATCGAGAAACTGATCATTGAAACACCAGAGGCGATACATAAGCTTAATAATGGGAAAAATTTAAAAGGCATTGAACGTGAATATGCCGAGATGAATCCGAAAGCCATGTTGGAAAAGATTACAGGAAGCAAATGGACGCCACAAAACATCACTCTTACCATGGGCAAATTGAGTAATTCTGTCCGCTCTCGCCTCTCACAGCATTCGCTCATTCGCGAGATTGTCTCTTTTCTTCCAAAGAAGTGATTTCCCAAAAATTATCTCTGGCATTGTACGCATAATGCCAACATCTGCTGAATGTCGTCAACGACAAGCTTGTCAGTCTCCGCCGTGAATTATAGCGTGAGCCAACGCCACTGCCTGCTTCTTCGCCTCCTCGCCCAAGTCCTCCGGATTGCCGCAATTGGGAACGACCAATTGTCCTGCGATGGGCGTTTTCAGATAACCGGCGAGGCGGCGGAAAGCCTGGATGATCAGGTCGGCGTTTTCTTCGATGGGGCCGGCGGCTGTGACCAAGAGCGATAGGCGCTTGCCTTCGATCAACGAGACATGGCTCTCGTCGCTGTATTCCGTAACCATGCAGAACAGCCGGTCAATCAGCGGCTTGATCTGCGACGAAAACTCCCAGCAAAACAGCGGCGAGGCGAGGATGATGGCGTCGGCGGCGAGTATCTGTTTGAGAATGGTTTGCCCATCGTCTTTGAGGGCGCACAGGTCCTCCAAGCGGCTCGACTTGCATCGGAAGCATTCAACGCATCCCTTGATATTCATCTCCGCCACATTGAAGCGCTGAATCTGATGTCCCTTGGCGCTCAGTTCCTCTTCCGCCCATCCCAATACCGTGGCGGTGTTGCCGCTTTTTCGCGGACTGCCCTGGATGCTTATGATCTTCATGGCGTTTCCCCTTTTTGGGTTGCGGAAAAATAAATACAATCGCCGCGGAACAATAGCGCCATCCTGCCGGCTAATTCCGACCGATTAATTTCGCGAATTCATCAGAGCTATTTCATCGGCAGCGTGGCCGGCGCCGGCGCCACCGCGGGCTTGGGCGCCTCAGGCGGCTTGGGCGCTTTGTCCGAAGTCATCGTGCAGCGGCCGTCAATCTTGGCGCCGGCTTCGATGGTCAGCGCCCCGACGGCCGTCGAAATATCGCCAATGACGACGGCGGTCGGATGCAGCTCCACCTTCCGCGAGGCTTCGATGGCGCCGCTGATCTGGCCGCTGACGGATACGATGGCGGCTTTGATGTTGGCTTTGACGACGCCGGACGGACCGATGACGAGGGTGTCTTGCGCGACGATTTCGCCGTCCACGCGGCCATCAATGCGCAGTTGGCCGCGCGATTCGATCTTGCCGGTGAAGATGGCGTCTTCACCCAGGATCGTTTCCATGTTGGCTTTCTTCACGGGCTGTTCCATGCTCAGTCTCTCCCTGTTGGCGCTGATTGGCTGGATCGGTTCGCTTGCGGGTTCGCGTTTGCTCACGGCAGGTTCGGGCACAGTCGCCGGCATTGGCGTGGGTCTGGCCGCCGGCATTGGCACAGGTTTGGGCGCCGCCGCGGTTGGCGCCGCCGGTTTGGGCGCTGAAGCGGTGGGGATGGCCGGCGCCGCCGCAGGCGCAGCGGATTGCGCGGCGGTGGGCGGAGCGGGAGCTGCCTCGGGCGGCATCGTCCGGGGAAACACGGCGCCTCGATTGGTATCGGGCTTGCTGCTGCGAAACATCGGCGTTTCCTCTCTTAAACCATAGGAGGCAAATGCTGGGCCGGAAGGGCGGGGAAGTCAACTGAAAAGTGGCGCATTGCTCGGGCGTGCTGCGAATTGATGGATGGATGGATTCCAAGCGCCCGGCGCCGCCTTATTTGAAGCATCGCGGCTCAAGCTTTTGACAGGCGTTTTTGGTGGAAAAATTCTTTCAGCGGCGCCGCGCATTCGCGCGCCAAAACGCCGCCGCGCCAGGCGACGCGGTGGTTCCATGCCTTCAGCGACAGCAAATCGCACTGCGAACCGCAGGCGCCGAATTTTTCGTTGCGCGCGCCAAAAACCAGACGCGCGATTCGGGCGTGCATCATGGCGCCGCAACACATCGCGCACGGCTCCACGGTCACATAGAGCGCGCATCCCTCCAGGCGTTGTTCCTTCAGGCTGGTCGCCGCCGCGCGAATGGCCAGGATTTCCGCGTGCGCGGTGGGATCGCTGGCCGTCAGACAGGCGTTGCGTCCGCGAGCGAGGAGGCGGCCGTCGCGGACAAGAACCGCGCCCACGGGCGATTCGCCTTGCTCGCCGGCCTGGCGCGCTTGCGCGATGGCTTCGCGCATCCATCGCTCATCTTCCGCAGCGCAGTCGCGCATGAGCAGGCGGCGGCTCATCGCTTTCTCGGCGGCGAACCCCAGAGACTCGCACAGCCGCCGAAACGTTTCCTCGCGCGGCGCTTGAATCCTCAGTATCCAGCCGTTCGAGCGCGCTTCCTCCTGGAGTCTCGCGATGACCGCCGATTCGAGCGCCGGCGGCGCGTCCGGCGATTGAAAGCCGGGCAGAATCTCGATCCGGTCAATCTGCATTTCGCTGCGTGTTTGTTGGATGCGGCACAGCCCGGCTTGCCGGCGGCCAAGCGTGACGATGCGGAAGAGGCCCGGATCGAATCGCTTCAGAAAATACTCCCGGCGGGCGTCGTTTTTCCGGGAGGCGCTGCGTCCCGATAGATACTCATCGCCTTCAGACAAAGCAGTAGCCCGCCACACAAATGCCGCATCCGTTTGCGTGGCGGGCCGTAGAATGATAGATCGGCTTTGCTTCACGGGAAAGCCTGAGCTGCCTTAATTGGGTTTGCTGGCGACTTCGTAGAATTCCTTGCCGTTCACTTTCTTCGGCAGGAAGTAAACGCCATTCTGCACATAGTAGGTGGCGTCTTTGGTTATCAGAGTGTTGAGCTTCCCACCCGGCAGCGCTGGAAGGATGGCGCCATGCGGAGGAGCAGCCACTTGATAAACGGTCTTGCCGCCTTCCTGCCTGGCGGTAAAGTAGTTTGAATTCTTGACGTAGAAGGTCTTTCCGTCGCGAAGCGTCTTATGGGCGCCTGCCGGCAGGCGCGCAATCTCGACGCCCAGTGGCGCGGCGCACAACCGGTAAGCGGTTTTGCCATTGATCGTCTGGCGCTGATAAAACGCGCCTGTGTCTTCATAAAAATAATATGGCGTGCCGTTTCCCATGACGGTCATATAGCCTAGCGGCAGGGAATAATACAGTTCGTATCCGCCCCCGCCGATGTTGATCGCATAATTCGAGCCGTCCCAGTTGATGCTGAAATACGAACCATAAGGTCCCCACGGCTGCCACGGATACATGTTATAATAGGGGCTCATATATCCAGCGCGATAAGGACCGAAGCGGTTCATCCCATACGCGCCCAGGTAGGCGGGACTATAAGGCCCCATATAGCCAGGCCCATACAAACCGAGACCCATACCCCCATAAATCGAAGCATAAAGCGAGCCGGCGTAGAATCCAGTGTAATAGCCATTCTGGAAGCCGGAGTTGTAGCCATACCGGTAGTATTGCGCGTAGAGGTTTTGCAGCAACGCATTCCGATGATAGTCATTCCAATACAGCGCCATGGGATAGATATAATCGTAATAGTTCCATGGATAAAGCGTCCCGGGAGTCTGCAAATTGGATGTGTTGTTTGTCGCAGCGGTTTTTGTTTTGGACTGCATTTGTTTTGTATGCGCCGCCTGGCTGCTCGTGAGCTTCGGCGTTATGCCAACATCCGCCGTGCGGCTCCCTGTCTGTGGCTTGGGAGCAGGAACGACTACTTTCTTGTCGGCGCTTCCTTTGCTCTCGCGTGGCTTAATAGACACCGACGGCGCCGCTGGGGCAGAGGACGTTTTGGGAGCGGTATAGATTTTGGGCGCCTTTTTATAAACGGCGCGGGTTGGCGCTGTCCGAATGACGATACTGCCAGGCGTCATCCAGATTCCGCTGCCGTTATTGTTGCTCCGCGGCGCCACCACGCCGCCATAAACGCTGCCGCTGCGGTTATTGGCGCCGCTGCTGCCGGGGGTGGGAGAGTTATATACGGGAGGCCTGACGATTGTCCGTCTTGATACGTCCTTTCCTACCGCGCTGGCGCCGTAGGCGTCCGCAGCGGTCATATCGGCCGCGCCTGAACCGCCATTTGATTGATAAATCATGCCGCCGGCCCCCATGCTCCCCGTTCCTCCCGGCGCAAACGCATTATTGGCATTGGCGTCTCGCGGAATGATCATGGAATCCCCTGCGAAGAGCAGCTCTCCGCACATCCCTGCGCACACAATAACCACCATCTGTAAACACGTTGATCGAAACATGGTTGTAATACCTCCTTGTCTCAGACTTGACTCATGGCGCCTGCCGATGGAGTGTTCTTACGATAAGCCGTTAATGCCTGCTTGGAATTGCGGGCGGCATTTGAACTTGTTCCCGTGATCGCCTGCTGGATTTTTTGCAATTGCTCCTGGCTTAGCTCGGCCTGCGCTTCCTGCGCCGTCTGAACTGCGGCGGCGTAAACCGACTGATCCTGGCCGGAGGGTTGCGCCGGCGCCAGGGCCGCCTGCTCGATGACTTGCATCTTGGCGATTGTTGCCTGAGCGTTGCCGGATACAGGGGAAGTATCTATGGAGACTTCGCCGCCGGTGGCGTAGATCTGGTTGTCCGGCCCTTGGGTGTATTCCAAATGAATGGCGCCTGCATATTGGCCGCCTGCGGAGACATGCGCTTGCTCATGCGCGCGCACCTCGGCGTCACGCTTCTTGAGCGATGCGAGTTGGCGTTCCTGCTCCGGCGTCAGGCCGTCGGTTGTTTTTTTGTCGCCCGATTTGGATTTGCCGTTCTGCTGGTGAGCTGTTCCCAGCTCACGCCCGCGATTGCTCACTTGCGCCGTGTCCATCGTGTCCGCAACGGCGCCAGTTGCATCTGAGGCATTGGCAGAGGACGTGTCAGTTTGCGTGCCTTCTCTATCCGGCCATTGAACAGAGGCGTCATTTCGGAAGTTTCGGCTCAGAGATGTGATTGGGCTAATCATAATCTTTTTCGAGCCAATTGCCTGAGCGGCTTTCGTGTTGTGAGAACCATAGATATGAAAACCGCTTTTGCTCGCCCTCCCACGGTATCCACTTTTAATTATATGACGTTTCGGGGGGACTATCAAGCGAATTGTGTGCCGATCGCAATCTGCGAATTTAGCAGGCGAAAAATGCTGAAACATCCGGCTTGTTTTCTCGAAATTACGCTTCAAACTTCTGTGTTTTTTCAAGAAGGGGGGGCTGCCGTTCTGAGGGTGGCTTCAATAAGAAACTCTGCCGGATAGCAACAGATGCATACGCATAGGAGCGCTGTATGTACCAAAGTGATAACCAATAAAAAAGTCCCATCCAAAGGACGGGACTTAGTGGGGCGATTCTCTTGGCAAACAGCAATTAGAAAAAAGGCGGCTTTAGAAAACGACTGATCTCTTATTTCCCTTTAGCGGCGCTTGAGGCGCGCCATTCTTCGGGGCTGAGTGTTTGGGCCTTATCTATAAGCATAATGGGAATATCGTCTTCCACCTGGTAGCGCCGGCGGCAGTCGCCATTGACACACGTCAATGCCACGCCTTCCAAAACCACGGGTTTTTTGCAGGAGGGACACGCCAGAATGTTGAGTAGTTCTTGGCTGATCATCGAGGATTCTCCTCAAACGGCCATCTACTTGACTTCTTTGTGCACCGTGTGCTTGCGCTCGAACGGGCAGTATTTTTTCAGCTCCAGCCGTGCGGTCATCGTTTTGCGATTTTTAGTCGTCATGTACCGCGATACGCCGGGCAAGCCGCTCGTCCGGCACGTCGTGCATTCGAGTTGAATATTGATACGATTTGGCGCCTTAGCCATTGTGCTTTCTCCTCCGCTCCTGCCGATTGAAAAAACGGGCGTTGCATTTTTTACTGCATCGCTTGACGCTTTGCGGCTTGCGCGCCGCCGCAAAGGCCCCGTATTACACCGAATACATTGTTCAGCATGCAAGCTCTTTTTTTCAAGGGATAACGGTTGAGCCAGCGGCCAAGGCGGAAATATACTCTCTCCAATAATGAATTCCACAACTCCCAATCCCAATATCGAGACCGTCATCCATGAAAGCGCCCGCGCCGCCATGGTCCGCGCCATCGAGGATAATGAAGGGCGCGAGGTGTTTTTTGTCGGCAAACTCGACCCGGACCTGATCGTCGAGGAGGCGCTTCCCTGCGCCTTCGGCTCGGAGGACGCCGTCCCCGCCATCACGGAACTGGCCGAAGACGGCGACGTCGTTATCCACAACCACCCCTCCGGCACGCTGGCGCCTTCGCCGCACGACGTTGAAATCGCGTCGTCCGTCGGCTCGCGTTCCATCGGTTTTTATGTCGTTGATAATGCCTGCGAACACGTTCACGTCGTGGTTCCGGCCTTCGCGCGCGAGGAGATGTTCGCCATCGCGGAAGACGAGATCGAGCGGCTTCTGGGTTGCGAGGGGGCTGTCGCGCGCGGCATGGAGGCGTATGAATACCGTCCCCAGCAGATCGCGATGTCGCGCCTCGTCAGCCGCGCTTTCAATGAAGACGCCGTCGCCATTGTCGAGGCAGGCACGGGCACCGGCAAGTCGCTGGCCTATCTGGCGCCGGCGATTTTTTGGTCCGCCGGGGCCAAGGAAAAAGTCGTCGTCTCCACCAACACGATCAATCTCCAGGAGCAGCTGATCCACAAAGACATCCCATTCCTGCGGCGCGCGCTCAAGATGGACTTCCGCGCCGCGCTGATCAAGGGGCGCGGCAACTACGTCTGCATTCGCAAACTGAAAGAGGCCATCCAGCATCTGGGCGATCTCATCCCCACCACGGCCTCTGAGCAACTCGACAATCTCATAGACTGGGTCAAGACGACGAAGGACGGCAGTTTGTCGGACCTGTCTTTCCGTCCGGACGGCGAGCTGTGGGATGAGGTCAAGTGCGAGCCGGATACCTGCCTGCGCACGCGCTGCGAAAAGTATCAGGACTGCTTTTATTATCGCGCGCGCCGCCGCGCCTCGGCCTCCCACATTGTGGTCGTCAACCATGCGTTGCTCCTGACGGACCTGGCGCTGCGCCTCCAGACGGAAAACTACAGCGAAGCGGTTGTCCTTCCGCCGTATCACCGGCTGATCCTGGATGAAGGGCATAACGTCGAGGAGGCGGCCACCCGCGCCTTCAGCGAGCAGATCACGGCCAACGGCCTGGTGCGGATGTGCCGGCGCTGGGCCAATCCCGAGCGGCGCGGACGGGGCGTCTTGTCCGTTTTTTTGCGGCGTGTGATGGACGCAGCGCAACCCGACGACGCCTCGGCGCTCGAAACCATCCGCGATTTGGTCTTTGGCCGCCTGCAGCCGGGAAGCGATGAACTGGCCACAATCGTCAAGGAGATCGCCGCGCGGATCATTCCTCCGGTGCGCGATTATTTCGAGAGCCAGAGCCAGAGCGGCCAGGGACGCGCCCGCCAGTTGCGCATCACGAAAGCGGTCTGCGCCACGCCGTTGTGGCTGGAGGCCATCGAGCCGCTGACGCGCCAGTTGCACGCGGCGGTCGCGCATTTCACGTCGCAGGCCGCGCAACTGACCGCCGCCGTCAAGAGCCTGAGCAAGTCCGCGCGCGACAAGGCCGTTTCCGTTATCATGCAGGTCGAGGCGCAAACCAACCGGATGAATCAGGCGGCGCAACAGTTGAACACTTTCCTGACGGCGCCGGAGAACGTCTGTGTGTGGCTCGAATACGTCCCGCCGCGCCGCCCGGTGGACGCGCCCAGTTTGCGCTGGCGGTCTGCGCCGATTGAGATGGGGCCCATGCTCAAGCGCGCGCTCTTCGATCCGACGCGCACCGTGGTGGTCACGTCGGCTACGATGACTGTTGACAAGCGATTCGACTACATGCTCGAACGCCTGGGACTGAAGACCGTCCGCGAAGAACCCGATGGGGAAGGATTCCTGGATTCGGAAGAATACGGCGCGCCCTACCAAGCCGAGGACTACGCCTGGGACCCGGACGCTCCCCAGTTCGCCTCCCGCAGCGAAGGAGATAGGACTCGGGATTCGGAGCTCGGGGATCGGGACTCGAGACTCGGGGCTCGGGGTTCGGGGCTCGGGGATCGAGACTCGCAACTCGGAACTCGGAACTTGGAACCTACCGGCCGGAACTCGGAACCCGGAACTCGGAACTCGGAACTGAATTCCCGTCCTTTGCTGCTCGAAACCTTCTCCAGCCCGTTTGATTTTCGCAAGCAGGCGTTGGTGGCGGCGCCGTCGGATATCCCCGATCCCAAGCAGCGCGAATACGAAACGGCGGTCGCAGACTGCGTCGAGCGGGCCGCGCTCATTACCGGAGGGCGCGCCTTTGTGCTGTTCACGTCCTATGGGATGCTGCATCGCATTGCCGAGCGCACGGGAGATCGGCTGCGCGCGGCGGGCATGACCGTTTTGCGCCAGGGCGACGCGCAGCGCCATCAATTGCTGAAACATTTCAAATCCGCGCCACGCGCCGTCCTGTTCGCCACATCCAGTTTCTGGGAGGGAGTGGACGTGCCCGGCGAGGCGCTGTCGCTCCTGATCCTGACGCGCCTGCCGTTTGCCGTGCCGTCCGAGCCGGTGCTCGAAGCGCGCGTCGAGGCCATCGAGGCGCGCGGCGGCAATTCTTTCAACGAGTATTCTGTTCCCTCCGCTGTCATCCGCTTCAAGCAAGGCTTCGGCCGCCTCATCCGCAGCCGAACCGACACCGGCGCCGTCCTCATCCTCGATTCGCGCGTCCTGCAAAAATCCTATGGCCGCGCCTTCCTCAACTCCCTCCCCGAGCACGTCTGCCATCGCGAACCCACCGATCAACTCTGGCCGGTGATGGAGCAATTCTTCGCAAAATAGCGCCCCACAAAAAATAATTCGACTTTTTGCAAAATCCCCCTTGACATGCGGCCACTATATGGGTATTCTAATACCTGAATAATTTATTTCGCGCCGCAAAGGGCTTCAATCTTCGCCGGTTCATAGTTCCTATAAGTCCCATCTCTCCCATATCTCCCATCAACCGCTCTTGAAAACCCAGCTTCAGTCACCCAAACTAAAGGTCACCACCACAATGAGTTCTCTCATAAAAATCTCCGAAGGCGCGGCGCTGGCGTTGCATGCGTGCGCTTTGCTCGCTGCAAAACCGGAGGAATCGTTTCCGGTCGCGCAGTTGGCCGAGCGGTTGCAGGGATCGAGCGCCCACCTGGCGAAGGTCATGCAGCGGCTGACGAAGGCGGGAATCGTGGCGGGCACACGCGGGCCGAAGGGCGGATTCGTCCTGGCGAGATCCGCGCGGGAAATTTCGCTCCTCGACGTCTTCGAGGCGATCGAAGGAACCTTCGCGCCAACGCATTGCGCATTTGACAATCCCGTCTGCGGGCGCCACCACTGTCTGTTGGGAGGATTCATCGGCAAGACCGATCAAAAATTTCTCGGATATATAAAGAACACGAAACTGAGCGACGTGGTCGAGAAGCGATAGACCGCTTTCTCGCGCGCAGCAGGGAAGTACTGTTTGTGGGTTTCGGGAGGGCTTTTCACACATAAATTTTCCAACGGAAAAGGAGTAGGGATCATGAGTATGTTCTGCTATCAATGCGAGCAAACCGCTCGCGGCACGGGGTGCACGGCGTTTGGCGTCTGCGGCAAGGACCCGGACACCGCCTGCCTGCAAAACGTGGTGGTTTATCTGGCCAAGGGCATTGCGCAATACGCGCATCGCGCCCGCCCGCTGGGCGTCAAGGATCGCGAGGCGGATATCTACGCGCTGGAGGGCCTGTTCACGACGGTCACGAACGTGAACTTCGATCCGCCGGCCATCGTCGCGCAGATCAAGCGCGGCGCCGCGATCAAGGAGCGCGTCCGCAAGGCATACTTGGACGCCTGCAATAAAACCGGCCACGCGCCGGAGGAACCCGCCGGACCGGCGCAATTCGTGGCCGGCGCGGACCAGAACGCCATGGCGCATCAGGGGGAGGAGATTTCCATTGCATTGCGCGTGGATTCGCTGGGCGCCGACGTCGCCGGATTGCAGGAACTGATCACCTACGGTTTGAAGGGCATGGCAGCCTATGCGGATCACGCCCTGATCCTCGGAAAGGAAGACGACAGCGTCTATGCCTTTTTCCATGAGGCGCTCGATTTCCTCGCCGGCAATCCGACGAACGTGGACGCGCTCGTAGGCATGACGCTCAAGGTGGGGGAGGTGAACCTGAAAGTGATGGGCCTGCTCGATGCGGCCAACACGGAGACCTATGGCCATCCCGAGCCAACGCAGGTGCGCATCACGCCCGTCGCGGGCAAGTGCATCCTCGTTTCCGGACATGACTTGAAAGATTTGGAAATGCTGCTCAAGCAGACCGAAGGCAAGGGCATCAATGTCTATACGCACAGCGAGATGCTCCCCTGCAACGCCTATCCGGGCTTGAAGAAATACAAACACCTCGTCGGCAACTACGGCGGCGCCTGGCAGGATCAGCGCGCCGAGTTCGACGCCTTCCCCGGCTCGATCCTGATGACCACGAATTGCATACAAAAGCCCAAGGACAGTTACATGGGCCGCATCTTCACCGCCGGTCTGGTCGGCTGGCCGGGCGTCACACATATCGCCGACGGGAATTTCGCGCCGGTGATCGCAGCGGCGCAAGCGGCAGCCGGATTCGCCAAGGACGAAGCGCCCAAGCACATCACCATCGGCTTCGGCCACAACACCGTCATGGGCGTGGCGGGCAAAGTGATCCAGGCGGTCAAGGACGGCGCGATCAAGCACTTCTTCCTCATCGGCGGCTGCGACGGCGCCAAGCCGGGACGCAACTACTACACCGATTTCGCGCAAGCCGTGCCGCAGGATTGCGTGATCCTGACGCTGGCGTGCGGCAAGTACCGCTTCAACAAACTCGAATTCGGCGCCATCGAAGGCATCCCGCGCCTGATTGACTGCGGACAATGCAACGACGCCTATAGCGCCATCCAGATCGCCATCGCGCTGGCCGGCGCCTTCAACTGCGGCGTCAACGACCTGCCGCTGACGATGATCCTGAGCTGGTTCGAACAAAAAGCCGTCGTCATCCTCCTGACGCTGCTGCACCTCGGCATCAAGAACATGCGCCTCGGCCCCAGCCTCCCGGCCTTCATCGGCCCGAATGTCCTCAAGGTCCTGGTGGACAAATTCGCCCTCACGCCGATCAGCACCCCGGCGCAGGATTTGAAGGCGATCCTGGGATAGCAAGCAAGGCGGATTGAGCCGAACATATTGCGTTCCCATCGGGCGAAGACAAGGCGGCCTACGCCTTGTCTTCGCCCTTTTTGTTTCTCCCGTTTTCGGGCGGGGTCAGACCTGAATGGCCGAATGGCGCTCGCATGGGAAAAGATAGTCTGCACAAGAGACTATGGAACGATTGAAATTTAACCACGGATGGCACGGGGAACACGGATATTCCTGAGTCTGGGCGTGGCTGAAATTGGGTTCGTTCCTGCATTTTTAAGTTTTTGCATTTTCTGAAGCGATGGACAAAAGGGATTTGTTCTCAATGGGAAATTGCAGAATAGACTCAGGAAAACATGAGAAAAATAGTTTGTACACAAGACTATGAAACGGCTGAAAATTAACCACGGGTGGCACGGGGAACACGGATATTCCTGAGTCTGGGCGTGGCTGAAATTGGGTTCGCTTTTTCATTTTTAATGTTTCGCATTTTCTGAGGCGATGGATAAAAAGAGTGTGTGTGCAGTCGGAATGCTGAAAAATGGACTCAAGGAAAGCATGGGGAAATAATGTCTGAAGTCAATTCCCTTGCGGGGACGAGAGTGCTTACATGCAGAATCTGAGAATAAACCAACCTGTCCCCGTTTTGGAACTCGAATCATCAGCTGCCGCAAGGCGACTCTGCTTGAAAGGAAATTGTATGAAGAAAGTTTCCTGTAAGACTAAATCGAATGATGATCTGCG
>JAPLSP010000724.1 GCA_026398575.1 Candidatus Sumerlaeota bacterium | reverse complement strand
CCGACGGAGCGGAACGGCCTACCATTCGGCGCCAGCTCCAATAGCTACGCTGAGTATCTCATGACGCTTGCCGCCAGGCTATGGATCGGGACGCGCCCGTATTGGCGTTGAATCCGATGCCTGCCCGACGCCATGATCAACAAGGGCGGTGCTTCTAGCCGGAGCATGCGGCGCCCATCGGGAAGGAATCAGCTGAATGCAAAGAATGAGTCAACGAATGATGAAGAACACTAATAGGGCCCCCGGGAGATGTCGAGTGATTGCGAGACGGGCTCTTGGCCTGTGCGCTGTCGCCGCGGCGCTGGGATGCACGCTGCCTCTCGCCGCGCAGATGAATGAATTGCCGCATGTGACCAGCTGGGTGGGTAATACGTGGGGGGCGGCGGGGGCGCGATACCCGGAATTGAAAAACGACATGCAGATGTTTGTCGAGGCGATGGCGGTCGCGCCGGATGGAACCGTTTTCGCCAGCAGCTCGTGGGATGAGGCGCACAAGGAAATGGGCCGCTATAAAGACGGCCAGGACCTAGGGCAGTGGCAGGAAAACAGTTTCGGCGCGGATTGGCCGAAATGCCAATGGTCGTTCAACAACGCCGACGGCGGCGCGGTAGCCGCAGGCGACGACTACGTCTTCATGACGATTGACCGCACGATCAACAGCAAAGAGCAAGGCCCTGGTTGGTTTCGCCGCTATGACCGCAAAACCAATCGTCCGAAAGGCTTCGACGTGAAAGCGAGCGCCGCCCGCGTCGAGGGGCTTGCCTACAACGACGGCGAAGTTTTTATTTCCGACTGCGCGAGCAATCGCATCGCCGTCTATGACGCCGAGTCGCTGGAGAAGAAACGCGAGTTCCCCTGCGACAAACCTGGCAAACTCGCGGTGGACAGCGATGGCAAACTTTGGGTCGTCAAACGCGGAGAACGCGCCATCGCGCGATTCGAGCGCGACGGCAAGGACAGCGGCGCCCGCATCGCCTTCGCGCCGGAAAGCCGCCCTACCGATCTTGCATGGAACGCCGCCAAGCGCCAATTGATGGTCGCCGACGACGGCCCCGACCACGATATCAAATTCTATGACCTCGCGCGTCTGAACGGCGCTCCCACCGCGCCCGCCGGAACCTTCGGCGCCAAGGGCGGCATCTTCAGCGGCGTGCGCGGCCAATGGCAGCCCGCGAAATTTTTCGATCTCACCGGCGTTGGCTGCGACCGCGAGGGCAACCTCTACGTCAGCATGAGCGGCACGCGCTCCGTGCAGAAAAACGGCGCCGCCATCGAAAGCTACACGCCCGACGGCAAACTGCGCTGGTCCGCATACAATCACGGCTTCATCGAAGTGGGCTTGGTTGACCCCGCCGCCGAAACGGATGTTTTCACAACCACCAAGCACTATGTGATGGACTACTCGAAAGGGCCGGGGCACGAGTGGTCGTATCGCGGACAGACGCTCGACGCCGCGCGCTATCCCGACGACAGCCGCCGCCGCATGGGCGAAAGTTGCGCGATGGCCGTCAAGCGCATCGCCGGGCAGCGGTTCCTTTTCTTTAGCGACATGTATTCGCGCTTCCTTGCCGTCTATCGTTTCAATGCGGCGACCGACGGCGAAATCGCCGTCCCCTGCGCGCTCTTCATGAAGTCGCGTTGGAATGAAAAAAGCACGGGAGCGGCCGCCGGCGGCGTGGATCAGGACGCGGACGTCTGGGTCTCGCAGGAGGGCATAAAAGTCCGCGCCGCCGCCGCGCCCTGGCCGCCGCATCAGCCCGCCAAAGGCGAATGGATCTGGACGGACGCCAACGGCGACGGGCGCATGGACGACGGCGAATACGAGATAAACAAAGCCGCCGACGCGCCCGGCGACGCCTGGGGATGGAGCATTGATCAGCGCGGCGATGTCTGGCTGGCCTCGGCCAAGCAGGGCGTGCGCCGCTATGCCTTCCAGGGGTTGAATGCGAACGGCGCGCCGCGCTACGATTTCGCGCACGCGACGCTCACGCCCATGCCCGCGCCCTTTACGTTGTTGCGCCGCGCCGAATATGACGCGGAAAAAGATGTCATAATTCTCTCCGGCTATACCGAGGCGTTTCCCAACACGAGCAACCTTTGGGGAAAAGGCATTGGCCGCGTCGTCGCGCGTTATGACGGCTGGAGCAAAGGCCCAGGCGCGGAGACGGGCGCCGCATTGGGCAAGCCGGCGTGGCTGATCGAAGACCTGCTATACTCAAAAGGCGGCATGCACAAAGACCGCTTCATCACCGCGCTCGACATGGCGGGCGACTACGTCTTCATGCAGACGAGCCATTGCGACGAGAAGTTCCGCGAGAACACGCAAACCTGCTATGTCTATTCCAAAAGCGACGGCAAGCCGGTCGGGCAATTTCGCCCCGGTCCCGAAGTTCAGACCGGCCCGGCGCAGATAGACATTGCCTGGGGTATGCGCGCCTTTCGCCGCAGTAACGGCGAATATCTGATCTTCGTCGAAGACGACTGGTTCGGAAAATCGCTGATGTATCGGTGGGATGGGAAAAAGTAATATGCAACGAAATGCAATAATACAGGCAGAATCATTGAGGGCAGAATCATAATGATCCTGCCCTCAATGATTCTGCCTGCCAATCGCCTTTATTCTTTTCTTTGTGATCTTTGTGTCTTTGTGGTAGGTTCTATTCTGATGTATTTCAGTAAAACATCCTTATCAGGAGTTCACACATGTTTGTAAAAATCCAATCCGGTTTTGTGTTGATTGCGGCTCTTTCTTTGGCGCCCATGATCGTGCTCGCTCAAACCGGCAGCGCGAAGAGCGACTCGCAAACCGAGCCGATTGCGAAAGGGCAGCATGTCTTCTCATGCGGCCACAGTTTTCACTTCGGGATTCCCCCAGTATTGGAGGCGATGGCCAAGGCCGCCGGATACAGTGAGCATCAAGCTACCAGCCCGTCATTGATCGGCGGATCGAAATCCATCAAGCATTGGAACGACAAAGCCAGGCAAACCATGCGCGACGGCAAAGTGGACGTGGTGGCGCTGACGCCCATCTATCTTCCCGATAACGGAATCGAAAAATTCGCTCAGGGGATTCTGGAGACCAACCCCAATGGCCGCGTCACTGTCCAGGAGTTCTGGCTCCCCTTCGACCAGTATGAACCGCACTTTTACGATCCCCCAATGAAGCCGCGCCCTGCAAAGGTGGATCACAACACCGCAACCATCGAGTTCTTGCGCAAACAGCACGAGCCCTATTTCAAAGAGATGGATGAACAAATCCGCGCGATCAATCAGAAACTGGGCAAGCAGGTGGTGTTCGCCGTGCCGGTGGGGCAGGCCGTGCTGACGCTGCGCGAAAAGATCATCGCCGGCGAGGCGCCCGGATTGAAGTCCCAGGAGGACCTTTTCACCGATACTCTCGGCCATCCCAAACCGCCGTTGCAGGCTTTGCTGGCGTACTGCCATTTCGCCGTGATCTATCGCCGCAGCCCTGCGGGATTGCCGCTGCCGGACATTCTGGCGCGTGCCAAGAATCCGAAATGGGACGACAAGACGAATCGCCTGCTGCAGGAACTGGCCTGGGACGCCGTCACGCATCATCCCTTGAGCGGGGTCAAAGGCAAAGCCAAATGACGACAAAAACAGAATGATGAAAAACAGGATGATGGAAGAACAGAACGACAAAGAACGCTCACGTTTTCATCGTTCTTGTGGAAATCCGTGATGATCCGCCCGATCCGTCCCATCCGTGTTCTATAATGAAGAAACAAAACGTGATAGAACACGGATGCGACGGATCGGGCGGATCGCCACGGATTTCTTCTGATGTTGGATGAACGAAGAAGCATAGTCGTTCGCGGCGCGATAAGAGCCTAAAGGAGATACCGCCATGTTTGAGATCATGAATACAGCATTCTCTTCACTACGCATATTTCGAATTCTTCAGACCTTGTTGCTGCCCACCATTATCGTGCCGCAAGCCGTCTTCACCACTCGCGCCGCCGCCGCCGAGCCGTTTGCGGTTCCGACCTTTCACTCCCTGGGGGTTTATTGGTCGCCCGAAGGGGGCAGCGCGGCCCGGCCTGTCGCCGTCTCTTATCGCAAGCAGGGCGACGCGACGTGGCGGCAGGCGTTGCCAATGCGCTATAACCCCATCGCTGGAACCGACGAAGACAGGGCGGATTATCGGGGCAGCATCGTCAACCTGACGCCGAACACGCGCTATGAAATCCGATTGCGCCTGCAAGAGGCAAAAACCACCACCACTTCATCCACCGCTACTCCACCCGCCGCCAGCCTGGCCGCCGCCAACTCAGCCGTCGCCAACCTTGTCGCCTCGACCTGGAATGAGGACTTCCCCATCGGCGCCACTCAAAAAGTCGCCAGCCAGGAAGCGACGCTTCAAATCACGCAATCCGGAACGCCCACCGCCTACCGCCTCTATGACGGAACCAACATGACGATCAACGCCGGGCACAACGCCGACAACTGCATCACCGTCAATGCCTCCTATGTGATCCTGCGCGGCTTCACGCTCAAAGGGGCGGGAAGCGCCTCGTCCAAAACCGGCGGCTATGCCGGCGCAATCCGGATCGAAGACGGGCACGACATCGTCATCGAGCGCTGCGACATCTCCGACTGGGGCCGTCCCGCCAAAACCCCGCTTATGCCCAATCAGGGACGCAACATGGATTGCGGCGTCAATTGCAGCAACACATCCGTCACGCGCGTGGTGATCCAACGCTGCCGGATTCATCATCCGCATTACGACACCAACCACTGGTATGAGCCGGTCAAGAATTCCCACCCCGCCGGCCCGCAGTGCGTCAGCTTTATCGAAAGCGCGGGAAACCATGTCATCCGCTACAATGAGTTCTATTCGGACGCCGATCATTATTACAATGACATTATAGGCGGTGGCAAAAACGCCAGCCACCGCGGTTGTCCCGGTCCCGATACGGATATCTACTGCAATACCTTCAGCCATTGCTGGGATGACGCCATCGAAGTCGAGGGCAGCGACGCCAACGTCCGCGTCTGGGGCAACTACATCACCGAGGCGATGATGGGCCTGGGAAACGCCCCGGTCACCATCGGCCCGCTTTATTTCTGGCGTAACGTGATGAATCGCTCCCAGTGGTATCCGGACGGCCCCGGCGGACAATTCATCAAGATGGGCTTCGCCACGGGCGAGGAATGGATGACGGGCCATATCTATCTCTTCCATAATACCATTTTTCAGGAGGATCAAAGAGGCTGCGTGCAGGGGATCGGCGGGAAGAATCGAATCATGAAGCACACCATGTCACGCAATAATATCCTGCATCTGCGCTCATCCGACGGCGCCAGCATCAGCAGCAACCTGCAAACCCCGGATAATGATTTCGATTACGATCTGTACAATGGTTCTGTTCCCGATGGCCATGAATCCCACGGCGTCAAAGGCGCGCCGCGCTATGTTTCGGGCGCCGAATTCGATCCCAAAGCCATGCAAGGAAATTTCCAGTTAGCCCCTAACAGCCCCGGCCTCGACGCCGGCGAGGCCATCCCGAACTTCAGCGACGGTTTCACCGGAAAAGCCCCAGACATCGGCGCCCACGAGAGCGGCTGGCGCCCCATGCAATACGGGATTAATGCCGTCTTCCAGCCGGGAGGTAAAAAAACAAGGCCTTGATGGAGACTTCTCATTACTAATTCAACCACCGGGAGAGGGTCAGAAGGTCCGGCGCCCCACCCTCTTGCACGTAGGAAGCCATGCGCCAGCAGGATGCTGGCGCTCCCAGTATGCGCTCCCAGTGCCCTGCCCTATTGCGCGTGGGAAACCGCTTGACATCAGGCCACCGGGGTTTGAAGCTCATGCCGGTTCTGCGTGCGAACCGAAAGGTATTTTTATTGCCCAGGCGGCCAAAGGCTCGTGCCAGGGGAATAGGAATTTATTGTTAGTTTATTTAAGACCGCCCGCATGCGGCTGGAAATCAGCAACTCCCTGTTGGACATTGGAAATTCCCTGTTGGACGTTGGCAATTTTGTTATGCATTCGGAATTCTCTGTTGGATATTGGACGTTGGATATTGGATATTGGATATTGAGCATTTTCCGCTGAAGCCTGGCATTTATCATGGCCGATGAAATCGAAGATTTAGCCCCCGAGGCGCCTCCCGGCGCCAAGCCCGGCGAAATCATTGATCTAAACAAGATCATTGACGAATGGGTTATGAAGCGCGAGGGGTCGCGCCGTCAGATTCGCCGTTCGATCCGCGAATGCAACCTCAAGCAATTGCGCGAACAGGTCAAGGACTACGGACTGGATCACCAGGTCGCCATCGCCCCCATCAAGGCGCTCGACTGGATTTTCGATCAATCGCGCATGCATTCGCTCTGGCCGATGACGTTCGGCATCGCCTGTTGCGCGATCGAAATGATGTCCGCGGGCGCGCCAAAATACGACCTCGACCGCTTCGGGATGGGCGCCTTCCGCGCCACGCCCCGCCAAGCCGACGTCATGATCGTGGCCGGGACGGTGACGCATAAAATGGCGCCGCGCCTCGTCCGGCTCTATACGCAAATGCCGAATCCCAAATACGTGATCGCGATGGGCGCCTGCGCGGTCGGCGGCGGCCCCTACTGCAAACACGGCTACCACGTCGTCAAAGGAGTAGATCGCATCGTCCCGGTGGACATCTACATCCCCGGCTGCCCGCCGCGACCCGAGGCGCTGATTGATGGCTTGCTGAAACTGCAGGACAAGATCTCGCAGGAGTCTATTTGGACGATGTGGAAACAAAAGTTGCGTGGTCTGCGGTTATTCGGGCGTAAGGGATCGAAGGCGGCCGTTGAGGGGACAGCAATAGAGCAAAAGATAGAGAATACGCAAGCGCGCGCGGAGTGAGAACATGAGCGCTCTAGGTATCATATTGCTTATACTTGGCTGCCTTGGCTTCGTAGTCATACTCGCCCTGCCGGCCCTTTTATTAGTAGGGCCGGGACTTCTTATCTCCAGGACAAAGGGCACCGGATTTCGAGTGAAGCTGTTGTTCATCGTTTCAATCAGCTTGTTTGCTGCAAGCGCCGTAGTGCATACGTTGACATTTTTTTGGATTTTACCAGGGGGGGCGGGTTCATTATTTCTTGGCGCTATATTGATAGTCGCATTATACTTTGCCGTATCGCAAACAATATCCATATCCGGGAAATCATATGAAGAACGGTTCACTATTGGCAATCAGGCGCCTTCCTGGATACGCACACTTGTGACTGTGCTCGGCGTCTATGTTTTGGCCATGCTGTTTAATGATCTGACAAGGGATGAGGATTTCGAGGAATATGCTTTCAGAGTCAAGACTCAATCCGGATTGTTCCTGCTAATGTGCGCGTCCTGCGTGGTAGTCCTTTTGGGGAAAATGAGGAGAAACATTCAGGACGATGTATTCGGCCGGGAACAAACGCCTGTGAATGATCCTTCAGATATCTTTAGACCAAGCCCGCGCGTAGCGTTTGAGGAGCGGACACTTAACCTCATCAACCACTGGGCAACAAAAGCAGCTCTGATTGCGCTTGTCACATGCTGGATTGGTATGACTTTCTGGAAAGAGCCCCCTCACAAACAGCCGGATTTGGCTGCGAGCGAGCTTCAATTTCTGCCGGCAAAGCTGGGTGGGGTCGCGCGTGAGTTGACTGCTTCACAGCTAAGGCTCGCACATGCTGTGAGCAGGCTGGAAGCCTCTCTATCAAAGGTGGAAAAGGAGCTTGCGGCTCAATACACGCAGCTGCCGCTGGCCGAGCGGCAATCTGCCATAAATAAGCTGGCGGAACATGGGAAAGAGAGCGTCCCATTTATCCTGAGGCTAATGCGCCCTGAGCAGCCGCTCTTTCGTGAAGATTTGCTGAAGGCGTTGTCGAAGATCATGGAGACAGACTTGACCGCGCGATATTCAGGGAAAATGACGCCGCAGGAACTGGAAAAACTAAATGCCGAGGTCGAAGCGTGGCGGCAAAAAAACAGTTCTGGGAAAGCGCTCAAAGGCTCACTTTAGGAGTATGCTGCTTTGTTTCAGCAATGATGGATTGGCATTCTTTTCTGGGAGTAAGGAAGCAGGAACTTGAGCTTCCAATTTGGAAGCTCAAAAACCAAAGAGGAGGATTTGAGATCCCAATTTGGGATCTCAAACAATGCAAGGAAGCTTTTGAGCTCACAAATTGTGAGCTCAAATTCGAATGAGAACCTTTGAGATGCCAGACTGGCGCCTCAAACAAGGAAGGCTCAAACTTGAGGCGCCAAATTGGCGCCTCAAGTTGAACTCTCGATGAAAGAAGTTATTGAAGCATAGGCGTCTGACATGAAGCCAAGCGATGCAATTGTGGCAATTCCTATAGAGCGGATCGAGCGACGGATATTTTCGATTCGTGGCCATAACGTCATGCTTGACAGTGATTTGGCTGAGCTTTATGGAGTGAAAACTTACATTCTTAACCAAGCCGCTAAGCGAAGCATTGAGCGCTTCCCAGAGGATTTTATGTTTCAACTATCCGGGGAAGAATGGAGCAACTTGAGCTCACAATTTGTGAGCTCAAGTTTGTACCATGGCGGTCGCCGCTATCTCCCTTATGCCTTCACTGAACAAGGCGTCGCCATGCTTTCGGGAGTTCTGCGCAGTCGGCGTGCCGTGCAGGTCAACATCGGAATCATGCGCGCGTTTGTGAAGCTGCGGCAAATGCTGGCATCCCACGCCGATCTGGCGCGCAAACTGGCGGAGATGGAAAAGAAATACGATGGACAGTTTCAAGTTGTCTTCGACGCAATAAGGCAATTGATGGAAACGCCGAAGCCCCCGCCTAAAACCCGCCCGGTTGGCTTTATACCATGGGAAGAAAAGAAAGACTCGGAAAATGGACTTCTCCCCAAAGGAAAATATAGAAGAGGACTGGCGGGCGCCCAAAAACAATGAACACCGTGCAAAACATATATAACCGCCTCACCGAGCGCTTCGGCGCCGAAGGAATCGCGCTCGCCGAGAACGCCTCCGATCCCAAGCGCGGCGACGCCTGCGTGCGCGTGCCGCCGAAAAAAATCCGCGACATCGTTCTCTTCCTGCGCGATGCCCCGGGATTGAAGTTCGAGCAGGTTTTGATGGTGACAGGGTTGGATTGCGCGGACCACATTGACGTGGTCTATCACCTGCGCTCCTATAGCGAACCTGCGACCGTGGCGCTCAAGGCCTCCGTCCCGCGCGACGGCGGCGCTGTCCCTTCGATCGCGGACATCCACCCCGCCGCCGACTGGCACGAGCGCGAGACCTTTGATCTGATCGGCGTGCGCTTCGACGGGCATCCCAATTTGCGGCGAATTCTTTTGCCCGAAGATTGGGAAGGCTATCCGCTGAGAAAAGATTATAAGCAGCCGGATGAGTATCATGGAGTCACTAACTTATGAAGGTTGCCTTATAAGGAATGGCAGCATCAATTATAAAAATCCACGTGGGTGATTCTATAGACGGAGGGTATTATGAACGAGTATAGAGAAGGCGACATAGAGGCGGTATTGAGTAAGGTTAATTGGCCGGCATTTGTCTCCCGTCATTTTTTCCAGCCGTACACTGACTCAACCGGAGCGCCAGCTGTTTGGATATGGGTCATCATCAGTGATCAAAAAGCTGCGAGCAGAGAATTCGCCAGAAGCTTGGAGAGTATTCGGAAAAAACTTAGAGACGCTTTCAGGAATGAACGCATAGATCTTTGGCCATATATCAGCTTCCGGACCGTCTCTGAACAAGAGGAACTGGATAGAGAGGACGCGAAGGCTCGCAAAAAACCGGCTCGGCGCCCAAGGGCGCCGCAAAGCGCCTATGGATCGGGAAGGAGAATCGCGCATGAGCCTGCATGACGATCTCCTGGAACAAGCCGATCACCTTGCGCGAAGAGAGCGACGAAGGCCCAAACAGGCAAGCCTGCGCAGGGCAGTTTCAACGGCCTATTATAGCCTGTTCCACTTGCTCGTTGAAAAAGCAAGCAGCATGCTTGTTCGCGGTAAGGAGAACCGTATCCTGCGCGATCTTGTGCGCCGCGCGTTTGATCATCGGGAAATGGTAACTATATCGAGAGCTTTCGGTCAGGCAAATCTGCCAGCGCAAATCCAGAGCATCGCTGGAGCGAGAATTGACGTGAATCTCCAGTTCGTTGCGGATGCATTCGTTGATTTGCAGGAAGCGCGCCATCGCGCGGATTATGATCTTGGGTTTCGCCTGACGCGAAACGACGCGATGGCGTATGTAAGTCAAGCGAGACTGGCGATCGGACGTTGGTCAAGCGTTCAGTCTAGTCAACAGGGCTATCTTTATTTAGCGGCCTTGTTGTTGCACAAAAAGTGGAATCGTTAGCACAGTGCGATGGAGATGCAACCAGATCAAGCCCCCATTATGACGAACCCTTTTCTAAAAACCGACGAAATTCAGGTCAATATGGGGCCGCAGCATCCCTCGACGCATGGGGTGTTGAGGCTGGTGTTGAAGACCGACGGCGAACTGGTGCGGGAGGCGCAGCCGCATATTGGCTATCTGCATCGCTGCGCCGAGAAGATCGGCGAGAACCTGACGCCGCGGCAGTGGATTCCGTACACCGACCGAATGGACTACCTGGCCGGGATGAACATGAATCTCGGCTGGGCGCTGACCGTCGAGAAGCTGATGCGGATGGACTTGCCGGAAAAGGCGCATCACCTCCGCGTGATCATCTGCGAGCTGGGGCGCAT
>JAPLSP010000732.1 GCA_026398575.1 Candidatus Sumerlaeota bacterium | reverse complement strand
GGGGCCGTCCGGCGGAGCGGAGCGGCCTACCACTCGACGCTACATACAAGAAGATGAAAGATCAGGGTTGCTGGAGCGTCAGAGCCTTGGGCTTGGCGGTCATCTTGACGCCGTCGGAAAATGTGACGGTGAGCGGCGTGGGGAGGTAGTTGTAAGCGGCATACGTCTTCTTGCCGTTTTTCTTGAAGACGTTGGCGATGGGATAATCGCTGCGCACGCTGGCGTCGTTGAGCCCAAGGTTGTTGAGAGTGTAGATCCAGTGATACATGAAAGCGTGGGAATTGCCGCCTTCGAGTTTGCAGTTGGGATTGGCGTCAATATATGAGGCAGCGGCGGCGGGATCGCTGAGGGCATGGAACATGATGACGAGGTCGCCCCAGCCGGTGTTGAAGTCCTTGCCGCCTTTGCGCTTCTCGACGATGCGGTCGTAGTTCTTCTTCACATAGTCGGGGAAGCGGCCCATATAGAAAGACGACGGCGTGAACGGCAGCCAGTTGATGCCGTGAATGCAATCAATATCGCCGGAGAACCACGTGCCGAAGGCGCCCTTGCCGCCCCAGATCATGCCCAGCGCCACGTTGGGGAAGTCCTTCGGAAAATTCGTGCCCGAGACGTCGAACCAATATTCCTCAACGGCGGTGCGCTCGGTGTTGTAGAGGAAGAGGCCGGTGTCGCGCGTCGCGGCGTCGCCGATGGCCTCGCCCCACAGGATCATTCCATACCAAGCGTTCATGGATTCGGAGGACGATTCCTGGTTGTTGCCATCGGCGAAGCCCGCGTCGCCCGAAGCCCAGGAATGCCCGGCGTATTTGTCGAAGCAGCGGACGTAAGGAAACATCGTGTCGGCGCGGTCGGGAGAGGCGATGTCGCGGATGAGCAACTTGACCATCGGCCCCCATTTTTCGGCCCACTCCGGTTCGACGCGCGCGACCTCGGCCGCGGCGCGGATGAAGTAGCCGTAATGAAAATGGTGGTCGTTGAGAGGCTTGTCGCTGCCGTAAGATGGCTTGCTGCCGATGAGCGAACCCCACGTGGCGTTGTAGTAGAACACGGGCTGTTCCTTGCCGGGAGTGGCCGAAAACCAGTTTTCCAGGCGGCGTTTGATCTCGGCGATGAAGCCTTTTTGCAATTCCAGCGCGCCGGCGGCCTCCGCGATTCCGCTGAGCGTCGCGAGGCGTCCGAGATGTTTGCCTTCCCAATAAGTATCGCCAAAGCCTGCCGGCTTCTTCGATGCTTCCTCTTTGAGATAGCCCATCATGCGATCCCGGTCCTGAATGCCTTTGTCCGGAAACATCGGCAGAACGCCTTGAATGGCGACTTCAGTTGAGAAATTTTTACCTTCGCCGACTTTCATCACGCCGCGCACCGAGCCATAAGTCATGTCCGTGAGCGGGCTTGTGGCATACTTCCATTGATGCGGATACAAGGCAAAGATCGTGCCCGTCTCCGCGCCCTCGTAGGGTTTGACCGTGAAGTTATACGAAGCCTTCACGGCGCCGCCATCCGTCTTGAATTCCACCCGCGTGTCGGCCACGTGGCTGTAGGCGTATTTCTTGAACAGCGCCAGCGTTGCAGGCTTGTTATTCGGAAGCAGCGCGATCGAGAAGTAAGGCGTGCCGTTGGCATTGTTGGTGAATCGCGCTCCATCCAACCCGCTCCACGTCGAACCCGTCGCGCCAAACAACCCATAATAATGCCCATTGGCGGCGATCCCGAGCACAGCCTCACTTGCGCCCCCCGCCCAAATCTGCGGCGCCTTGCCAAAACTCACCACTGGATTCCCGCCCGCATAAAGACAGTACACAAACGGGCTTCCATGCCCAAAACTAGCCCTCAACTCCTTCCCAAAAACCACCGTCACAAACCAATCCGAAAACCCGCCACAATCAGCTTCCGGAAAAGCTGCCGCAGCCGAGTGCCCTAGTTTGAGATCGCCGTCCTTGCCCCCGCCGCTGCCGAAAATGCCCGTTGCATTGCCATGAATGCTGGCGCCGGGATAACTCACAGTCAACCCGCTCTCCGTGCAGAGCATCATTAAGGGATGCGCAAAAAGATTCTGAGAATATTTTTGCCAAACAAGCGAGCTCCACCACTGTCCGGTAAGCATCGGACCTTTGACGTCCTCGGTCCTGTATATCACATCCGGCAGCGCCTTACAAGGCTTGGGCGGCGCCGTCAGATATCCGCCGGCGCCAACCTTGACAACCGCATCCGCCGCAACGGCCAGTAGCGAGCCGAGATCAGCCGAAAAGCTTGCGATTGCCGCAGTCAGCAACAGCTTGACGATTTGTTTCATGGCCGCAAGATTATAGAGTGCGATCATCTTTGGCGAATATCTCTTTGTGATTGTCCCACAGACTGTGGAACAATTGGCTTTTCTAATTCTCCAACGGATCGTTGGACAATTGGCGGCATTTTTCTCACGCTGATTATTCAGCATCGCTACTGGCTTGATAAAGTGAAATTTCTTCGCTTAATACTCTGGCAGCGTCGGGTTCAAATGAAAAGCCACCATCTGAATCAATGATCAACTTAATATCATTCCGCAAGTGACGCGGACGAATCTCAGGTGAACGTCCAGCAAGGGTTAAAGGTATGCTTCTTGAAGTCCTCTGAATGCGCTTGTTAGTCAGAAGAACGGTCCATCCTTTTTGCAGATATTTCTCGATAACATTGCGATCGGGAAGGGCTTCAAACTTGGTACCCACAGAGAAAACAACTACATCCGTGGCATTTCCAGAACGCGCTTTGCAGACATCAGGTGAAAATGCTGTGTGCGATCCGTGATGTGGCCCCTTCATACCATGAATCGTGCTCTCCTGCAGCTTCTTATCCATTATCCGACATGATCTGGTTAAACCGTCTGAGTCTGTATCACCTGTAAGTAGGACACGAAGTCTCTTGCCACTCGTTGCTCTTATCTCGAAGAGGAGAATAACTGAAAGGCGATTGATATCATTATGGATTTCGCCTACCGAAATGGTCTCCCTTTCGAAACGACGTGGAATCGCCGGATCAGGTCCTAATGGCGTTATTCTAAAAGATAAGCCTTTATCTTCAATGTAATTGGACAGATCTGTGTTCTCATCGATCCTTACATATCCCATTCCGCTTGATGTAAGCTCGTCTATTCGAATCTGGATCAGCCCATATTCTTCGATGTGAGGGATGTCCTCGTTTGCTTTCTTTAATAGATAAACGATCTGTTTTGGATCTACCCCGCAATCGCAATAACATCCGATTGTCCGTCCATCGGATTTGAAGTAATTGATCACATCCAACATGCCATGATAATGATCCTTATGCGGGTGGGTGAGGCAAAGAATATCAAGCCGAGTGATGCCGAGTTTTTGAACAAGCGTGAAAAACTTATCGCGGGTGCCATCATTGTCCACAAGATTACAATCAATAAGGGCCCACCGGTTTCCCGGCAGGCCAATAAGAATCGTATCGCCATGCCCGCATTCAAGAACGTGGATTTCTACACGCCATGAATCAGATTTCGATTCGCCCAGAGATACGCTTTTCTCGGAAAGCTTTGAAGTCATAAGCCTCAATATCTTTCAACTGAGAGTAGTCTTTCTTCTTCATAGGTCCGACAGAAAGTATGACATGTGTTTCTACACTTTGTCCAGGTTCGGGCAATACACCATCCGTAAACTGAGACCTGCAATATATTTGCTCTATCGGACCGTTCGATGTTTCATAAACAACGAGGATTTCCTCTCCTACGATTTCCTTCACTTCGCCGGGATATGTTGCATGCAATTTAACACGTCCGTTTGCTTTTGCTTCAATAGCTTTTTCCTGTGTTCGGATGATATCTGCTTGAGTCAAATTGAGTTTCAGCAAATCGTCATGCGTTTCTTGTAGCCGTTCTTTTTCCCTTCGGAGCGAGGTATTTCCTCTTCTCTCGCCAATCAGCTGAGTTTTTAATGTCTCATTCTCAATTCGGAGTTTTTCTTTCTCATCTAATTCCGTTTTGACTTCATCTATCTCAAAACTTATATTTTTATTTCCATAGGCATCGAAAAACTGCTTCTGAAGAACTTGCATCTTCGCTGCCTGGATAATCCCCTTAGCAAAGAAAGGATCTGACAACAATGAGTCTTTCCATCCTGCTGTCAATGCATCAAAAGCCTCTTTAGGGGAGAGCTGCACTATCGGTTTCCCAATTATGTCTATTTGTTCACTCATAGGAGCCTACCTTGATATGCCTTCCTTTAGTTTGCTTACATTTTCCAAAAGCATTATCTTCGCGGAACTGAGTCGCCGCATCATCATCTCTATATCTGATTCATCACACTCAATCTCAAAACCGTCGAATTCAGCAGGCGGCCCACCTGGCCCCATAAAAAAGAAGGGCAATGGCAGTTTTTCTGAATATCTAAGACGCAGTCTTAAAAATGGCGTCTTGACGCTTTTATTAGCTACTTCATCTCTTCGTTGCTCCACTAACTCAGCATCTATGTCCTCAAAACATCTTCCCACTAACGTGCTTATTCTACGAGAACGCTCAATCAATGAGTTATCGCAGAGCGTTTCCTTGATTAATTGTGTTTTCTTTGCAATTAATTCACTTAGGGATTTTGTTTTTTGTCCTTCAGGTTCTTGATAGCGAAACATCAAGATTATTTTTTTTATTTCATCTAATGTTTTGTCAGAACTTAACAGTGAAAGAATTGCTTTTATCTCCTCAAGGGCAGCATTGCTTTTCTCTGTAGATAAATTGACCGCTTGCTCCGCTAGGGCACGATTCCATTTTGATTGGTCCATGATAAATCGTATGCGATCATAACGGGACAGGAAGACCTGGAGCTCTCCTTTTTCCTTTAGGCTTACAAGTGCTTTCACTACCGATTCAAAATCGGTAAAAGCAGCACCTGGGACACTTGTCTTCTCGTCTTCCTGATTTCGTTTTGTATCTTTAGCCATTGGAGCAATTCCTTAAAGAATATTCGCAAAAATACTGCGCAGTGCTTTAATAAAACATTCCCTACCGGGTATCTCTGGAACCACCCGTTGCTATCTTGAGGCTCAACGAAATGTGTATTTTTAAGGGTGTCATTTTAGAGACATTCCCGTCCCCCGCGGAAACGCTCTTGGCAGCACAAGACTTGTAAATTGATAAAAATGAAGAGTTTATGCAAACACCGTGTTTATCTTAGGCTATTTTGCTTTCTTCAGTCAAAGCAATTATTCAAGATTTTGTATCTTTTTTTAAATTCCATGCTCATCTACCGAAGATCATACGAATTTTTCAGGCACGACATAAGGCTTGCGGTAGTCGCGCGTCAGGAGCTTGTTGGCTGCTTCCGACATCGGGCCGGTGAAGCGGAAATTCTGGGCGTCCACGTCCAGCCATGGGCCGGCGATGGGATTGATGGTGCGTTCAGGTCGGTCTGCTTGCGGCTGCGGACGGCATTGATGAAGTTGGCGTAATGACTGCCGCCTTCGTCCACCTTGAACTGCTTGATTTGCTTTCCCTTGGCGTCGTACATCCATCCGCCCGTATAGTAGCCGCCTTCGCAATGGATGAGGGCGTTCTCCTTGGCGTTCATGAACCGGGATTCCGTGTCAATTTTGGAATTGAGCGGCAGGCCGCGCGTTTCGGCGATCATCGGGATACCGTCGTACTCATAGTAGATCATCTGCGTGTTCGGCGTTTCGGCGCTGTCCTGCGGGCCGAACTTGCCGCCGATGCTCATCACGCGTTTGGGCAGCGTTTCGGCGCCGACGGCCCAGCGCGCCACGTCAATCATGTGGATGATGTTGTTTCCCACTTCGCCATTGCCCCAGTTCCAGAACCAGTGCCAGTCATAGTGGAACTTCTTGCGCATGATGGGGAGCATCTGCGCCGGGCCGCACCACAGATCGTAGTTCACCGACGCAGGCGGCTGCTGCGGCGTGGTGACCATGCCGATCGGCTGCCGGCGGCGATAAACGATGGCGCGGCCGAGCTTGATCTTGCCCAGTTCGCCCGCCTGAAGCGCCTTGATCGCCGCTTTCAGGCTCGCGTCCGAGCGGCGCTGCGTTCCGCCCTGGCAGATGCGGTTATAATATTTCTGCGCTTCGACGAGGCGCTGCCCTTCGAAGATATTATGGCTGACGGGCTTTTCGACGAAGGCGTCCTTGCCCGACTGCATGATCATGATGCCCATGAGCGCATGCCAATGGTTCGGCGACGCGACGGTCACGGCGTCAATTTCCTTGTTCTCCAGCATCTTACGGAAATCCGTGTAGGTCGCCACCGTCTGGTTCTTTTTCTCGAACTCTTTCTTGACAAATTCTAGAGCGTTTGTATCGCAATCGCACACGGCCACGTAGCGCACACCGGGTATTTTTGAGAAGATACCAGTATGATTTTTGCCTTGGCCGCCGAGGCCGATGGTGGCGATACGGATGTCGCTATTGGCGCCGAGCGGCTTCGCATTGGGCGCCACCGGCTGCTGTCCGAAAGCGCGGGGCGCTGCCAGAGCTGCTGTTCCCGCTGCTGCGGCGCTGGCGGCCGCCGCAATGAAATCCCGCCGTTTCATATTACGCATGGTGAGGGTCCTTTTTATGAAATATTGTAATTCGCATTGCTTACGAAGTCTGGATAGTAACTCGCTCCGGCGCTCGCCTGTCAATCGTGGAATTTGCGCGGCAAATTGCAAACGCGCAATCTTGGTGATAATCTGCGCTCATG
>JAPLSP010000652.1 GCA_026398575.1 Candidatus Sumerlaeota bacterium | reverse complement strand
TTTCTGAGACATGGCACGCGCCATGATGTATGGTCAAACAGCGAGCGCGAAGTCGCTGTTCCCCCGTCACAACGAGATCAATGAGTACACAGCAAAGGCCATTCTGAAAGAGGCCGAAGGAGGCGAATCATGAGATTTTCTGGCCGCGTGTTCAAAGCCGGGCGGTATTGGGCCATCGAGGTTCCGATCTTGGGTGTCGCTTCCCAAGGACACTCTAAAAAAGACGCCTATCTGATGATTGCGGATGCGATAGAAGCTCTGGTCAACAAGACCGCATTTAGGATAGAAGTCTTTCCTGGAAAAGGCGATTACTTTGAGATCAGCGCAAACGATCAGGCAATCCTCACGGCCTTTCTGCTTCGACGCGAGAGGACCCGGTCCGGATTGAGTCTTGCTGATGTCGCGAAGCATCTGGGCGCCCGTTCGCTCAATGCCTACGCTCGCTATGAGCAAGGTAGATCTGTTCCAACGATTTCCAAGTTGACAGCCTTGCTTGCCGCAGTCGCGCCGAAGAAGGACTTCGTTCTTGCGGAAAGCCGAGCATGAACCGCGGTCAACGCGTGCGCTGCTATTTACCTGCGACCGGCGTTCGCCGCGCGGATGGATGGGATTTGCTGAAACGAAAGAGCACGCCAGCATAGGGATCAAGATGAATGCGGATGCCAGAGGAACTTGAGATCGGCATAATGGCGCCGGTGGCGGGATCGTATTGCTCACCGGCGCCTTCGGCTGACAGGCTGGCTTCGCCTTCAAAAGGATTGGGACTGTCGTTGATCAGGAAAAAGATTTCATCGCCGTTGATACGGCGATGGGTAACTCGGATGGGTGATTTGCCCTGCTCGATCTTCGCAGCGGGATTGCCCTTCCCTTTTTGCGCATTGATATCGCCTTCCGCTATCCGCACATCGGGATCGAGAACTGCGTTGAGAGCGGCGGGGATCTGCGCCTCGGCGCCTGCTAACAGGAAGAGAGCCGCTCCCCCTTTGGCATTGATGTTCCAGTGAAACTCGCGCCCGGCACTGGATGTTTTCGCCGGCGCTTGAATTGTGACCTCTCCGAATATTTCTTTCGCCAGCGACTGAACAGCCGGCGAGGGGAAATCGCTTTCGCTGTTCAAGGGCAGCGCGCCAATGGCGATGATCGCGCCGCCGTTGCGCCAGAAGCGCGCGAGGTTTTCCCATGCTTTGAGGGGCAGCGTATCCACGCCGGGCAGGATCGCCACGCGCCAGCGCAGATCATGATATCGCAGCTCGCCGCCCGCCATGTTTGCTGAACCGCCCGCCACCTCCGCTTCAGCCAGCGTCCGCGAATCAATAAATGTGAAGTCGCGGCGATTGAGAAATAAATGCTCGGTGGATTGGCGATAGATTCTTTCGATTTGCTGCGCGGATGGCGGCGCATCCTTTGTCCAGAGATGCGACGGCTCGAAATGCGGCCAGACGCTTTCGATAGGATAGAGCACGGCGACATCGGCGACCTGATGTCCGCCATAGAGCATCGCACAGCATCGCCCGACCCACGTGTTGATGCGGCGCAGTTGGTCATCCGACAGGCCGGCGAACGAATAGTAGCTGGTGATGCAGGTCATGCCATTCAGAATGAGGCGATTGCACGTGCCGCGGATTTCCTCTTCGGTGACGATGCGCACGGGCCGCGCGTCGCCTTTCGGGCGGTAGCGTTGCGCATGATCCGAAGTCTCGCACATCGTGTCCGGGCGGCCTTCGAGTTCGGCGGCGCTGGAGATCAGCCGCGCCGAGAACCAATGGACATCGGGCGGCAGGCTGGTCAGGCAGTCGAGGCTGGGCGCGTCGAGGAATCGCTCGCAGCGGAAAAGGTCGCCATAGAGCGCCACATGGGTGAGCAGCGGCTCTTCGAGCAACAAATGCCCGCCGGAGGGAACGTCATGGCGCCGGCACCAGTCGCGAATCTGGCGGAAATAGTTTTCGGAAACCAGTTCGCCGACGGTAAGCCAGAAGTCATAACGCGCGCGTTGTCCGCGCGAACCGGCATCGGCAGCGAGAGCGGGAAGAACGGGTTCCACCGCATAGCCGCGCCGCGCCTGGAATTCGCGCGCAAACGCCGGCGACCACGGCAGCGGACGCCAGGGGCGCTGTTGAAAGAACATGCTCATGAGCGACGGTTCATCGGTGAATGTGCCAATGAAAAATTTGCCGAGGTCATCGCCCAGGCGCCTGGCGTAGGCGCCGTGGGTGAGTTCGAGGAATCGCGCAGTCGGCTCCGGCGAGAGCAGATTGACATAGGGAAGCTTGTCGCCGAGGCTGACCGACGCATGGGTGCCGTCGTAGAGGCGGTCTTCCGTGATGGCCATGACGCGCCAATCGCCCGCCGGCGCATCCCACGCTACCTTGCCGTCGCGAACGTTCTTGGAAAGGTCCACGGCTTTTTCAAGATCAATGACGCCGCCCTTCGCTGGAAACGCCGCCGCGCGTAGAAGGCTTCCCGGCGGCACATCGAGCGAAACCGCTCCGCCGGTCGTCGCAGCGTCCGCAATCAGCAATCCGCGCGCCTCCCATTCCGGGTGATCGCGCAACGTCAGCCCCCCGGCCGCGCCCGACGGATAGCCACGCTCGTCATAAAGCCAGAGAGCCATGCCGGCTTTTTTCGCCTGGGGGACCATCCGCAGAAAGGCTTGCCAGTTCGCCTCGTTCTCAAGATAGCCCTGAAATGGCACGTTCGTGACCATGCCGCCGAATCCTTGAGCCGAAAGACTGGCCAGCAGATCATCCTGCTTGCCCGGAATGACGGGCATATTGTGTATGATCTTGAGAATGCGGAATCGTGCGAGTGGATTGAGGAAGCATTCCTGAACCGAGGACGTGGCTTTTGCAGTGGCGGGCATGGCGGCAGCGCCTTTGGTTGATTGTGGCGCGGAATCCGGCTCGGTGAAATTCAGACGGACTTCGTGTTTGCCGGTTGAAGACGCGAATGCGATGCGCATTTCGCCATTTCGGAATTCCACAAGTTTGATGTCTTCGGCAAGTTTTTCAGTTTGATCGTGCGGCTGCCGGGCATAGATCGCCAGCACTTGAGGCGCAAACCACTGCCCGGCTTGAGCGCGATATTTTTTCTCATCGCACAGCACGAAGCGATTGGCAGGGATGCTCGTTGGCAAATCATCCGCCGAAATGAAGCCCAGGTGATCGCTCATATTCAGCCAGCGGCGTCCCCGATATTGCTTGATGGGTTTTTCAAAACCGGGTGGCGCGCCGGTGGAAACGGGGAACACCGGACCAATGATTGCCGTGATATCGTCTGTGGCCTGGAAAGCCGTGGCGTAGAGCGTCGCCTCATCCGGCAAAGAAATCGTGGCGATGAACTGCTGAACGCCGAAGCCGAAGTCCTTGCGTAAAATCACGCGCATTCCCAAATCGTCCGAAGTCTTGCCCGCCTCCATCAGCGTCATCCGCTCGCTGCCATTTTGGCGCTGCAATTGCGGTTGTTCCGCGTTTGGCGCGAACAAGCGCATTTCGGCCACCTGGACGGTGCGCGGATTTTCAGGAGAACGCGGATCGAAGGCCGAGGTGATGCTCAATCTGAAGTATTGGGCGATTACTTGTGGAAAATCAATGATCTGTCTGGGCTCTTGCGCCGCCGTGAATTTCTTAAGCGACTTGAAATTCCTGCCATCCGAGGAGCAAAGCAATTCGCAATCGCGCGGCCCGTAGCCAACCCGCGGGCATAAGAGCAGCCTGCCAAAAGTCTGCGGCGTTGGATAGCTGAGTTGAATCCATTGTGGCTTTTCCGCAGTCGGACCATCGCCTGGCTTCTGGCTGCCCGTCACCCACCAGGTATCCGGATCGCCATCGCCGGCCATCGCAGGAGAGTATTTTTCATCGCTGGATGAACTCGCCGACAACTGGCCGGCGCCTCCGGTTGTCAATAACGCGCTGACCTTCGTGACGCCCATGTAGCGGTCGTAGGGAAGGAAGAACGGCGGATCGGTGAATGTGCTGTCGCCCTCGGGAAAAACAAATACGGCTTGGCTATGCTTGTGCCACGAAACGCTCACCAGTTTTTTATCCGTGCGGTGAATGGCCGTCTTGACGTAAGGATAGATATGAACGCCGCGAAGAGATTCATCCGCTTGCGTGTATGGCATGGCTGGCGCGGCGCCGAAGTACTTATGCGCCAGAAGGCAAAACGCCCAGCGTCCGGCCGCCGCCGTCTGATGGCCGAGATCGAGCAACTTCAGGTCGCCTGTGCCGATGGCC
>JAPLSP010000139.1 GCA_026398575.1 Candidatus Sumerlaeota bacterium | reverse complement strand
TACCATTCGGCGCCAAGCTATGAAGTGGGACGCGGTCGCGATTGGCAGTTCCAAGTTTTCTCGCTTGCCCGCCATCCTGGGTTTGCGTTAGAAATCTTATTGTCTTTGCAGGAGTGGGTTGAAAAGGCGCCCGGTTAGATTTCAGAAGGGTGAAGGGGAAAGGATATTCTGCATGATGCCAGCGATTTTTAAGCGCTCTATCTCCATGCTGTTCGCGGCTGCAATGGTAGCCGCCGCCTCTCTCGCCACCCGGGCGATGGATGTCCCTTTCGATCCTCCCAACACGTCAACAACCCTGACGACTGGTTTTAGTGAATATGGCAACATCAAGGTTGCCGATATGAACAACGACGGCGACTTGGATGTGATTGGCAGCTACTATAATACCGGATATTTTTTTATATGCTGGGAAAACACAGATGGCGCCGGGACCTCATGGGGGGGCGGTATGTTGGAGTTTGGAGGCAGCTCGTACGGTCTGCAAGATGTAGCGGATTTGGATGGCGATGGCCGCTTGGATATTATCGCTATCCATTCGTACGGCGAGCTTAGCTGGTGGCGCAATGAAGGAATCGGCGCCTGGAGTCTGATGCCGCAGATCGTTTTTTTTCCAAGTTCAGCCGCAGTCATCGCTGCCGATATGAATAGCGATGGGATAACGGATTTGGCCGTCTACGATTCTGGCGCGAACACCGATTCGGTATATTGGTTGCAGAATCTGGATGGAACAGGAACGAACTGGACAAGCCATCCTATTGCGGCAGCGCCGGCGTATCTGCAGGCTGTGGGCGACTTTAACCACGACGGCGCAATGGACGCGGTGGTATCGAGCGGATCGTATCTTCTCTATCTCTATTTAAATTCTGATAAAAATGGAACGAGCTGGACCGAGATTACTGCCAGTGGTTTGCCGGATTTGCTGATGAACATCGCGGTAGGGGATATAGACGGCGACGGCAGTCTGGATATTGTAGCAACTACCCAGAATAGCGTCTTCCAAAACATTTTCTGGCTGGATAACTCCGCAGGCGATGGAACTATTTGGACCCTCCACAGCGCGCCTGGCGTATCTATGTATCCCAAGAGCGTGACGGCGGCGGATCTCGACGGCGATGGCGACTTGGACATCCTGGTGGTGGACGGTGGAGGGAATATAGTTTGGGACGAAAATACTAATGGCGATGGAAGCGCATGGATACAACATGGTCTGGGTTCCGGGGGAGTTCAATGGGCGGGCGCGGCCGACATGGATAAAGACGGCGACCTGGATATCCTTAGCGTCAACCCCACGGCCGGGATTTCCTGGTCGCCGAATGCCTCCATCCACCGTTCCGCGAAATTCCAAGCGTCGGATCGCAAAGATATCACGAACCAGTTCGAATTATACAATGGCATCAATGTCATGGATGTGGGGGATATCAACGGCAATGGGCTTGCGGACGTTGTCGCGGTGAGAAAAAGCAATGAAATCGCATGGTTTGAACGGCAGCCGTTTCAGGATGAGAACTGGATCAGTCATGCCGTCGAGCCGATTCCTTTTACCTCGCTGACCAGCGTCGTGAAGTTGGCGAAAGTGGACCGCGACGACGCGCTGGACGTCATCGGGATCGGGCATGATCCAGCGGATAACAGGATGTTCTGGTGGCGAAATGAAGACGCCCGGGGAACCACCTGGAGCCAGCATCTCGTCGCGGCCTTTGGCAGCACGGCGGATTATATTGCCATGGATACCGCGGACTTCAACGGTGATGGTTATAACGATATTGTGACAGTGAGTCAGAATAGCGGGCAAATAAAGATTCTCGAAAATCCGAGCAGCCAGGTCCTGACCGCAAATTCATGGACGGCGCATAGCCTCGAGACCGGCCGGATTGCGCTCAATCGAGTCATCACAGCGGATATGGACCGTGACGGCGCCTGCGACTTTGTGGTCGCGGCGCCGTTTGACGCCTCCATCATTTTCTACCGGAACCAGCGAACCGGGCATGGCGGATGGAATATTGCATGGGAGGAAATTCCGATCACGATTGACTACTTCGATCTCAGGAATATTTACGTGGCGGATATGAACGGCGACGGCAAGCCGGACGTTCTTGCCGCGAGCGACAACGGATTTACCGGCAATAATATCACTTGGTTCGAGAATCCGGGCACAACCACGCCGATATGGCAGGAGCATGTCATCAGCAACGCATTATATGGAATCCAATCGGTATGGGCGGCGGACATGGATGGCGATGGCGACATGGACGTGCTTCAGGCCGAATCGGACGTCGGCGGCATCCATATCCTCGCGTGGTGGGAAAACCTGGATGGCCGGGGCGGGCAATGGGCGGAACATGACATCATCACTCAAGCGGATGCAAACGCTTTGGCATTCCCGGCGGCGATCATGGCGGCGGATATCAGCCGCGACGGCAAACTGGATGTGATTGCCGCCTCGCCTTCCCAGAATACCATCGCCTGGTGGCCGAATCGCGGCGGGCAATTCTCGTTCGACACCACCGACGTGGCGCCCGCCGGCATCGCGGACGGCGGCCAGGCGGCAATCCTGAAAATCACGGCGCAACATAATGGAAGGCCGGGCGAATCGCCGCTGCTGCTGAGCGCGCTGCCGTTCGCGCTCGATCAAGACTTGGGGCTTCCTTTGGCTAGTCCCGACGCCAACGCCCTGATCGCGCAAATCAGCCTGTGGCTGGACGACGGCTCCGGAGCGTTCGAAAGCGCTTCCGACACGCTTGTCGCCACTCAAACAGGACTGCTGGACCTGGATCCCAAGGGTCTTTTCACTTTCAGTCTGCCCGCCGCCGATCCGCTCAAGGTGGACGCCGTTTCCTCGAAGACATACTTCCTGGTCGTGGATATGCAGCCGAACGCCAGCCTCTGGGCGCCCAATCAGTTCGCGATAGTCCATTTCGAGGAATGGCGGCCCCTGACCGAGGCGTTGGACGGCGTTCATGGAACCCCCTTGTTGCAGGAAAATCCGGGCAACGCCGCCTCTTCGCTCGTCACGGCCGGCGCGCCCTCCGTGGGAAATGCGCCCGATACGCCGGTCAATATATTCCCGGCGGATAATCTGCCCCATGCAATCGTGGACCATTTGAGCGCCAGTACGTTTTTCGATCCGGATACCAGCGATACGCACCCGGCGTCGCAATGGCAGATTCGCCCGGTTCAGAGCGCCCCGGATTATTCCTTTGTCGTCTTCGATTCCGGACCCACCACGGCGGACCTGGAAACGATCGCTATTCCCGAAGGCTATCTGAATCAGCAAACCTGGTACGCCTGGCACGCGCGCTATCAAGACAGCACAGGCCGGTGGAGCGACTGGTCCGGCGAGAACATCTTCAGCATTACCGGCGTTGCGACCTATCCGCCTCCGGACCAGCCCGCCAACATCACGCCGGCCACGTCCGAGACGGACGTTTCTCTCGCCCCGCGCCTGATGGCCACGCGGTTCAGCAGTTCCAATCCGGGCGATTACATGGCCGCATCGCAGTGGCGCATCCGCGATGAAGCCGGAACCTACGCCGCGGCGGTTTATATGACGACGCAAACCACCGGCGCGTGGATCCATGAGGCGCCCTTGGGTTACCTGGCAGAGGATACGATCTATTTCTGGCAGACGCGCTACAGCGATTCGCGCGGCCAGTGGAGCCCGTGGTCCGATGAAACCTCCTTCCGCACAATCCCTACTCCCGGAGCGCTGGCCGCGCCCGATGCCTTGATGGCGCTCATGGGAGCGCGCTCGATCCGGCTGCTCTGGCATCTGCATCCGGACTATCGGGTCATTGGATACAACGCCTACCGGGCGGATTATCCAGCCGGCGCATTCGCGAAGATCACCACCCAACCGCTGCGGGGCGACGAATATCTCGATATGGACGTGGCGGAGCAAACATACCTGTATCAGCTGACCGCCGTAACCGCCGCGGGGGAGGAATCGGCGCCGTCTTCATCGGTTCTGGCGATCGTCGGCGCCACGCGCATCTTCATGACCGACATGCGCGGCAAGCCGGGCGACCTTGTGTATGAGATGATCGCTCTGGATAATCCCAACCAGATTTCCAACCAGGGACTGGATATCCAGATCAACTATGATCCGGCTTACCTGACGCCCGTCGCCGTCACAACGACGACGCTGACCAGCGCCTTCAACCTGAGTACCAACATCGGCTCGGCCACGGGAACCCTTCAGATCGCGGGAACGGGTCTGGATCAGGTGATTTCGGGCGAAGGCAACGTGTTCAAGGCGCAATACCAGCTCAACGCCGGCGCTTCCTACTGGACTTCGAGCGCGCTGGCCTTCAATTCCGTGCTTTTGTCGGATCAGGATAGCCATCCGATTGATGTGTTTTTCGACTCGCTCGCGCGCTTGACCGTGGCGGCGCCTTCCACCTTGGGCGATCTCACCGGCGATGGCCGCGTCAATCTGTTCGACGCCATCCTGCTCAACAAGCTGATCCTGGGCATCCAGACTCCCAACACAGGCCAGCTGGAGGCGGGCGACATCAACGGCGACACCGTGCTTGATTCGGCGGATCTGGTGCTGTTGCTGCGAATGATTCTCAGCGGCGCCAGCGGCGATACGGCGCCGGATTATCCCAAAACGCTTCATGCCGAGCGCTATCGCGATTCCTCCCCCGTTCATCGCCTGACGTGGGGAACGCCGACCTATAACGGCGGTTATATCGCCGTCCCGCTGATCCTTGACAATATGCAGGACGTCGCAGGAGTTGATCTGGTCGTCAATTTCGATCCGCAGCGACTGAAACTGCTCGCGATGACCAAGCCAGGCAGCGCCTTCCGGTCCTGGCAGTCCTATGAGAAGGACGGGCAGTTGCATTTCGTCATGGGCAACACGGCGGCTGGAGTTGGCGGGCCGCAAACCGTCGCGACGATCACCTTCGTGCCATTATTAGGCGTCTGGTATCACACCGAGTTGCTTACGGCCAAACTCAAACTTTCCGGCGTCAACGGCGAGAATCTGAACCGCACGCGCCAGGTGACGGCGGACGACACGGCAATCTTCAGCCTTCTGCTTCACCAGACGATAGACTATCTGTCGGGGAGACTCGCCACGCCGCCCAGCGGCGCAGACGCCAACGGCGACGGCGTGATTGACGTCAGCGATACTGTTTGGATGATGAGGAACTAGAGGGACAGGGGCTGGGGGTCAGGGGCTGGGGGTCAGGGGCTGGCGGCAGGGCCTGGAGGCAGGGGCTGGGGGGTGTCCGTGTTGGTCCGTGCTTGTCCGTGTCAGTCCGTGCCATGCAGGATTTTATCGCAAGGAATATTGTCATGATCCAAAAACGATTTCTCTTTGCCGTGGCCGCCGTGCTTGTTTGCGCCGGCGGCGCCTTGGCGGCCAGCCCGTTATGGGAACGGGTTTATACCGGGGTGCGCGACGGCGCCTCGCGAATGCTTTACGCCGGTTCCTGCGACTGGTCCGCCCCGGCGTTCGTGGACATTGACGGCGATGGGGACCTGGACTTGTTCATCGGCCAGAATAACGGCTATCCCATGTGTTTCCGCAATGATGGAACGAATGAGATCCCGCAGTGGACCTTCGTGGCGCAAGAGTATCCTTTTCCGGCGCTCTCGTCCAATCCTGGGAACACGGCGCCGGCCTTCGCGGACATTGACGCCGACGGCGACATGGATATGGCTCTGGGATTGGCCAACGGCAATGTCGCTTTTTATCGCAACATTGGGACCCGCTATGTCCCCGTCTGGAATTTGGCAAGCGAGGATTGGACCGGAGTGGCGGTTACGGGCAACGCCCGCCCGGTCTTCGCGGATATTGACGGCGATGGCCTGATTGATCTCTTCGTCGGCGGCAGCGACGGCCACATCGCTTATTTCAAGAACATTGGAACGCGGCAAACTCCTGTCTGGCCCAATCCGATTGACGTCGTGACGCAGTTTCAGAACCTCAACGTCGGCGGCGCGGCGTCGCCTTTTTTCGCGGATATTGACGGCAACGGCACGCTGGACTTGTTCGTGGGCAACGCCGTGGGGGAAGTCAGGATCTACAGAAATTTCGGCACGCCTGTTTCATTCGCGTTCACCTCGGCGCCGATCGCAATCATCCCGGCGTCCAAGAACGCCGCCCCCGTCCTGGCGGATTTGGACCATAATGGAACCCTCGATTTATTCATTGGCTCCTTGAATGGCCCCATCATGATGCTGCGCAACCTCGGGACCGCCCAGGCGCCGCAATGGGACGCGCCCCTGCCCGTCTGGCATTCGTTGGACGCGGGGATGGAAGCCAGCGCCGCGCTCGCCGACATTGACGGCGACGGCGTGCCGGAGTTGTTTATTGCGGCCACCGACTCGACGGCGACGGGCGGCGCCGTAATCCAGTTCTATCGCAACGCGGGAACGCCCTGGATGCCGGACTGGCGGCTGGCCTCGCCTCAGCTGTCCGGCATCGCCATTCCCCAGGCGAAGATCTGTTTCGGCGAAGTGAACAGCGATAATAATCCGGCGCTGTTTGTCGGGAGTCTTGATGGAAACGTCTATATGTTTCAAAACACGGGAACGCCTCAGGACCCTGTGTATTCCAATCCCACGACTGTCGTGGTCACGGGAGGCAATTGGGCCAAACCTTCCCTTGCGGACGTGGACGGCGATGGCAAGCTGGATTTATGGGTTTCCTATACGGATCTGTTCGTGGGCCATGTGGAGCTGTATCGAAACATCGGAACGCCGCTCGTTCCCGACTGGTCTGGCGTCCCTGAAGATTATTCCGCAACACTGGCCGTTGGAATGATTCCCTCCATCGCCGCCGGAGACGTGGACGGCGACGGGCTGCCCGACGCGATCTGCTCCGATGAGATGGGCCAGACGTATTTCTTCGCCTGCCTGCAAACCACGCCCACGCTGCTATTCGGCGCGGGCGAGCTGTTGACCGGCATCGGCGCCGATGTCATGTCCGCGCCTTATCTGGCCGATATTGACGGCGACTTGCATCCGGATTTGATCTTCGGCAGCGGCTACGGCGGCGTTCACGTTTATCGCAACGCCACGCCAGACCTCATCGTCACGCCTCATCACAAGACCGTTCTATCCGGCTCGAGCATCGCTTTTGCCACCTCGCCCAGCCAGTTGGGCGACTGGGATATCATCGCGGACCGCAGCGGCGGCAGCGCGATCTCACCGGGAGGCCTTTATACGGCCGGCGCAAGCGCCGGCGTGGATACGATCCGATTCAACGCGGGCGGCGGCAGCTGGGGCGTGGCTTACGTCAACGTCGTGAGCGCGGCTCAATCCGCCGGCGCGGGAAAGGCCGTCATCCTTGCCGGCCGCAAGACGGGCGATCCGCTCTGGAACACGACGAACGACCTGGCGAATTCCATCTACCGGACGCTGCTTCTGCGCGGATTCACAAAAGCAAACATCTACTATCTGAGCCCCGCCACCAACCAGGACTCCGACGGCAACGGCTTGAACGATGACGTGCGCGCGGCGTCATCGCTCGCCAACGCGCAATATGCCTTGACCACATGGGCCAAGGGCGCGGGCAAGCTGTTCGTCTATCTGATTGATCATGGCGATGAAGAAGGAGCGCAAGCCTTCATTCGCTGCAATGAATCGGATGTTCTCTATGCCTCCGTTCTGGAGGGATGGCTCAATGCGCTCCAGACTTCAGGAACCGCGCAATTGGCGCTGGCGGTGGATTGCTGCCGCTCGGGCGGCTTCCTGCCCCGTTGCGCGCCGCCGGCAGGCTTCAATCGCGTGACAATCGCATCCTGCGCCAGTGACGAGCCGGCGTTCTTTTCGGCGGGCGGATTGCTCTCGTTCACCAACGGATTCATCGGAGCGCTTGGCCGCGGAAGAACGCTGGGCGATGCGTTCACGATGGCCTCCGAAGCCACGCTCAGCTTCCAGCATCCGCAGATGGACGACAACGGCGACGGCGTCTATGACGCCGCAAGCGATGGCGCGCTGGCAAAGACGTGGACCGTGGGAGCGGCGGCCACTGCGGGCGCCGACCGTCCGCAGATTGGAATAGTTTCCGGAAATCAAGCGCTGGCCGCGGGACAGACGACCGCGACAATCTGGGCTTCCGGAATCACCTCGCGCCATCCCATCACCCGCGTATGGGCCTGCCTGGCCGCGCCCAGCCTGATTCCCAACGCCCGCGCTCGAGCCTCGACGCCGGTCATCTCCCTGCAAGAGGCGGAATTGATATGGAGCGCGGGGAATCAGCGTTATGAAGCGGCGGTTTCCGGCCTTTCGGAATCCGGCGCCTTCCTCGTGCGATTCAACGCGCGCGATATCTGGGGCGTGGTATCCGAACCCAAACAGACCTATCTGTTCCAGCGGCGGATCGAGGAACAGTTTATCATCGTTTGCGGCGATGGCGCCTACAGCCCAGGCACGCCTTACCCCTGGAGCGATGAAATGGCGCGCGCCGCCAATCTGACCGCGCGCGCGCGCTGGATCCCCGACGATGACATCCTGTATTTCAGCTCCTCGACCGATACCCTGAAAGACGGCGCGCCCACACGCGCGAACCTTCAGACGGCCATCGCCAACGCCACGACCGCCGCCCAGCTGACCGTCTATCTCGTCGGCAAAGGCGACGCGACGGCGTTCGATATTGACGGCGACGCAGTTCCCTCCGACCTGGATGATGTAACGCCGGCGGATTTGAAGGGCTGGCTGGACACGCTGCAAACCGCTTCGCCCACGCGCGTGATCGTGATCCTGGATTTCGCAAGCGCCGGCGAATGGACGGCCGCCCTGGCGCCCGCTCCCGTCGGACGCGAGCGCATCGTCTTGACTTCCTGCGGGCCGGGCGAGCAGTCGCGCTTTGGGGCCAACGGCCTGATTTCATTCTCCAACTTTTTCTTCAGCCGGATCTTTCTCGGGCGCAGCGTGGGCGACGCCTTCAACTGGGCGCGGGCGGCCGTGCGCGCCTCTTCGGGCGATGCGGTGGCGCCCCGCCTGGATGACAACGGCGACGGCGTGGGAGACAAGCATGACGGCGCCGTGGCGCTCGTGACCTATATCGGCGTCGCCTCGGGCGATTTCTCGGCGCCGCCCGTCATCGGCGCTTATGCTTCGGATGTGGTCTTGACGGGCACGTCGGCGTTGCTGTGGGCCGCGGGCGTCTGGTCCGCCCAAGGGATTGACCAGGTGTATGCGCAAATCATCCTGCCCGGCTTGACGCCGCCCGAGGATGTTATCACGCGGGTAAACCTGGCGCTGAGCTCCGGCACGGCTCAATCGCGATGGGAATATCTCTATACCGGCTTCGATCCGTCGAAAACCTACACGGTGATTTACTTCGCCAGTAGTCTTAACGGCGCGATCTCGCAGCCTTATGTCACCCATTTTGGCCCGACGGCGGTGGGTGGGCCGGATGTCTATGATCTGCTGTATGGCGACAACACTCCCGCCTCGCTCAACTTCGTCACCGACGACCAGAGCACGCAAACGCACAACTTCTGGTCTCAAGGCGACGTGGATTGGGCATTGTTCAATGCCGACGCAGGGCGGCATTATACGATCCGCGTCAGCGCCCAAGGCCCCCGCTGCGACGCTCTGATCAAGCTGTTCAATCCTTCCGACCTCGGCTCGCCGCTGGTGACGCGGGATGATTCGTATGCCGGTGGGGCGGATGAAATCATTGAATGGGATTCCGGCGCCTCGTCCAGAACCATGTACGTCATGGTGACGCAAAGCCCCGACGCCGCCGATGTCCATGGCGCCGGGACGTCGTATTTGCTGACGATCAGCGGCAATTGGGGCGATAACGCGGGGCTTTCGACGCTGTCGCCGACGCAAGTCGGAAATATCGGCAAGGGCGGCGGATCGCTCAAAGCCGGCGCCGGCGGTCTTTATACGCAATCTGCGTTTAACGTCCCGCCTAACGCGCTCGACAACGACATGCAATTCGGCTTGAGCGGTCCGGGCGATGTGAGCAACGCCCCATATTTCAGTTATACAACCTTATGGCTTAGCGCCCATCCAAACAGCGCCAATATCACTCAAATCCTGACGACCTCGGGGATAACTTTTAATGTGCCGGCGACCGTTACCGTTGAGTTCACAAACAACGGCACTTTTTTTGCCGGCTTTCCTGTGAAAGATATTCCAGATGGCTATACATGGAGCCAAATGAGATTATATAAATGGAGCGGCTCGGAGTGGAGCCTGGTTCCTGGGCTCCAGACCGTAACAACAAATACGGTTACCGCTCTGATTAATCGGGTAGGTGAATACGGAAACGATTCCGGCCTTTTTATCAGTCTGTTCGCGGCGGCGCCGGCAAGCGGCCCGACTCCCTCGCCTTCCCCATCGCCGTCGCCAACCAATCATCCATCGCCGACACCACCTCATTCGCCAACCCCATCGCCAACGCCGCCTCATTCGCCAACTCCATCGCCGACGCCATCTCCGTCGCCATCTCCGACGCCCGTGCCGAAAGGAACCGTAATCGTCCTGGTAAAGCCATCTGTAGCTTCTTGGTCTTTCCAAGACGGGTCCGGCGGCACGCATATCGGAATGAACAGCCAAACCCTAATCAATATCCCAGCAGGGCTTATTACGATGACGTGGCAACCGCTCAGCGGCTTTGACCGGCCTGCAACGAATCCAATGACTCTATTATTATCTAATGGCGGAACCGTGACTTTCAACGGGAACTATACTTTACCGCGGACTCTTTTGTATGATTATCTGACGGGAAGGATGGACACTTTGACGCCTCATCAGCGGGAGGCGGCGGATATTAATGGCGATGGACGCATTGACATCGCCGATCTCATGGCCTTGATCCAAAGGCCTTCATCCGATATCGTCCTCAAGCCGCAGTAACGCGCCCAAACGCTTATGGATGTTTTTCCACCTTCGCTCGAACAAATGGTCGGCGCCTTGTCGCGCTTGCCCGGCGTTGGCCGCAAAACGGCGCAGCGCTACGCTTTCTTCCTTCTGAAGGAGCCGCCCGAAGAAGCCCTGGAACTGGCCGGCGCCGTCCGGCAGGGCATCGAGCGCATCCGGCGCTGCGACGTCTGCGGTAATTTCAGCGAGGCGCCCCTATGCTCGATCTGCCAGGATCCGCGCCGCGACCGCTCGATCCTATGCGTCGTCGAAGAGGCGATGGACATTGCGCCGTTCGACCGCGCGGGCTATCAGGGATTGTATCACGTGCTGGGCGGATTGTTCTCGCCATTGCAGGGCATCGTGGATCCCGAGCAACTGCGCATTCGGGAGTTGATGGCGCGCCTCGAAGGGAACCAGATTCGCGAAGTGATTGTCGCCACGCCTCCCACGAGCGACGGCGACGCCACGGCGTTGTGGCTGTCGAAAGCCTTGCACGCCAAAGGCGTGGTCCCGACGCGCCTGGGGATGGGCTTGCCGATGGGAGGCTCGCTCGAACACGCCGACGAAATCACACTGCAGAAAGCCATGGAAAGCCGGAAAAGCATCTAAAACCACAAGCCGACAAGCCATAAGCGGGTTTGTTTCCGGCAATTAATTTCCGGCAAAGCGAAAGGTCGCGGTATCATCATGGAGAATATTTAATGCGCTTTTTCTGCGGCGGACATCTATGCATTTTGCTTCCGCTTTTTGTGATCGCTTGCGGCGCGAAGATGGAATCGCCTGCGCCTGCTGCCGAGGCGGCCCCGCTCGCGACTGCCGCGAGCGAGGCGCCCGCGTCTGCGCCCACCGGCGGGCCGACTTCATCCCCCGCTCGGATTGTCACTTTGGCGCCCAGCATCACTGAAATCGTCTTTGCGCTTGGCTGCAGCGGACGGGTGGTGGGGGTGTCGGATTTCTGCGTCTATCCTCCCGAAGCGATGAAACTGCCCCAGTGCGGCGGCTGGGAAAACCCGAATTTCGAAATGCTTGCCTCGCTCAAGCCGGACCTGGTCGTCATTCAGGGGCGGCACGAGCGCGTGGCGCAGTTCTGCAACGAGCGCGGGATACCGGTTCTCCGCGTCGAGATCAACAGCATCGCTACGCTCGACGCCGAGATCGCCCATCTGGGCAAGGCGCTCGGGGCCGAGAGCCAGGCGGCGCAATTGCGGGCGCACATCGAAAAAGAGCTGGACGCGGTCCGCTCGCGAACGCCTCCCGACCGGCGTCCGAAAGTTTTTGTCGCCGTGGCGCGGCTGGGAGGATCGCTCGGCCAGCTCATGAGCGCGGGCGGCGGCACGTTCCTGGATGAGCTCGTGACGCTGGCCGGCGGCGACAATGTTTTCAATGGCGTCAAAGACGCTTATCCCCAGGTTTCCAAGGAAGCGCTCGTGCTGCGGCGGCCGGAGGCGATCATCGAAATCCGCCCCGGCGAAAAGCTGGACGCGGACAAGCAGAAAGCGCTGCGGGCCGATTGGGCCGCGTTGTCGTCGCTGCCGGCCGTTCGCAAGGGGCATATCCGCTTCGTGACGGAAGACTTTGCGCTTTTCCCCGGCCCGCGCGTGGCTCAAACGGCGGCGGCAATCAAAAAGGCCATCGAGGAATAAAGCGGCCGGCGGCGTGAAAAAGCGCTGGAACGGCGGAGGGCGCGCGATATAATTGAATCGAACATCATTATCGCGCGGCGAAAGATACCCGTCCAGAGAGGCGCCCCATTATGTGTCCACAATATCGCATCATGCTGGTGGATGATGACGACGACATCCGGATGGTGCTCAGCGTCATGCTTGGGCTTGAGTACGAGGTTGTCTCTGCGCGCGATGGCGTCGAAGCCTTGGAGAAACTGGAGGCGTGCGAGCCGGATATCTTCGTTCTGGACGTCAACATGCCGGTGATGAACGGCTTCGATACCTGCGAGGCGATCCGCCGTCTCCCGCGCTACCACTGTTCCCTGGTGATTTTCCTCTCCGGCATAGACGCCAAGGAGGAAATTCGCAAGCTGTACGAAATCGGCGGGAATTTTTTCATCCAAAAGCCCTTCACCGCCGATCGCATTCTGAAAAATCTGTCATTGTCACTGGAAAAAGCGCCGCCGCCCGCGCCCAAGCGCTTTACTCTGGATCAAATCAAGCGGATGGAGCAAACCGGGGAATTGCTCATGGTCGCGGATGAAGCGCCCGCGCCGTCCGCGCCGCCCGCGCCGCCCGCGCCTCAAGCTGCCCGCGCGCAAACGCCGGCGCCTCAAGCCCGGCCAGTGATGGCCGCGCCGCCGCCCTCCATGCCGCAGCCGGGGCAGCGGCCAGCCGCAAGCCCGGCTTTCGCCGCAAAACTCGCGCCTGCCGGCGTCAACCGGGAAACGGTTTTGGATGGCCGGCAGCTGCTCCCGCGGCTGATGATCGTGGATGATGACGAAGACATCCAGTTCATCCTGAGCACGGCGTTTAATACCCGGTTCGAGATCATCACAGCCAATGACGGACGCGATGCGATCAGCAAGATGATGGACGTGGAACCGGACCTGCTGTTGCTGGATATTTCCATGCCCCGCATGAATGGCTTCGATCTGTGCCAGTCGCTGCGCCGCACCAAACGCTTCAGTCAGCTGCCGATCATCTTCCTATCGGCCAACAGCGACGCGCGCAATGTGAAGCAGGCCAAGCAGGTGGGCGGAACGGACTTTATCGCCAAGCCCTGCTCGGTCGGGGAAGTGGAGAAAGTCCTGAACAATGTCATGGCCTCGAAGGACTTCCGCATCAAAGCCAAGCGCAAGAAGATCGAGCAGTTGCTCGATCCCGTGCAGCTCTATGAAGACAAACGCCGCAAACTGATTGCCAAGCAGTCCGTGGACAAGGACTTCGGGGGCCTGCGAAAATTCATCGAAGAGAATTTCATGAAGGATTTGAAGAGCTAAGGCAATCCGCGCGTCATGGAATTGTGCATTCTGATAAAATAACGCGCCACATTACCATTTCAGTTTCTCTAATGGAGTTCCCTTTTCCAGCGGCTCTTTATTCGCAGCATGGATGCTTTCAACCATTCCTGGAATCTGATTGAGATAGAGCGTTTCTTCAATTGCCTGCCAGTCTTGCGCATTAAGCACAACGAAATCGTCTCCGCTTGGCATAGTCACTCTTAAAATATCGTGTTCTACCGCGCATTTGCCGACCTCCTTGGAGAGCCGGCGGCGAAATTGGCTGACAGTAACTTGCGTCATTTTCATTTCCTTTGTAACTGGGATCTATTTTTATTAACGCGCTATCTGTATGATGATTGCTTTTGACTTCTGCTCTGTAAAGGGCGCGATCGAGCGTTCATATCTCTTATTAATTCCTACTTCATGCGGAGGGGCGGCGCGACGCTGGTCGCCGCCGTCGTTGCGGTTCCTGAAGTTTCTCCGGTGGGCTTTTGCATAGCTTTGCCTTTTTGCGGGCGCGCGCCGCTCTGCCAGAGCAATTGCGTCATTTCCTTGTTTTTCATCACCATCGCGCGGTCCATCGCGGCCACGCCATTGTTCGTCGTGGCATTGACGTCCGCGCCCGCCTCGATCAATAGGCGCGCGATCTCCAGATAATCTTTATAGACCGCGCCATACAGCGGCGTGGAGCCGTCGCTGCATTTGTGGTTAAGGTTCGCCTTCCTTTCCACCAGACGCCGGACGATCGCAATCTGGTTCTTGCCCACGGCGACTTGCAGGGGAACTATGCCATCCTTATCCGTCGCGTTGATGTCCGCCCCATGGTCCAACAGAAAATCCACGATCTCCAAATGCCCTTGGCCCGCGGCCCAATGCAGGGGACGCTCGCCAAATTGAATTCCGCGCGCGTTGACGTCCGCGCCCTTGCGCGCAAGTATCTTTTTAACCACCGCGATATCGCCATCCTTGCAGGCTTGATGCAAATCCACATGGATGTCATCCGCCTTGCCGCACGCCAGCGCCGCCGCCAGCGCCATCGAAATCGCGGCCCAGCGATATATTTTCAGACTCCCGTTCCACTTCATGGTTATTCACTCCTTGCCTTCATCGCACCGATTGCGTGGTGATCTTATCCGCTGAATCCTGGCGATTTCAACCGTATTCCCTGATCTCGCCTCTTAGAGCGTGTGCGAAAATTGAGTGCTTCCCGCATAAAAACGCCCAAATACCGGCGTTTTTATGCGGGAAACACTTTGGATGAACGGCCTTTCGCACACGCTCTTATCGCGCTTGACATCGCCGCCTCCTTTATTAATAATATTACGACCACATTTAAGAAGGAGAAACACGCCATGCCGAGTATCCTGATCGCCGATGAACTGTCGAAAGAAGGGCAGGACATTTTCAAGCAGGCCCCGGGATTCACCGTGGACTACAAGCCGGACATCACTCTGGCTGATTTGAAAGCCGCCGTCGGCAATTACGACGGTCTGGTGGTCCGCAGCCGCGCCAAGGTTCCCGCCGAAGTCTTTGAAAATCCCGGGAAGCTGCGCGTTGTGGGACGCGCCGGCGTTGGCGTGGACAATATTGACGTCAAAGCGGCCACGGCCAAAGGCGTCATCGTGATGAACACGCCGGACGGCAACACGATTTCGACAGCGGAAAACACGATGAGTCTGCTGCTGTCGCTGGCGCGCAATGTGCCGAAGGCCGACGCTTCGATGAAGGCGGGCAAGTGGGAGAAGAAAGGTCTGAAGGGCGTCGAGCTGTTCGAAAAAACCATCGGCGTCATCGGTCTGGGGCGCATCGGCATGGAAGTGGCCAAGCGCGCGGCCGCCTTCGGGATGCAGGTGATGGGCTACGATCCATACGCCAAACAAGAAGCGGTCAAGCGGGCCGGCATCGAGCTGACGGACGTGGATACCATCTGCCAGCGCGCCGATTTCATCACGGTGCACACGCCGCTCAACAATGAAACGCGCGGCATGATCGGCCGCGACCGCATCGCGATGATGAAGCCCGGCGTGCGCCTGATCAATTGCGCGCGCGGCGGAATCATTGACGAGGAGGCGCTGGTCGAAGCGCTCAAGGCCGGAAAAATCGCCGGCGCGGCGCTCGACGTTTTCTCCGCCGAACCGCTGGCGCCGGATCATCCGCTGCGCTCGCTGCCGAATGCCGTCCTGACGCCGCACCTCAGCGCTTCGACCGAGGAGGCGCAGGAAAAAGTCGCCATCGGCATCGCCCTGCAGATCGTCGAACTGCTGAGCGGCAAGCCCCCGCGCAACGCCATCAACGCGCCTTCGATTGACCCGGAGGTGATCGAATCGGTCCGTCCCTTCCTCGAACTGGCGGAAAAGCTGGGCTCGTTTCTCGCGCAATACGTCGGCGGACGCATCGAGAAGCTGGGCGTCAAATACAGCGGATCGGTGCTCGATACGCCGACCGCGCCCGTCACGACGGCGGCGGCGATCGGCCTGCTTTCGGCGCAGAGCGAATCGGGCACGATTAACTTTGTCAACGCGCCGTTCTGGATGAAAGAACGCGGCATCGAGCTGGTCGAGAGCCGCTCCAATGAAATCTTCGGCTACGCCAACCTTATCACGCTCGAAGCGCACAAGCCGGGCGGCGAAAAAGTTTCGATCAGCGGCACGCTCTTCACGCGCCAGGCGCCGCGCATTGTGATCCTCAACGGAAAGCACTTCGACGTGCGACCGGAAGGAACGATCATCGTCGTGGACAACGTGGACGTGCCGGGCGTCATCGGCGCGGTCGGAACGGTCCTCGGCAATCACAACGTGAACATTGCGCAAATGACGTGGGGACGCGCCCAGGCCGGTGGCGACGCCGTCACGATCCTGAACGTGGATCAGGAAGTCGCGCCGCCAGTGCTGGAGGAGCTCAGCCGTCTCAAAAACGTCAAAGCCCTGAAAGTAATCCGGCTATAGCGTGGCCCGATGTCAAAAAAGGAGCAAGGGGGCCAATCGGCGCCAGCCCTTCTGGGTCCGTGTTGGTCCGTGTGAGTCTGTGTGGGTCTGTGTAAGTCCGTGTCCGTCCAGAAAACGCGGCATCGTTCAAAAGCGCGGGGAGGCCGTTCAGGCCTTTCCGCGCTTTCTCGTTGGCGCGCGAGGCTATTTATGTGATTCTTTCGCGGAACGCGCAAGCTCAGTCTGACTTATAAGCAACGACAATGCGCATTAATCATCGCCCAAAAATCCATAAACGCGATTGGCGAAATCTCTCCGCTCTCATGCGCTGTATGGCGGCGATTGTCATCTTGATTTTGTTTTCCAAATCCACCAGCGCGATCAGCCTCGATGAATTACGCAAAATCGGCTTCGAGGTTACGGTCCGCCTTCGCGAGGAACCGGCGCCGCTCCGGGTTTGTTTTGGCGCCGACTACGTCATCCGCGATGGCGCCGGCAGGGAATGCCTGCGGCTGAAAAAGCTCGATATCATCCGCTTTGACATTGAGCCTGATAAAACCGCCAAGAGCGCCGCAAAATCCGCTTCGGCCAAACCCTGTTCCGTCGTCATCGGGATATTCGACCAGACGCGAAAAACAGCAGCCCGCGCGCTGGCTGCGCAAGCCCGCCGCGTCCTGGGAATGGAAACGCGGGTGGGACGCCTGCCGCCGGGCGCCAAACTCGCCGCCGTTGAAGACAAGCCCTATGGCGCGCTGGCCGTGTGTGTGGGCGTCTTCGATACGCCCGCCGAGGCCGCACAGACGCTGGACAAGGCCCGCTCGGCATTTCCCCTTGCGCGGATCGCCTATCCCATCCCTGAAACCGTGGCGCATCCAGCGATCCGGATCAGCGGCGGCGAAAAACCGCTGACCGTCGCGGTCGTTCCCGGCCCCCTCGAGATCGCGCCGCTCAATCCGCAAGAGACAAACGCGCGGCTGCTGATCGGAGCGGTCCGGCCCGAGGCGCGCGACTGGCGCCTGGGCTATCACCTCGATATCCTGTGTCCCGGCAAACTCATGATCGCCACCGACGCTCAGGGCAATCTCCTGGCGATCAATCAGATGGCGGTTGAAGACTATCTGCGCGGCGTCGTGCCGGCGGAGATGGGCAAAGCGCCGCTCGAAGCGCTCCAGGCGCAGGCGGTCGCGTCGCGCTCCGAAGCCCTGGCGCGCGTTGACAGCTGCCGCTATCCCAACCCGCTTTACGATCTTTGCGCCACCTGGCGGACGCAGGTATTCGTGGGGTTGAAAGCAGCCGCGCCGCTCTCGGATCAGGCGATCCGCGAAACGGCCGGCGCCGTCATGATGTATAACGGCCAGGTGGCTGAAACGTCATTTTCAGCCAACTGCGGCGGAATCACCGCCAACAGCGAGGACCTCTGGGATTGCGCGCCCATTCCGTATCTGCGCGCCCGCGTGGATGGGCCTTCGCAGAAAAAGCCGGATCTCAAAACTTCCGAAGCGGTCTATCGCTGGCTCGCTTCATGGCCGGACGTCTTCAGCAATCCCATCGGATGCCAGGCGATTCCACCCGAGGAAATCCGCTATTTCCGCTGGCGTCAAACCATTCCCGCCTCAACGCTGGAGCGACTGATCCGCGCGCGCAAAGATATCGGCGTCATTCAGGATGCGCGCGTGGTCGAGCGGTCCGAAACAGGCCGCGTTCGCGCATTCGAATTCATCGGCGGCAAAGGCTCGCTGAAAGTCGCCGGATGCATGGAAATCCGCGCCGTCCTCGATGAAGCCCTGAGCACATTTTTCATCCTCCTGCCCGAGCGCGATAGCGACGGCAAGCTCATCTCCCTGACGCTCTATGGCGCCGGCTATGGACACGGCGTCGGCCTGTGCCAAACCGGCGCTCGCCGCATGGCCAGCGAAGGCCGCAGCGTCTCGGAAATCATGAAGCACTATTATCCTGCGGCGGCCTTGGTTCAGATATAGTCAGGCGCTTCAACTACCCCTGATTTTTGGCTTTCACGAGAATCTTGGGCAGGATATTTTTTTACATATCAATTTTCCTTTGACCGGGCGCTCATTTGGTTTATATATTCTTTTTAGTCTCAATCACGAAGGGTTTTTTTCCATGACATCGCAGCGAATAACTGTTTCTTCTGAAATATGCGGAGGCAAGCCTTGCATACGCGGGATGCGTTTCCCCGTATCACGATTGCTGGGGTTACTGGCATCCGGTGAAACCCCTGAAAGCATCATGGCCTCCTACCCATACCTTGAGAAAGAAGACATTCAAGAAGCGCTTCGCTATGCTTCCGATCTTGCGGATGAAGAGATTGTTGAATTCGCCAAATGAGAGCGCTGCTTGATATGACAGTATCGCCTTCCCTGAGCGATACGCTGGCGAAATTCGGCCATGAAGGCGTTCATGCATATTCAGTTGGAATGGACCGCGCTTCCGATAAGGAATTGCTTGAGGCGGCATGGCATGAAGAGAGAATTATAATAACGGCTGATCTCGATTTTCCCAGACTCCTGGCAATTTCATCGGCGGAAGGACCGGGAATTATTCTCTTCAGGGGAGGCAATTATTCGGATGAGGAAATGAGGGGTCTCTTGAACCGTGTTTTGTCGCAGGTTGACCCATCTGTTATCCAAACTTCAATCTGTGTTGTGGACAAGCGTCATTTGCGAATTGCGCGTTTGCCGATTAGGCGCAAACATAAGTAATTCCCTTTTGCATTTTCGCCACCGGCGCCGGAGACCTAAATCATGAAGCACTATTTTCCCGCAGCGGCCTACACGCAGACGTAGCGCTTGCGCTTCAGAAGAAATACTCGGAGGCGATATATGAAAGACTCGGTTGTGGAGGAAGTGCGGCGGATCAGGCATGAGCATGAACAACGCTTTGGCTGCGATCTAAGGGCTATTTTTGAGGATATTCGCCAGAGTCAGGCATCGTCTGGCTACCCATTGGTCCGATTAAGTCCCAAGAAAATCACAGATGGCAGGAAGTCGCAGAGCAACCAAGGCACTGAATAACGGGACCTACCCAGATTGGCGCCGCATGGTAGGCCGTCCCGCTCCGTCGGGCGGCCAGCGCGCGCCGAGGCCGCCCGACGGAGCGG
>JAPLSP010000643.1 GCA_026398575.1 Candidatus Sumerlaeota bacterium | reverse complement strand
ATCATCTTTGATGAAGCGCAACGCGCCCCTGAGTTGTTTTCCTATATTCAGACGCGCGTGGATAAGCAGGATCTTCCCGGCCAGTTCGTTCTCACGGGATCGCAAAATTTCATACTGTTGGACAAGATCAGCCAATCGCTCGCTGGCCGCTGCGCGCTTGCCCATCTGCTGCCTTTGGCTCATTGCGAACTGCGCAACCGGCCTCCCGTCAATCCCGACTCTCTTGGCGTCCGCTTGCCGGAAGGCAAATCGTCTTCGCAGAAAAAAGCGGACTTGTATTCTCTGCTCTGGACCGGCTTTTACCCCCGCATACACGATAAGCATCTGCCGCCTCAAGACTGGCTGGCCAACTATTGCCAAACTTATCTGGAACGGGACGTGCGCGAGATCACTCAGGTCGGCGACTTGGAATCCTTCGGGCGATTCCTTCGCTTGTGCGCCGGAAGGGTGGGGCAGTTGCTCAATCTGGTTTCCCTGGGTGAGGACTGCGGGATATCGAACACAACCGCGCGCCGATGGCTGTCGGTGCTGGAAACAAGTTTCATTGTCTATCAGCTGCGCCCGCATTTCCAAAACTACAGAAAGCGCCTGATCAAATCGCCCAAGCTTTATTTCGTGGATACCGGCTTGTTGTGCTACCTGCTTCGGATTCAAAACTCCGGAGACTTGTCCAGCCATGCCATGTGCGGCGCCGTATTCGAGAACTACGTGGTTTCAGAATTGTTGAAGAACTACTACAACCGCGGTCTTGAGCCCCCTTTGTATTTCTGGAGGGATTCCACCGGCCATGAACTGGATATTGTCCTGGATCGCGGTTCGTCGCCGTTGCCTATCGAGATCAAGTCCGGGCAGACGGTCGCTTCTGATTCTTTCAAGGGCATTGATTTTTGGCGCGAAATGACCGGCCAAGCCAACGCTCCCGCCGCGCTGATCTATGGCGGCGATGAATCCTATAAGCAACGCAACGCGATCGTCTATTCCTGGATGGACATATAGCGATGGCGCCTTATAATCGCGATTCGACCACCACCATCGCATGTCCATCCGGCACGGTGACGCGCAGGCGCGCGTAGCCGTCCTTGTAGTCGAACGGCAGTTCCTTGCCCGAGGGCGCCAGGATGATCCGGCGCGGTTTCGCGCTGAACCTTACTGCCAGCGGCATGTCCACGAGCGGGAACGGCTCCTCAACAATGTCCAGGTTCTCGACGCGCCGCGCCGGGCAATAGCTGATCAGATGCGCGATCACGCTCCTGCCTTTGCGCAGCACGGAGGTTTCCAGATGCGCCGGGCCTTCGCAGCGGATCAGCGGGCGCGGCAGAAGGCGTTCGATGCAGGCGGCCAGAATCTGGCGATAGGGGATATTGCCATGCGAACCGTAAGCCGTGAAGATGGGAACCGAAAAAGTGATCGCCTGTCCATTCTGCACGATGGCCGCCCAGCGCGACAATTTATCGGGCGGCGTTTGCCGGTGCGAACAGAAGTGATTATAGGCGCGCTCGAAATACGGTTCGACCACGCGGCACAAAACCTTGGCGCCTTTGGCTGACTTGGCGGGCGTCATCCGGAATCCCGGCTCATACATCACATGGTCGGTGTCGGTGATTCCCTTTGCGATCGCGCCATCCAGGCGCAGATAGGTTGTCGTATAGGGCGAGGCGCCGGCGGACTCGATGCCCAGTTCTGGCAGCGCCGGTTTGTTGTCCGTGGCAAGCGCCGCGCCGCCGGAAACCAACAGCGCGCCTCCGGACTTCAGGTATTGCGAAAGTTTTTTCGCAAGCGCTTTGTCCATCCTGATGTTTTCGGGCGCGATGACCAATTCATAATTCTCAAAGTTTGCGCTCGGGGGCAAAAGATCGAATTGCTGCTGCAACTGCTGCAGCGCGCGGATAACGCCCAATCCGCACGGCCCTGGATGGTCGCCCGCTTCCGGATCAATGATGACGGCGATCTGGCTTACGATTCTCCCGTCCTCGACCCAGGGTTCGCACGATTCAATATAGCGGTAGACATTGCCGATCAGCCCGTATGCGGCCTTGTCAAGCCTTCCGCGCGGATGCAGCTGATCGCCGACACTGCTGCTCATGCCTTGGGCCAGCGTCTGGCAGCACTCGTATTTCAGCGCCGCTTCGGGCTTCAGGCCGCCGAAGTCCGCCCAGCTTTTGTGGAAGCGCGCCGTCATGCTGAGCGTGGGCAGATTGAAAGGCCGGACGTAGCGCGCGACGTACGGGAAGTAAGCATATCCCCATCCGCCCGTCGGGAGGCACTCGACTTCGATGTGGCGCAGGAATTTCTTTTCGACGTGCAGATTGGTTTTGGGGCGGCTGTTGAACCAGATATTGACGAGGCGCCTCTTGTGCGCCTGATCCACCATCTTCTCATAGGCTGATCCCAACACATGTCCATGAAAATGCCGTCCACTGGGGCGAACTTTTTCAGAACCTCCGCCAACTGCTCCGCCAGGTAATCCTGATAGGGGCTGGACATATCCAGAATCTGCCATGCGGCGTTGAATGGCCCGCCGTGCTTGACCTGGCGCCCGTCCGGATGCAACGCGATCCATTCGGGATGGGTGTTGGCGGCGAATTCATCGCACTGTACGCTGAGGTAAATAGGAGCGCGAATCCCGCGGCTGTGCAGCGCCTCGATCTGCTCGCCCAGCAGGTTCAATCCTGGTTTCAGATGCGGATGCCGCGCGGGATGCTTGGTTTCATAATAGAGATGTCCATGGTGGCACTTGGCGAACACCGTGCAAGCGTCCACGCGCGCTTCATCCATGATCGCGGCGAACTCTTCAGGATCGAAATCGCGTCCAACGTCCGGAATATCCGGCCCGGTATGAAAATCCAGGTGAATCCATCTTTTGGCAAACGTATCCGATTTCATCTTCATGTCCTCCTCCTTGCGAAACGCACTCGTTTTCCAAATCAAGATCGCATCATCTCAGAGCAAGTCACTATGCCGATTAATCATGGGCAGTCAATCGGATTCCCAACAAGAATTCCCAACAAAAATTTCCGCAGAGGGCGCATCCCACACAAGTGAACCAAACGCCCAGAGCACGAGTGACAAAATAATGCAGAACTATTTCCTCATTCAGCTATGTTCCTACGAGAATGTATGTATTATTTTGTCATACATTATGCCATTATCCCGCGCCGAACGACAACATGTTGTTGTTCATTGCCATCCGTGTTATCCGCGAAATCCGTGGTTGAAAATTAACCACGGATTTCGCGGATAACACGGATGTCGCGCCGCGAAGCAGCATATTTTTTCAAACTGAGTTTGAAAATAATCTCAGCTTCTTGCGCTGCTGGAATGAGAATTCGTCTCTCACTCGGATATTTCAAATTTCAGATCTCAAATTTCAAATTTCTTTGGTCAGCATTCTCGGAAGGCCTGCAACGACCGCAACGACACCGCTAAAGCAAGGCAGCGCTGACGCAGCATCTTGCAGGGCAAATTTTCAAATTTTTAATGCTGATGCAGAATCGGTCATTCATTTTCAATTTATCATTGCTCATTTTTCATTTTACATTTGGCTGCGGTTTACCGCGCCAGGCATGAGAGCTATCCTCCTTGACCCGGCTGGGTAGGGAAGGATATGAAGAAATCACTATTTGACCGCTGGCGACAGCGCGCAGCGGGTGTGTATTTCTCGCGCGAAGGATTGTCCAGCGAAAGGCGGCGCAAAAGCGTATGGGCAAGTTCAAAACAATCCAGGAATATAAAGCCGTTCTGCGCGGCAAAGGGCTCGTTAAATCGTATAGCGGACGGCGCGTTGTCAATGACGTGAACATCGAACTTCGGCAAGGCGAGATCGTCGGCCTGCTGGGGCCCAATGGCGCGGGCAAAACAACCAGCTTCAACATGATCATCGGCCTGTGCCGCCCCACCGCCGGGCGGGTTTACATTGATGACGATGAAATCACTCATGACCCGATGTTCATTCGCGCGCGTAAAGGCATCAGCTATCTGGCGCAGGAAGACTCGATCTTCCGCAAACTGACCGTCGAGGATAACATCAAAGCGATCCTCGAAACCTTGCCGCTGACCCCCGCCGAACGCAAGGAGCGGCAGGAAAGCATCCTGGAGGACATGGGCATCAACCATGTGCGCAAAAATCTCGGCTATGAGTGTTCGGGCGGCGAAAAGCGGCGTGTTGAGATCGCGCGCGCGTTGGTAACACAGCCCAAGTTCATTCTGCTCGACGAGCCGTTCGCCGCCGTGGACCCTAAAGGCGTCGAAGACCTGCAGGACGTGATCCATCAGATGGCCGACAGTAATATCGGCGTGCTGATCACGGACCATAGCGTCCGCGAAACCCTGGCGATCACCGACCGGTCGTATATTATCTTCGAGGGGAGAGTCGAGATTTCAGGACCGGCTGAATTCCTGATCAACGACGAGCAGGCCCGCAAACTCTACCTGGGCGAGCGGTTCCGCATGGACGAGAGCGAAATCATCCGAAGATAACAATGTAAAATGTAAAATGTAAAATGAGAAATGAAACCCGCTTCGGAGAAACAAGAATAATGCCCGGCAGATGATTCGCGCTCACTTCCATGAACGCGAAATCGCTGTTCATTTTACATTTCTCATTTTTCATTTTTCATTTTACATTCCCTCGCCATGTGGCAATTCCCCCTCAGTTTCACCCATCCCGCCGCTCTTTGGCTGCTGCCGCTCTTGCCGCTGCTCTATATCATCGCGCGCAAAAGCCTGGTGGCGCTCTCGCCCACGCGGCGCTGGCTGGCGCTGGCGCTGCGCGCGCTGATTCTGCTGCTGCTGATCTTTTCTCTGGGCGGCGCGCAATGGGTTCGATTCTCTGAAAAACTTTGCGTCCTTTTCCTGGTGGATGGATCCGACAGCGCGCGCGCCGATTTGGACAAATCCATTCTGGACAGCATCGCCGCCTCGGTCGAAACCATGACGCCCCAGGACCTGGCGGGCGTGATCGTTTTTGGCGAAGACGCCGCGGTGGAAATGTCGCCTGCCGTCAAGCCGGCCTTTCAAAAGTTCACGGCCGTCGTCTCGCAGCGCCGGACAGATTTGAGCCGCGCCTTGCGCCTGGCCTCGGGTCTTTTCCCCGAGGACGCCGAAAAGCGCATCATCCTATTCACCGACGGCAACCAGAACGTCGGCTCGGCCGAGCAGGAAGTCCGCATGGCCTCGGCCGGCGGCATTGCGATTGACGTCCATCCCATCGAACGCCAGATCGCGGGCGAAACCCTCGTCGAGCGCGTCCAGGTTCCCGATCGTGAAGACGTGGACAAGCCGTTCGATATCAAGATCACGGTGGACACCACCTCGCCGGGTCCGGCCACTCTGCGGCTTTATCGCGACGGCCCTTTCGTGGCCAAACAGGAAGTCATGCTGCGCGAAGGGAAAAACATTTTCACGATCCAGCATTCCGAAAAAGACTCCGGCTTCCACACATACGAGGCGAGGATTGAAAGCCTGCGCGACACCACGCCCGACAACAACCACGCCGCCGCCTTCAGCCTGATCGCCGGCAAACCGCGCATCCTGATCGTGGGCGAACCGGAGGACGCGCGCTTCATCTCCAATGCGCTCAAGGTGGACAACATTCCCGTCGAGGCGGCGCCCTCGCCCCCCATCGCGGCCGCCCAGGCGCAAAACTACGACGCGATTTTCCTGGCCAACATTCCCGCCAATCAGCTGTCGGAAGAGCAGATGAAGGTCCTCAACGTCTATGTGCGCGACATGGGCGGCGGCCTGGCCATGATCGGCGGCGAAGATTCCTTCGGCGTCGGGGGCTACGCCAAGACGCCGGTCGAGGAGGCCCTTCCCGTCAACATGGAACTCAAGGACAAGATGCAATTCCCCAGTCTGGCGCTTGCTATGGCGATAGACAAGTCCGGCAGCATGAGCATGGGGACGCACGGCGAAACCAAGGTCAAGCTCGCCTGCGCAGCCGCTGCCCGCGCCATCGAGATGATGACGCCGCGCGACCGCGTCGGCGTTGTCACCTTCGATTCGGCGGGCAAATGGGTCCAACCCATGACGGACGTGAAGAATCGTAGCGTCATCATTGACCGCATCTTTTCCATCGCCGCCGGCGGCGGCACGGCGATGTATCCGGCGCTGGAAATGGCCGCCGATGCGCTCGAAGCCGAGAAAGCCCAGATCAAACACATCATCGCCCTGACCGATGGCATGACGGCGCCGGGCGATTGGGATCACATCATCCGGCGCATGAAGGCCGCAAACATCACGCTTTCGACTGTCGGCGTCGGTCCGGACGCCGACAAGAAGCTGCTCGAAGAACTGGCGCGCATGGGAAACGGAAAGTTTTACGCCACCATTGATCCGCGCGACACGCCGCGTATTTTCACGAAAGAAACCGTCCGCGTGCAGCGCTCGTATCTGATCGAACAACCCTTCGTTCCCGCCGTTTCCCAATCGCATGAAATCCTGAAAGGGATCGGCGCCCTGCCGCCGCTCAAGGGCTTCGTCGCCACGGAGCAGAAGCCGAACTCCGAGCTCATCCTGCGTTCCACCGTCAAGGACCACACCGCGCCGATACTCGCCGTCTGGCAATACGGCCTGGGCAAGTCGCTGGCCTTCGCTTCCGACGCCAAGAACCGGTGGGCGTCCGAATGGGTGGAGTGGACCGGCTTCAACAAGTTCTGGCCGCAGTGCGCGCGGTGGGTCATGCGCAACGCGCGGCAGGGGGCGCTGCATCCGCGCGTGACCGTCGAGGGAAGCAAGGGCAAGATCGTCGTGGACGCCGTCAATGAAGGCGACGAGCAGTTCATCAATTTCCTCGATCTCGGCGCCAACGTCGTCACGCCGGATTTCGAAACGCTGCGCGTCCCCCTGCGCCAGACAGGCCCGGGGCGCTATGAAGGCGACTTCGACGCCGCCAAAGACGGCGCCTTCATCGCCACGGTCACCGGCGGCAAACAACCGCCCGCCACCGCCGGCTTCGTCGTCTCCTATCCGCCGGAATATCGCGACCTGAAATCCAACCACTATCTGATGAAGCAGATCGCCGAAGCGACCGCGGGACGGATCGCCCCCGCGCTGCCGGAGTGGTTCAAACACCGCGGGCATGGCGTCCGCTCGCCGCAGGATATCTGGTATCCGCTGGCATGGCTGGCATTGCTGCTGATCCCCTTGGATATCGGCGTGCGGCGCGTCCGGCTGGATACCGAGCATTGGGAAGTGGTCTGGCGGTTTGTGGAAAAACTCATTCCGATGATCGGCTTCCGGCGGCGGACATTTAGCGACGAGCGGATGGCGGCGCTCAAGGCCAGCAAACGCCGGGCCCGCGCGCGGATTGGCGAGGCGCCTTCGCAGAGCGAAGCAGCGGCGCCGGGAGAACTGGCAGGTCTGGCGACGGTTACAGGAGCCGATACGCCTGTAAAGCCAGCGACGAAAGCGGCGCGCAAGGAGCAGAAAGAGCAGAAGGAAACCGCTGCAACAGCTGCTGCCGCCGCAGCGCCTTATATCCGCGGCGACGTCGCCAAGCGATTGAGCATGGGAGAAGGCGCATCGGGCACATCTGAAGCCTCGAACGCATCAGAAGTGTCGAGCGCATCAGCAGTATTGGCCGCGTCGCCGCCACCTCTCCCTAAAGAAGACAATAGCGCCGCCGCACAAGAACCAACCATCGAGCAAGCCGCCACCAACCGCTTGCTAGCCGCCCGCGCCCGAGCCCGGGGAAAGATGGGCAAGAAATGAATATTCATGCGGACAGGAGCTGCGCCAGCTTTTGGAGTAAGGTGGCTTGCCGCCATAACCGTATGACATTTTTAGCTGCCTTTCCCCTTCCCTCTCGACGTTCGTTTTCGCGTCGCCATATTGCGCCGCCACGGCGTGCCCAGGCCCAACAGTTTTCGAATC